>CAZRWX010000077.1:0-13225 GCA_964603925.1 uncultured Bifidobacteriales bacterium | reverse complement strand
CGCGCCAGCGGGTTCTGGAGCCCCTTCTACCATATTCTGGCAGATTTTTTTGGTATGGAAAATTATTTTCTCAAGATGTGTATTAATCCCGATGTTGTGCATGCGGTTACACGCCACATTGTGGATTTTTACCTGGAAGCCAACAAGCGCTTCTTTGAGCAGGCGGGGGATTTAATGGACGGTTATTTTTTCGGTAATGATTTTGGCACCCAGTATGATTTACAGATAAGCCCCGCTCACTTTGGGGAATTTGTATTTCCCTATTTCAGGGAGCTGACAGAGCAGGCCCACAGCTACAACTATCAGGTTATTCTTCATTCCTGCGGGGCCATATCCCGCGTTATCCCCGACATTATTAAAATGGGCGTAGATGCACTACATCCTCTACAGGCACTGGCATCTAACATGGATGCTGAATCTTTAAGCCGGTTCAAGGGGCAGATTGCCTTTATAGGCGGTATCGATACCCAGGATTTACTGGTAAACGCCTCCCCCGAAAAGGTCCGTGAGGAGGTAGAGAGGGTGAAAAGACTTCTGGGTCCCAGGCTGGTCATAAGTCCCAGTCATGAAGCCCTGCTGCCCAATGTACCTCCTGAAAACGCCCGGGCTATGGCAGGCGCGGCCACTGGCTGTTGTTAGAACGAATCTGCCTTAGGCGGATACGTTCTAACAAACCGGCGGAGCATGTCCCCCGCTCATCGTGCCAGAATATGCTTTAAGCATATTCTTTAAAGCTAATCCGAAAGGACGGATTAGCACGCCTGCCGGGCCGAAGTTCGCCGTGGCGGACGCAGACCGGAGCCCTTGCTTCGACTGTCAGCTGATAAACCAGCAGACGCTCAGCATGAGCGGGCTCAGGACAGGCTTAGTCGAAGCAAGGATGTGAAAATGCTCATCGGGCATTAGCTTCCCAACAGACACAAATTAAATACGCTGGCCAGTCTCTTCATTATTTAAATTTTAATACAGTATAATCATTGCGGCATTAATGTCTGAATACAAAAGCAATCACACCCGCAGGGGGTTTTGTAAAACCCTTATGTGCGGCGCGGCGGCGTTACCTTTAACCGGGCAGGCCTATGCTGGTTTATTAAGCGGTCTTTTTGATAATTTTCCTGAACGTAAAGTAATGCCCCGGGGGGCCCCCAGGCAGCTGTGGGAATGGTCCCGGGAGGCACGCCACTACACCATCCTGGGTAACAAGGTCATATGCACCCTCTGCCCCAACCGCTGCGAAATGGAGCCGGAAGCCCGCAGCCGCTGCCTGGTCAGGGTAAATAAAAACGGCCAACTTTACAGTCTGGTTTACGGCAACCCTTCCGCCATAAATGTAGACCCTATAGAAAAAAAACCCCTTTACCATTTTCACCCTGCCACCAGCGCATTTTCCCTGGGTTTTGCAGGCTGCAACCTTCAATGCCTCAACTGCCAGAACTGGGAGCTTTCCCAAAACAAGCCGGAAAAACTAACCCGGCACAGCCTCTATCCGCCACAGGCCGTAAAGGCCGCTGTCGCTAAGAATTGCCTCTCCATGGCTTACACCTACAACGAGCCTTCGGTTGTCTTTGAATACATGATAGATACCGCCCGCCTGGCCAGGGAGGCAGGGTTAAAAAATGTCTGGATAACTAACGGCTACATAAACCCCGACCCCCTGGGGGAATATTGTCAATATCTGGATGCTGCCAATGTAGACCTTAAGTCTTTCAGCAATGATACTTACAAAAAGCTTAACTACGGCAAACTGGAGCCTGTTCTCAAAACTCTGCTCCTGTTAAAAAAACGGGATGTGTGGTTTGAGATCACCACTCTTATAGTACCCACCTATACCGATGACATGGCCATGATCCGCAAAATGTGTAAATGGATTAAATCTGAGCTGGGAGCCGATAACCCCCTGCATTTTTCACGCTTTCACCCCCAGTTTAAACTGGATCACCTCCCCCCTACTCCGCCCTCTAAACTGATAGAGGCCAGGGACATTGCTATAGAGGAGGGCCTTCATCATGTATATATCGGCAACTATCGCGCCCCTGACGGCGCCGGCGCTAATACCATTTGCCATAATTGTAAAAAGGCTGTTATTGAGCGCATTGGTTTTATGATTACGGATATGAATATTAAGTCAGGCAAATGCACCTACTGCGACACAGCGATAGCCGGCAGGTGGGCTTGAAAATATTAACTTTCTGACTGTCTGCCCGAACACCTGCCGCGAGCGAATTCAATAACCGCACTCTTCGTAAATCGGCCAAATTCAGCCAAATTCAAGGACTTTTAAAAATCTTTACCAAATACGGATATATATTGCTATAATCTTAGTGCGCATTATGGAATTAGGTTTCACTCTTAGTCACCGGGACGATTACCTGCTGATCACAAGCTCAGGTATGGTTGAAGAACTTGAGGAACTCAAACTCCTCCACAGGCGATATTGTGAAGAAATCGCCAAAAGCGGCTTTAACAAGATTATAGTGGACGAACTAGATCTAAAAAAGCCCCTTAGCCTGTTGCTAATAATAGACTTGATAGAATCTTATAAAAGCGGCTACCCCCAGAATATGAAGGAATGGAGCATGGCCATTATCGTAGAAAAGGGTTACCGCCAAATGGCCGAATTCTGGGAATTCAACGTACGGAATATGGGGTATGATTTCAGAATATTCAATAACATAGCAGATGCCATGAAGTTTCTTGGGGTAGCATGCGCTGTAAACAGAAATTCCAGAGAGAGCGAAAAGTAAATAACTACGATACTCCCTGGTGGATTCGGAGAATAAGACGCGGGTTCCGCTGGAGACAGCATGGGTAGAGCAAAATATTTTGGAGTTGATTTTAGAATCAATATTTTTTTTGATTATGGGGATAATACGGCCTTGACATAATAGCAGACAATCTTCAACTTTGGTATTTAGAAAATGGATGAAACTTTTAAGATCTCAGGTGAATATATTCAGCTTAGCAAGCTTCTTAAGGCCAGCGGAGTATCAGACTCCGGAGGCCAGGCTAAAAAAGCCATAGAAGAGGGGGGGGTTACAGTGGATGGGGTAACTGAAACCCGCAAAGGGCGAAAGCTCCGTGATGGCATGGTTGTAAAGTATGGGGATAATACAATACGAGTTGTGGTTTAGTTTAAGTTGTTTATGATCCAACCCCAGTTGCCATTAATTTTTGCCAAATTCTGAGTTTATCACTTATTTCACATTATATTGCTATTTAATATTGTATTTACTCTTAATTAGCATTATAATGTTAATATGAGTCAAATATCTCTCTACACAGAAAAAGAAATTCTTAGCCAGCTACAGCAATCCCTTCGGTCCAGGAGGGTGGCTGTGGGGTTTACTCAAGCGGAGGCTGCCAGGCGTGCCGGGCTAAGCCCTCGTACCGTTCAAAATCTGGAAACTAGAGGTGTCATTACCCTCTACAATCTTTTAAAACTTCTATTTGTATATCGCATGGAGCATAAAATCATAGACGCATTCAAAGATCGCGACTGGTGGAAAATGGATGAAGTTATAATAGCAGAAAAAAATACCCGGGTCCGTAAAAATGATAAATGAGCTTGATGTATACTTGAATGTTTTCCATAATAATCCGGTACAAGCAGGCCGGCTTGTATATTCCGCTCAGGATCATCGGGCGCTTTTTGAATATGATGAGGCATTTTTAGGGGCCGGCTTCTCGCTCTCTCCCATTCAGTTGCCCCTGGAAAAAGGCATTTTCCGCGCAGATCGTCAAAAATATCCGGATGATCCTCTCTATGGACTGCACGGTGTATTTGCCGATTCTTTGCCTGATACCTGGGGCAGGAAAGTACAAGATTTGTGGTTTCACAAAATTGGGATTGAATATCCCCATCCATTTGAAAGGCTGGCCTATATAGGGCATTTTAGCATTGGAGCGCTTTCCTATGAGCCATCAATAAAATTTAAAAAGTTTGGGAACAAAATATCAGATCTGGCAAAATTAAGAAAGGCCGCCATTGGTGTGCTTAAAGGGGATGTGAGCGCGGTATCAGCCAGCCTGGGCCGTACCGGCGGGTCTGCTGGTGGTATGTATCCTAAATTCCTCATTCATTTTAATCCGCAAACAAAGCAATGTACTTATGGCCTGCCACCTCAAAAGGGGGATATACCCGCAATTATTAAGGTACCTTCAACTGCCAATGATGAAACCCAGAATATGGAATATATCTATTCTCTAATGGCCAGTCAGGCTGGTATATGTATACCGCCAACATATTTGCTTACCCGGCAAAGCGCATCATATTATATAATACGCCGTTTTGATGTAAATGATGACGGGTCCCGAAATCATATTCACAGCATGGCGGGCATGATGGGTATTAATTATGCCGATAAAGTTATTGATTATCGCCAGGCCTTCAGACTCCTCAAAGGGTTATCAAGGGATAATCGTCAATTAGCACAATTATTCCGCCGCATGATCTTCAATATATTATCAGGAAACCATGACGATCATACAAAAAACATATCCTTTATTATGGACTCTGAAGGCTCCTGGAGCCTTTCGCCCGCATATGATCTTTCCTTTTCTCAAACTATGGATGGAGCACGTTCCATGACAGTAAATGGGGCAGCGTCTAACCCCTCCATAAAAGATGCCGAAACTCTGGCAATTGAATTTGATATCAAGAATTGGCGTTCCATTATTACAGAAGTAAAGGAACCGCTCAGCCAATGGCGTAACCTGGCCGACGTATATGGTATCTCCAATAATATGCAAAAAAAGGTCTACATGAGCCTTAAGAAGATAGATAAATTGTTTTTTTAGCCTTTTAAATAATATGGGTGTTTGATAATAAAGGGCATTAATTTACCACCCCTGCCTCAAATATTCAGCCACATCAAAATTAAACTTTTTGATTATAGACAAAAACGAATCATCAGGCTGCACATGGAGATATATGGGTGCCCCGGTATAAGGGTGTACAAACTTTAGCGAGACCGCTGACAATAATAATCGCTCGCAATTAAACTCTTTTTGAAAATAATTATTATGCCTACTTTTACCATACTTATTGTCCCCTATTATGGGGTGAAAGATATGTTTAAGATGACGCCGCAGCTGATGCCTGCGCCCTGTTTTGGGCTTTAACTCTACCAGAGAATATTGACTGGTAGGGTATATGTCTACCGGGTAAGGAACCTCTAGTTTTGCCAGGCACTTATAATGGGTGACAGCCTCCTGTTTTTCATCCTTTTTAATAACTGACTTACCATACTTATCTACAATTTTGCTTAATGCATAATCAATAATACCGGAAGCTTCTGTATACCCCCGTACAACGGCCATGTATGACTTCTCGATACTGCCTGTCATAAAAAGCTGAGACATAACACCGGTAACCTCCGGAGAAAAGGCAAATAATAAAACACCTGAGGCGGGCTTGTCCAACCGGTGAATGGGGTAAACGCGCCTTCCGATAATATCCCGGAGTATTTGCACGGCGAATTCTGTTTCGTGTTTGGCAATAGGAGTTTTATGAACCAGCAGCCCGGCTGGTTTATCTATGGCTACAATATATTCGTCCTGGAAAAGTATCTTCATTACAGATTAATTTTAGTTTAAAAAACCTCAGTGCAGGACTTAAGCCTGCCTTTTACGCCATTGGGCCGGCGATGTCCCCGTAATATCCCTGAACTTTCGATTGAAAGAAGATATAGTGGGGTAGCCGCAGTCGGAAGCAATTTCAGAAATTGACTTGCTGCTGCTGCCTAACTCCACGCACGCCATTTTAACCCGGACTGAGTGTATGTACTGGCTGGGAGATATAGCCATAGAAGCCCGAAATTTCCGCCGAAAATGAGTAAGGCTCATAAAACAGGCCCTTGCCAGCACACCCACTGATATTTCCTGATGATAGTTATTGCCTATATACTCCAGGGCGGGAAACAGCCTGTTGCGGCCGGGCTTTTGCTCCGGTACAGGCACTGTATTACTTAAACCAGCCAGGCACGCAAGCAGGGCGATAAGGAGATGCTTTACCACAATGCGATTAGGGCCTGCTTTGTTACGAAATTCGCCTATAACCTGTACCAGCATACCCGAAACAAGATCGCGGGAGGCAGGCTCCAGGATATTATAAAAGCCGCTGCCGCGCAAGTTTTGAATACCGGATACATCTATACCAGATATACCAGCGCATATGGCCACAGGATCCACATTAACCCACGTCCAGCGGCTGGTAGTGCCCTTACGACTCTGGGCCAGGTGTATCTCTTTTGAGGTAATGATTACAACATCCCCTGTAGTATATGGGAGTATTTTATCTTCCACCACAAATACGCCTGAACCGCTGTGACAAAAGCCCAGCTCCAGGTAATTGTGTTTGTGAAGGAAGAGGATTGCCTTATCGCTTTGAATAAAATCGAGACCGCAGTTTACGGGGAAATCCGGCGGTAGGACTGATTCCAGGAGAATGTTCTCCAATAATGGTTGTTTTTGCCTCATTTTAGGTCTATTTTGCTTTGTTTTAACTTAATATGGACCATATATTTAATTATACAATTAAACACCATACTCGACAGTAAGGATTTCTCAAAAAAGCCCCAAAAAGTCCTTCCAGCTTGTCTGGAATCTTCTTTTTTTAAGAAATTTCGATTCCGGACAAGCCGGAATGACTGGTCAATAGAGAACTCCTTACTCTCGAGCACCATAAAGCAAAAGAGGATAAAATGGCCAAATTATTAAGCAACATATGGCTGCACATTGATGTTTCAGATTTAAAAACAGAAAAAGCCCAATTAGTCGAAGAGGGCAAAGACACTTCCCGTATAATGCCTCAACTCAACAGGCTGATCTCTCTTGGCAACGATAAGCTGCAGAATCCGCGTAATCAGGCCCGGGCCGCTCAGCTCCTGGATATGACCATAAACCTTCCCCTCAAAAAAGGCTACCATTATAGTGAGCCCTCAGATTTAATAGGCATTAAAAAATTACGTTCAAAAAAGCGCCTGCCCAAACCAACAAATCCAGGGCCTAAAGCCATGTATGACAAGCTGCATGGGGCCTGGCTGGGCCGCTGCATTGGCTGTTACCTGGGCAAGCCCGTAGAGGGCCAAAAACGGCATGAACTGTGGCCATTTTTAAAAGCCACAGGTCAATGGCCCCTGCGCGCTTATATAAAGTACCCTGACAAACCCGCCTTAAAAAAGAAGTTCAAAAACATATACAACTCCTCATACATTGGTACTGTACCTTTTATGCCCATAGATGATGATACCAATTATACTACAACTGGCCTTATGATAATGGAGCAAAAAGGCAAAAGTTTCACGCCTGAGGATGTAGCCAGCTTCTGGCTGGTTAACATCCCGGCTCTGGCTACCTGCACAGCAGAGAGGGTGGCCTACCGCAACTTTATGGCGGAGATGCCTCCGCCTCAAAGCGCACTGTACCGCAACCCATACAGGGAGTGGATAGGCGCCCAGATCCGCGCTGACGGGTTTGCTTTTTGCGCCGCCGGCAATCCGGCTCTGGCAGCAGAACTTGCCTGGCGGGATGCCAGTATAAGCCATATAAAAAATGGCATCTATGGAGAGATGTGGGCGGCCGCCTGCATAGCGGCAGCGGCAGTCTATGACGATATGGAAGTAATAGTGAAGGCAGGTATGGCCCAGATCCCCGTTTCCAGCCGTCTTTATGACAAACTGGATAAGGCGATTGAATGGTACCATGAAGGCATAACCTACGACACGGCCATTGAGCGCATCCACTCTATCTGGGACGACACAATCTTCCATGACTGGTGTCATACCATCTCCAATGCCGTAATCTGCGCAGTGGCCCTGCTCTGGGGTAAAGGCAAATTCGGTGACTCAATTTGCAAAGCCGTACAACCGGGTTTCGACACCGACTGCAACGGCGCCACTGTAGGCTCCATTGTGGGCATGATGACTGGTGAGCGGGCTATACCGGCTAAATGGACAGGGCGTCTTCATGACACCCTGCATACATCTCTCCAGGGCAGTAACGTGGTAAAAATATCCGATATGGCAAAGAGGACTTTTGCGGTTTATAAGAAGATGTCACCCGGTCGTCCTTAAACTACGATACAGACCAGCCCCCGCAGCAAAAGCCAGCAGCAGCACACTCACTCCAACCCAGGGGGCTCCCAGTATCCATTTGCCTGTGCCAATTAAAAAGCAGTTAGAAATTACAACCCCCAGAAAGATGTTTATAAATGTGCGGGCGTTAATGCCATCAGCCTCCCGGCCTGGTACTTCGGCTGCAATAGAACGCCAGCCTGGGCCCCCGGGGTACACCCTGCGGTAAAAGGCAAGGAGATGTTCACTGGCAACAGGGCGGGTAAGATAGGTAACCAAAAGCCAGGCCTAAGATATATCATTAGACGCGCTGCCAGTACGTTCTCTTTCTGTGAGGCATCCGAGCGCCTCGTTCAACCTTTTTTTGCGGAAGAACAAAGAGTCTATGGCAAGTATACCAACTACGGTAGCTGTCAGGGATATTAAGGGGTTCCAGGGCCAGGAAAAGTTGTAAACGGGGCTCCAAAAATCTGGGGAAATATAAGGAATATTTGAAAAAGGAAGCAGGCTCGACATTCCAAACAGTGAACCGTACAGCACGGCCTTTGAGTTAACATGTGAAATATAAAAAGCGAAAATAAACATTCCTAACAGCGGCCCTGTAAAAAGTGAGGTAAAAAACAGAGCCTTACTAAGCAGAGATTTCTCTCCAGCAACACAAATAAAGGCAGCCCCAATACCCAGCAAGCCCCAGAGAACAATCCAGATCCTGGCATTGTATAAAAGGTTATCGTCCCCTTCCCTGGTTGACCTGTTAAAAGAGAATTTAAAATCCATGACCGAGGTATTAGACAAGGCGGTGAGAGCGGAGTCCAGAGAACTCATGGCCGCCGCCATTATGGCGGCGACCATCAACCCCGTAACACCAGCAGGCAGGCTGTGCAAAATGAAAAACGGGAAAACTTCATTAGTGGATATACCTTCTGGCAGGACGTCTGTCAGAGATACCCGGTAATAAACATATAAAGAAGCACCCACCGCGAAAAACAGCACGCTCACCAGGATGCCCAGAAATACAGACAGGATTGAGCTATAGTTGGCAGTTGCTATACTTTTTGTGGAAAGATAACGCTGCACGAACTGCTGATCGCAGCCGCGAATAGCCACCTCAAAAACGGTATATATAATGCCGGCGGATAAAAACGTTCGGGCGTTACCCGGATCCAGGGAAAAATCCAGCCATTTCGTTTTACCAGCCTCTGATGCCAGAGACCACATTTCACAGATCCCCCCGGAACCTTTTGAGGCCACAAACAATACAATAATGCCTCCCGCCAATAAAACCACAAACTGCAGGACGTCTGTCCAAATCACAGCCCGGATACCGCCAAACAGGGTATAAAGAATAGCCAGTAAACTTATAAGCAGGATAGCCATGTATATATTAATACCCAGTATAGTTGCCAGGACGAGAGCTGGGCCATATAGAAGTATCCCCGTCCGTAGCAATAAATGCATACAGTATAGCGCGGAAGCGAATTTACGCACCGCGGGGGAAAATTTAATTTCCAGAAGTTCATAAGCAGATTGCACGTTTAAACCCCTGATTTTGGGGATAAAAACAACACTTATTACAATAAGGGATAAAATTCCACCAATATTGCACATCAGGTAAGTCATATTATTGGCGAAAGCGTCAGCCGGATTCCCCAGGAAAGTTGTGGCACTTACTGATGTGGCTATTAAGGATATGCCCACAGCAATCCATGGCACACTGCCGCCACCAAACATATAAGCTTTAAAATTGTGGTTACGGCGGGTGAAGTAAACACCCAGTAAGCACACAAGCCCCAGATACAAAAACAGTACAAACCAGTCGAGCAAGTGCATCATAGGAGTATCCGTGTACAGGCTGTAGTGCTTGATGATGGCCTGAATAAGGATACATCCTTATTCAGGGTATTTGATTGTGGCGCCCCGTAAAAAGTTTCCAAACTAATTAGCATATTATGGTTATCAGACACTCGATGAAATCAGCTCTTTTTAGCTGTATTCTTAACAGCCTTTTTAACTGTTTTTTTTACCGTTTTTTTCACTGCCTTCTTTGCTGCTTTTTTCACCGTCTTCTTTTTGGCAGCAGGCTTCTGCTTTTTTCTGTCCATAACTTCGTTTACGCCCTCAACTACACCCCGGATAGCGTCCCTGGCTACCTGGGCAGCTTTTTCGCTAGCCTCTATTATGGCATTTAACGACTTTTCTGTGGCATCTTTCGCCTTTTCCAGAGCTTGGGCGCCTTTGGAATCGGCCTTGTTGGGAATACCCTTATTAAAAAATTCAGCCAGTTTAAGTTTGGCTTTTTTAGCAGCATCCATAACCTCCTGTACTGCGTCTTTTGAAAGGGACTCCACCTTTTCCCGGGTGGGGGCTGTTCTTTTAAGAGCATCCTGGACATTCTTCCTGGTAGCATCAGACACCATTTTAGAAAGGTCTTCTCCAGCTTCTGCCGCCTTAATAATGGTCTCTCTAATTGTTTTGGTAATATTGCTTTCGTTCTTTTTGCCCATAAGGCCTCCTTCTTTTGTTTAGAATATATAATTACCGCAAACAGGTAGTATTGAATTTGGTCTAAAATCGCTTTTTTTAACATTATTCAGGATAACATACCCATCAATATCAGAAATTTTCTTTCTAATTTTATCATAAAAGACCCTTATATGGGTCTTTTTTTGATTAGAAAGACACATCTGTATATTGAGTTAAATTAAGCGACTAATTGTGAAATTATTAAAACCAGGAGTTCGACATGAATATAGCCGATAAAATTACAGATTTAGTGGGGAACACCCCTCTTTTACGCATTAAGTCCTTATCTGAGGAGTCTGGCGCCAACATACTGGCCAAACTTGAGTGTGCCAACCCCCTCTCCAGTGTTAAGGACCGCATAGCTAAAGCCATGATTGAGACAGCAGAGGCCTCTGGTGATTTAAAAAAAGACAGCATAATTATAGAGCCCACCAGCGGTAATACTGGCATCGGTCTTGCTTTTGTGGCAGCTTCCAAGGGCTACAAATGCATACTCACAATGCCAGACACCATGAGCATCGAAAGGCGCAAACTTCTTAAAGCACTTGGGGCGGACGTAGTATTAACGCCGGGAGATAAAGGCATGAAGGGGGCTATTGCCAAAGCCGAAGAAATCCTGGCTGAAACGCCCACAGGCTTTATGCCCCAGCAGTTTAAGAACCCCGCCAACCCCAAAGTCCACCAGGAGACCACAGCCAAAGAAATATGGCTGGATACCGATGGCAAAGTGGATGTATTTGTAGCCGGGGTAGGCACTGGCGGTACAATTACCGGTGTTGGTACATTTTTAAAAAATAAGAGTCCCCATATTCAAATTGTAGCTGTAGAACCCGATGAGAGCGCCATATTGTCCGGTGAAGCACCAGGCAAACATAAAATACAGGGCATAGGGGCAGGCTTTGTACCAGATATACTCAACATAAAATTGATTGATGAAATTATTAGAATTAAATCTGAAGATGCCGGCGCCATGACTCGCCGTCTGGCTAAAACCGAAGGTATCCTGGTGGGAATATCGGCCGGCGCCAATGTAGCCGCTGCCATGCAAGTTGCCAGCCGCCCCGGTAACCGCGGCAAGAACATTATAACTGTATTATGCGATACAGGTGAAAGATACCTTTCCACCTGGGTTTTTGAGGACTAACAAAGTATGCAAGGCCAGTTCATGAACTGGCCATAAACCAAACAATAAGGAGAACAACATGAACGACAAACTGCATTTTGAAACCCTGGCCCTTCACGGGGGTCAGGAAATTGACGCAACACAATCACGAGGTGTGCCCATATACCGCACCAGCTCTTACGTTTTTAAAAACACGGAGCACGCGGCAAATCTATTTGCTTTAAAGGAGCTGGGCAATATTTACACCCGGCTTATGAACCCCACTCAGGATGTTTTGGAAAAACGCATGGCGGCCCTGGAGGGCGGGGCAGCAGCACTGGCTCTGGCATCAGGTACTTCGGGTATCTTTTATTCGGTAATTAATATCTGCCGTCAGGGTGATGAGGTTGTAAGCGCCAATAACCTTTACGGCGGCACATACACCATGTTTGACACTATCCTGCCGGACCTGGGGATAAAAACAACATTTGTAGACCCCGCTGACCCCCAAAATTTTGAAAAGGCTATTACAGAGAAAACCCGTATGCTGTTTACAGAAGTTATCGGCAATCCCACACTGGATGTAGTCAATATAAGCGCCATCGCTAAAATTGCCCATAAGCATCACTTGCCTCTGGTGGTGGATGGCACCTTTAATACACCATACCTTTTCCGCCCCCTGGAGCACGGGGCCGACATAGTTGTACACTCCCTGACCAAATGGCTGGGGGGCCACGGCACAGGTATTGGCGGTATAGTAATAGACAGCGGTAAATTCGACTGGACTGACGAAAAATTTACCCTGTATAATCAGCCAGACCAATCCTACCACGGTCTGCGCTATGCCCACGACCTGGGCGACCTGAATCCCCTGGCCTTTATCCTGCGCATGCGTCTGGTGCCCCTGCGCAATCTGGGTGCCTGCATTAGCCCCGACAATGCCTGGATGTTTCTCCAGGGTTTGGAGACCTTGCATTTGCGTATGGAACGTCACTGCCAGAACGCCATAAAAACAGCTTTATTTCTGCAGGAACACAAACAGGTAAGCTGGGTGCGCTACCCGGGGCTGCCAGGTGACCCTTCTTATACCAACGCCACTGAACAATTTGATAAAGGCCATGGCGGTATGGTGATTTTCGGAATAAAGGGCGGTATTAAAGAGGGTGAAGCCTTTATAAACAGCCTTAATATTATTTCCCACCTTGCCAACGTTGGTGATGCCAAGAGCCTGGCCATTCACCCGGCCAGTACCACACATAGCCAGCTTAGCGATGAGCAGCAAAAGGAGGGCGGCATTACGCCTGACATGGTGCGCCTGTCCATAGGTTTGGAACATATTGACGACATTCTCGCTGATATTGACCAGGCCCTGGCTAAAGCATCCTGATGATTCAGCCCCCTGTTCCCGTCGTTGACGGGGCAGGTTTTATGTGTCCGTTATTGACGGAATAGACTTTTACTGGTACTCAATGTCCCAAAATCCGGGAGCTGGACACATGTCCAGGATATGGGCAGGTTCTCTGCCCAT
>CAZRWX010000076.1:0-13400 GCA_964603925.1 uncultured Bifidobacteriales bacterium | reverse complement strand
CTCGTAATGCTTCAGAGGTAAAGTTCTAAATTATGATTTGAATTACAGGTGCCCCGCATAGCGGGGCACTTTTTTTTACATGGAGGAGTCGTGTCATTATTCAACAACAATTACAAGCGCAGCGAAAACTTACTGGAATCCAGCGATTCAGTCTTGTTTCTAATTGATATTCAGGAAAAACTTCTAAAAGCAGTTTCAGATTCCCACAGGGTGATTAAAAATTCTGGTGTTCTGCTTAAGGCCGGGGTTCGGCTCGGGGTTCCCCTTGTGGTAACAGAGCAATATCCTAAGGCACTGGGGCCCACACATCCTGATTTGGCTAATATCTATGCAGAGGGGGAGTCATTAACTGCGGAAAAACTTTGTTTCAGTGCTACCGCCTGCCAGGGTGCCTTTGAAGAGCTTAAGAAACTTAACAAGCGTCAGATTATTATTTTCGGTATAGAAACTCATGTCTGTGTGCAGCAGACAGTACTGGATTTACTGGCAAATTTTGATGGGTGGGTTTGTGTGGTTGCCGATGCTGTTTCTTCCCGGGAACCTGGTAATTCCAAAATTGCTCTGGAACGTATGGCCGCTGGCGGTGCTCATATTGTCACCACTGAGATGGTGCTTTTTGAATGGCTGCGGCAAGCTGGTACACCTGAATTTAAAGAGCTGCAGAAGCTTATCCTATAGGCTCTCCCTGCTGCAGTATTAAGTGATAGTTGTCTGCTAAATATCTTGGAGCAAAAGCTGTTAAAGGTTGGCTTTATGACACCGTAGGGCGTTTATTGCGGTCTAAAGTGTAAATTGGCGAAAAAAGTGATTAAATTTAATCCACATAACTAAATAGGAGATAGATAGTGTATAAAATTGCCGTAATGCCCGGTGACGGGACAGGGCCGGAAGTTGCCCGCGAAGCCGTTAAGGTCCTGGCCGCCGTAGCCAAAAAGCAGAACTTCACCTACGAAACCCAGAATTTTGATTTTGGAGCAAACAGGTATTTAAAAACAGGTGAGCTTCTGCCCGATGAGGCTATCGCAGATCTAAAAACATTTGATTCTATATTGCTGGGCGCTATCGGTCATCCCAGTGTTAAGCCCGGCATCCTGGAGCTTGGCATTCTGCTTAAAGCCCGGTTTGCACTGGACCAGTATATTAATCTTCGTCCAGTCAAGCTTTACCCTAATGTCTGGACACCCCTTAAAGACAAAGGGCCCAAAGAAATTGACTTTGTCATAGTCCGTGAAAATACCGGCGGCATTTATACAGGTATCGGAGGGGCTTCCATGGTCGGCACTCCATATGAGGTAGCCACCCAGGTTATGACATATTCACGTCCAGTTGTAGAGCGTTGTGTAAGGTATGCCTATGAGCTTACCCGTAAACGCAATCGGGAAAAAACCCTTACTCTGGTTCATAAATGTAATGTTCTTACACATGTTGGCGATTTATGGGTTCGTACCCACAAAGAGGTCGGGGACGCAGATTACTCGGATATTAAACAGGACTACAATCATGTAGATGCCTGCACCATGTGGATGGTTAAAAACCCTGAGTGGTATGATGTCATTGTTACTGCCAACCTTTTTGGTGATATAATTACAGATTTAGGCGCCATGATCCAGGGTGGTATGGGTATTGCAGCAGGTGGCAATATCAATCCCGAAGGTGTATCCATGTTTGAGCCTATCGGTGGTTCCGCTCCCAAATACGAGGGGCAGAATGTTATCAACCCACTGGCCGCTATCTCTGCCATGGGTATGATGCTGGATGTGTTAGGAGAGCCGGAAGGCTCCAAGCTGGTGGACAAGGCCATTTACAAGGTTTTGGAGAGCGGTAAAATCAAATCAATGGCGGCTGGTCAGATGGGTCTTGGTACTACTGAAGTCGGTGATTTAATTGCCGATACCGTTACTACATTATAGGTTATATGTTATGCATTCTCTGGAGAAATACCCGCTCGTACTTCGACAAGCTCAGCATGAGCGGGTATTGGGTTTATTTAAATGCAAATCACCGCTCATGCGGAGCTTGTCGAAGCATGCAGCATGTCTAAAGGTTATCTTATGAATTTAGACTGGGAAAGTCTCGGGTTTCAATTTTTACCCACCAACTGCTTTGTTTCAACCGAATACAAAGATGGTGCCTGGGGTTCTCTTTCCGTAGTAAAAGAGCCTTATTTTCCCATTCATATTGCCGCTAACTGTCTCCATTACGGTCAGGCGTGTTTTGAGGGCCTTAAGGTATTTAAGACCAAAGACGGCCGTATTATGTTGTTTCGCCCCGATAAAAATGCTGACAGGATGGCCTCATCTGCGGAGAGGGTGTGCATGCAGGCTCCCAGTCGGCAGCTTTTTATTGATGCCTGTAAACTTGCTATTCGTGAAAACATCGATTTTGTACCGCCTTACGGCACAGGTGCCAGTTTGTATGTGCGTCCTGTACTTATCGGCACTCAGCCAACTATTGGTATAGCACCATCAGACACCTACATGTTTTCGGTTCTTGTTACACCAGTTGGTCCTTACTATAAAAGCGGCTTTAATCCTGTAAAGGCAGTAGTTTTGGACAAATATGACAGGGCGGCTTCTCAGGGTACAGGGCAGTCAAAGGTGGCTGGTAATTATGCTGCGGGTCTCAAGCCCGGTCTAGAGGCTAAGGGCTTAGGTTATCCTATCGTTTTATTTACAGATGCCAGGGAGCACAAATATATTGATGAGTTTGGTACTTCTAATTTTATTGGCATTACTGGAGAGGGCGAGTATGTTACACCAGACTCCCTCTCTATACTACCCAGTATTACCAACAACAGCTTGCAGGCTCTGGCAGGCGGCTATAATCTAAAAGTCAGCAGGCGTCCCATTGCTTTGGAGGAATTAAGTAAGTTTAAGGAAGTGGGTGCGTGCGGTACTGCTGCGGTTATCACCCCCGTTTACTCTATTACCCGGGGTGATAAAACATGGACATTTGGTGATGAGCATATGGCTGGTCCCAATCTTGTTAAGCTGTTTAAACATCTACAGGGTATCCAGTACGGCGACATACCAGATGAAGCCGGCTGGCTGGTAGAGGTATAGGGCCTTTATGTCTTCACAGGTAAAAATTTATGATACTACTCTGAGAGATGGCAATCAGGCTAAAGGTTTAAATCTGTCCGTTAACGATAAACTTGCCATTGCGCAATGGCTGGATGATTTTGGTATACATTACATTGAGGGTGGGTGGCCCAATCCTACCAATTCTCTGGATATTGAGTTTTATGCCCAGGCCAGGGAGGTTGAATGGAAAACCGCCCGGATCTGTGTATTTGGAAGTACACGTCGTCCCGGTGTACCAGTCAATAAAGACAAGGGCCTCCAGTATCTGGTAAATAGCAAGGCCCATACTGCTACTATATTTGGTAAGTCATGGGACTTGCATGTCAAAGAAATATTAAAATGTACCAATCGTGAAAATCTCTCCATGATAAAAGAGAGTGTGGCCTTTTTAAAGGACAACTTTAAAGAGGTTATTTATGATGCAGAACATTTTTTTGACGGCTATAAGGAAAACCCCGAATATGCCCTCAAAACTCTTACTGTGGCCCGGGATGGCGGCGCTGACTGTATTGTATTATGCGATACTAACGGGGGTATGGCTCTGCCCTGGGAGGTGGAGCTAATTACAGCCCGTATCCAAAAGGTATTAAAGTGTCCAGTTGGCATTCATTCTCATAACGATAGCGGTACTGCGGTAGCTAATACGCTTGCGGCCGTAAAAGGCGGTGCCCAGCATGTACAGGGTACTATTAATGGCTATGGTGAGCGCTGTGGTAATGCCAATCTCATTACGCTCATCCCCAGCCTTCAGCTTAAAATGGGCCGCAAAGTTATAAGCACCGGGAGCTTACGCGATTTAAGGGCTCTTAGTTTAAGGGTAAGCGAAATAGCCAACCTGGCAGAGGATATCCGACAGCCCTATGTAGGGGAGGCTGCTTTTGCCCATAAGGGCGGCGCGCACATAGATGGCGTCATGAAGGTAAGGCGCAGTTTCGAGCACATCGATCCTTCTGTGGTGGGTAACAGGCGAGATTTTATCGTATCCAACCAGAGTGGCGGCAGTCTGGTTTTGGATAAAATCCATAAAATTGCGCCTGGCATACAAAAGTCTCATCCTGATGTTAAAAAAATACTGGATAAAATCAAAAAGCAGGAGCAGGAAGGCTATCATTTCGAAGCAGCCGATGCCAGTTTTCAGCTTCTGGTTCAAGGTTCCCTGGGTATGCTCAAGGAGCATTTCAAAGTTCAAAGTTATCGTGTCATTGAGGAGCACAGGGATACTGGCAGCCTCTATTCAGAGGCCACAGTCAAGGTAAAGGTTAAAGGTCGTGTTGAGCATGTTGCAGCTGAGGGCAATGGTCCGGTGGATGCCATGGCAAAGGCCGTGCGTAAGGCTCTGCGGCCTCATTATCCACAGTTGGATAATGTTAAACTGCAGGATTATAAAGTCCGGGTGCTGGACGATAACGAGGGCACAAGCTCTAAAGTGCGAGTATGGGTGCGTTTTCATGATCACGGGGGCAAAGAACCTGCTTCCTGGGCCACTATCGGTGTGTCCACCAATATCGTAGAAGCCTCCTGGCGAGCTCTTATGGATGGCATCAATTACCGGTTGCAGGTATTGAATCACCTGGAAAGCAATACCTGAATATTTAGAATCGCAAGTTCCGCGCCCGGGAATATATTCAAGAGCAATTATCAGGGGTTAATTAAATGATTAAAATTTCAAATATAAAATCTGTCAATGATAAGGAAGTCCAGGTTATAACTAACCGGGATTTTGCTCCATCGGCTAAAATTTCGTCTTTAGTTCGTACAATTCTAAAAAGGGTTCAAAAAGAGGGCCATCAGGCTGTTATGGATTATGCCCGAAAATATGATGGTTTAAAAGGCTCCCTGGCAGTCACCGCAGCTCAGATATCAGCAAGCGCTCAGAAGTGTGACCCATTAGTTAAAAAGGCCATAAAAGCATCTGTAGTCAATGTCAGGGCTTTCCATATTAAACAATGTGAAAGCTCCTGGCGGCACAAGGCTGGCCAGGGGGTTGTATTAGGTCAGCAAATCCGGGCTCTGGGCCGTGTTGGTGTATATGTCCCAGGCGGCAGCGGCACTTATCCCTCCAGTGTAATTATGGCCGCAGTACCCGCCCAGGTAGCCGGAGTAGAGCAAATTGCAGTTGTAACCCCTGTTGGGCGGGCACTTAATCCTGCAGTGGCCTTTGCGCTAAAAGAGCTTAACATTAGTGAGGTATACAAAGTTGGCGGGGCTCAGGCAGTGGGCATGCTGGCCTTTGGCACCAGGATGGTTAAACGGGTAGATAAAATTGTGGGTCCGGCTAATATTTATGCAGCTCTGGCAAAAAAAGAGGTTTTTGGCCAGGTGGATATTGATATGATAGCGGGCCCTTCAGAGGTGCTGGTAATGGCCGATGAAACCTCTGACCCCGACTGGGTGGCTGCAGATATGTTATCACAAGCCGAACATGGCAGCGGGTATGAGGCCGCTGTTTGTATAACCACTTCACCCGAAATGGCTATCTTTGTCCGGGAATGCATCAAAGTTCAGGTCGATTCATCCCCTAAAAAGCAGATTTTGGCAAAGGCTTTAAAAAAATATGGAAAGATTTTTGTTGTTAAGGATTGGCAGACCGGGTGTGAACTGGCCAACATTATCGCACCTGAGCATCTGGAGCTGATGATGGCCAATGCCGAGTCTATGGTTAAAAATATCAAAAATGCAGGGGCTATTTTTGTCGGTCCATATTCTTCGGAGCCAGTGGGTGATTATTTTGCCGGGCCTAACCATGTGCTTCCTACTAATGGGTCTGCGCGGTTTTTTTCACCTCTGGGCGTGTATGATTTCATTAAGCGTACCAGCTATATTCATTACAGTCGGCAGGCTCTAATCAAAAATGGCAGCCAAATCGCAGCTTTAGCCCTGGCTGAGGGGTTTTATCATCATGCGGCCGCTATTAATAAGAGGTTATAACAACAAAAGTTTATAACAGCCCTTTACTTGCTTGCCACTTAAATTCCTTTGTAGTATTTTAGCTCGTCTTCGGGGCGTAGCTCAGTTTGGTAGAGCGCAGCGTTTGGGACGCTGAAGTCGTTGGTTCGAATCCAGTCGCCCCGATATTTTTTTTATTTCTTCTAGGTGTGTGTCGGATATATGCTTTGCAAAGCGAGTCGGAGCGAGAAATCGCGGATCAAGGCGCGCTTTGCAGACGTAATAAGGCGAATTACGTCGAAAAAGCGCAACGAAGAGTCGCGTTTTCGCAGCCGGACGCAGCGCAAATGATATATCCGACACACACCAAGGTATTCTGCAATATTTCCCCTGCAAAAGTTCCGTGATAATTTTAGATTTCTTCGTAAATATTTTTATCAATCTCAATATTTTATTTAACCTGTAGTAGCATTTATGGCAGTAATTAAAATTAAAAAAGGCAGGGATCTCCCTATCGAGGGTGCTCCTTCTGCAGATATCTCCAACGCCGCCAATTCATCGCGGTTCTCACTGCTTCCTCCAGATTTTTATGGTCTTAAGTTCAAACTTGAGGTTAAAGAGGGCGATAAAGTAAAAGCCGGGTCACCGCTAATGTCTAATCGGGCTGTGCCGCAAATGCTTTTTACATCTCCCGCCGGGGGCACTGTATGCGCCATTAACCGTGGTGAGCGCCGCAAGTTACTGGAGATCGTCATTGAAAAGTCCCAGGAGGAGGAGTTTGAGTCTTTTGATTCTTTTGAAGCCAAAGACATTGCTTCTCTAGGTGCAGAGCGCATCAAACAGCAGCTTCTTGCCTCAGGGGTGTGGCCCTGTATTCGCCAGCGGCCCTTTTCAAAGGTAGCCAATCCCAGTCAAGCTCCTAAATCAATTTTTATCAATGCTATGGACACTGAGCCAAATACCGCCGATATCAATATCCTCCTGCAAGGCAGGGAGAGAGAATTTCAAGCTGGTGTAGATATTATTAAACAGCTTACCACAGGTAAGGTCTTTTTATGTTCAGATGCCCGCACCGCTAATGTAGCTCCAGCCATTTCCGGCGCTCAAGGTGCGGAGTCTCATCAGTTTTCAGGGCCGCATCCCGCAGGCAATGTGGGTACACATATTCAGCATTTAGATCCAATCAACAAAGGTGATGTTGTCTGGTACCTCAACGCTCAAAATGCAGCCGATATAGGTAAACTCTTTCTCACAGGCAGGCTGCCTGTTAACAGGCTGGTAGCTCTGTGCGGTTCTGCCGCCCGGCAGCGCCAGTATTATCATACTCGTCTGGGTGCAGAGCTCCAGTCAATCATACAAGACAGGGTTGAGGGCGGCGATGTCCGTATTATTAACGGTGGTGTTTTAACCGGCACTCAGTCATCTGTTAAAGGTTACCTGGGTTTTTATAATTCTACAATCACTATCATTCCCGAGGCCGGCCCTAAAGAGCTCTTTGGGTGGATGAAACCCGGTCTTAGCAAGCCTACTTTCTCACGTATGTTTTTATCGGCCTTCAGGGGCGGCACATACAACATAGACACCTGCCTTAATGGGGAAGATCGCGCCATAGTAGCTTCTCATGTTTACGATTCTCTTGTAGCTCTGGATGTTCTCCCCAGCTTCCTTATTAAGGCGTGCCTTGCTCAGGATGTTGAAGAAATGGAGCAATTGGGCTTGTTTGAATGTGCACCGGAGGATTTCTCCCTGTGCACTTATGCCTGTATTTCTAAAACAAATGTTGATTCCATCATTCGCGATGGTCTGGATCTTTTAGAAAAGGAAAGTTGAGTTCTCTATGAATTTTATTCATAAAATACTGGATACTATCGAAGAAAAGGGCAAACCTGGTGGTCCCCTTAATAAAATTTGGCCATTATTAGAGGCGCAGGAGACATTCTTTCGCTCCCCTTCTACCCGGACCTCGGGTTTTGGCTCTCATGTCAGGGATAACGTAAATCTTAAAAGGTTGATGATAGTTGTCTTTGTGGCTCTTATGCCCTGTTTGCTTTTCGGCATATATAATACAGGTTTCCAGCAACTCACTGCACTGGGGCAGGAGGTCCTGTTTGGTGCTTGTATGCTGAAGGGTTTAGTTTCGGTACTTCCACTGGTTATAATTTCTTATGCTGTGGGCGGTTTCTGGGAGGTAGTATTCTCCATTGTTCGCGGTCATAAAATTAACGAGGGTTTCTTTGTTACCGCCTTGCTTTACCCTCTTATTCTTCCTCCAACCCTCCCCTGGTGGATGGCGGCAGTGGCCATATCATTTGGCGTAGTTATAGGCAAGGAGGTTTTCGGCGGTACCGGCATGAATATCTGGAACCCCGCTCTTTGTGCCCGTGCTTTTATTTTCTTTGCTTATCCCGCTGCAATTTCCGGTGATAAGGTCTGGGTGCCCCTTAATGCCGCTAAAGATAAACTCATAGACGGTTTTACAGGTGCCACTCCCCTTGGTTTAGCCTATGCCTCCACTGCCAGCGACAATGTAATTGCCACTCTGGAAAAGAGCGGCTATGGTCTAAGGGAGATGTTCCTTGGTTTTATCCCAGGTTCCATTGGCGAAACATCCACCCTTGCCTGCCTTATAGGGGCTGCCATACTCCTTATTACGGGTGTGGCCAGCTGGCGTATTATGAGCAGTATGGCTGTTGGTGGTATTCTTGTGGCTGTTATTATCAAATCAGTTGCCACTGGCGACTCATCAGGTCTTATGGTTCTGCCATGGTACTATCACCTCTGTATGGGCGGTTTTGCCTTTGGTGCGGTTTTTATGGCCACAGACCCTGTATCCGCTCCAGACACAAATATTGGTAAATATGTTTACGGTTTTTTAATAGGCGCTCTTTCTATCATCATTCGCTCTCTTAACCCCGCTTATCCAGAGGGTGTTATGTTGGCCATATTATTTATGAATACCTTCGCCGCCCATATAGACTACTACATAGTCCAGGCTAATATTAAGAGGAGGCTCAAGCGTGCGTAACAATACTTATACTTTCGTTTTTATGACTATCGTATGTGTAGTCTGCAGTGTAAGCCTGGCCCTGGCTGCCATGCTGTTGCAACCCAAACAGGATTTCAATGTCCAGATGGAAATGAAAAAAAACGTCTTAAAAGTTTTAGGCCTTTATGGGGAGGAGCAAAAGTCGGCTTCCAGCCAGGAGCTTCTCAAGCTTTATAATGACAAAATCATGAAGCAAAACCTCGATGCCACAGGTAATGAGGCTGCGGACGGCGGCCTGCAGGTGTTCATCCGCCGTGATAACGGCACTATCGCAATTCCCATAGAGGGTATGGGTCTGTGGTCTTTACTTAAGGGTTATTTTGCTGTTCAAAAAGACGGCCATACCGTTGCTGGCATTACGTTTTATGAACAAAAGGAGACCCCTGGTCTGGGTGCCGAAATTGATCAAAAATGGTTCACCGACAATTATAAAGGCAAAAGTATTCTCAATAATAAAGGTGAGCTTGTAAGCGTAAAAGTGGTTAAGGGTAAAGTAAGTGAATACCCAGCAGAGGTTCAGCAAAATATGGTTGATGGCATCAGCGGCGCAACTATGACAGCGCGCGGTGTTAATGATTTACTTTTAGCAGGGCTTAAAAGTTATCGTCCCTATTTTGAAAAAAAATGGGCGCAAACTGGTACCACTAATTTTTAGAATTATTAACAGGAGATTAGGAATTGACATCCTCTGAAAACGGTTCAAAAGGCAAGGAGAAAGCTCCGCTCTTTGGCAAAAAAGAGAGAAAGCTTATATCAGATCCTATCTGGGACAATAATCCCATTTCCCTTCAGGTTCTTGGCATTTGCTCAGCACTTGCTGTTACCACAAAGTTTTTTCCCAGCCTGATTATGGTGCTGGCTCTAACCTTTGTGCTTATTTTTTCAAACATGTTCATTTCTTTATTAAGAAATTTCATACCAAACAAAGTGCGGATCATAGTCGAGCTTTCTATTGTGGCTTCTCTGGTTATTGTAGCAGACCAGTTTCTTAAAGCTTATGTATTTGAAGCCAGTAAGCTTTTAAGTGTGTTTGTGGGTCTAATCATTACCAACTGTATTGTTCTGGGCCGCGCCGAGGCCTTTGCAATGGCTAACGGCCCCTGGAGGTCGATTCTAGACGGCATCGGTAATGGTCTTGGTTATGGTTTAATTTTATTAGTGGTAGCCACCATCAGGGAGATTTTTGGCAGCGGTAAGCTACTGGGCGGTACTCCTCTGGAGTTCCAGGTTATTCCAAATTTCGTTTATTCCTGGGGCTATGTTAACAATGGCCTTATGGTTTTGGCACCGGCCGCTTTCTTTATTGTAGGTCTTTTAATCTGGCTTCAAAGATCATTAACTCCCAAACTGGTAGAAGAGGATTAGTATATGGATTTAGTCAATCTTGCCATCAAATCAATTTTTGTAGAGAATATTCTTCTCTCGCTGTTTTTGGGCATGTGCTCCTTTCTGGCGGTTTCTAAAAAGGTTAAAACTTCCATTGGTCTGGGTATTGCTGTAGTGTTTGTACTCACCCTTACCGGGCCCCTTAACTGGCTCATTAATCATTTTTTCCTGGCCAAAGGCGCTTTAAGTTGGGCTGGTCAGCCCAATTTAGATTTGTCCTACCTGCAGTTTGTCTCTTTTATTGCCGTTATCGCTGCCTTTGTTCAACTGGTAGAAATGGCATTAGACAAATACACCCCCGCATTATATTCTGCTCTGGGCATCTATTTGCCTCTTATTGCGGTAAATTGCGCAATTTTAGGTGTATGTCTCTTTATGGTGCAGCGCAATTATACATTCGTAGAAACTACAGTATTCTCAGCAAGTTCTGGCGTTGGCTGGGCACTTGCCATCATAGCTTTAGCTTCTATCAGGGAAAAGCTCAAATATTCTAATGTGCCTGCCGGTCTTAGAGGCCTGGGTATTACGTTTATCATTACGGGTCTCATGGCAATGGGTTTCATGTGCTTTGCCGGGCTTAGCTTATAACTAAATCATCTAATTGAGGGATATATGCCTTTTGTATTATTAAGTGTTGGAGTTTTTACCGGGGTTATACTCTTTCTCGTTTTCCTGTTAACGCTGGCAGAAAAAAAGCTCGTTAAGCAGGGAGATTGTAAAATCATCATAAATGATGATGACAGTAAAGCTATGGCTGTGCCCGCCGGCGGCACCCTTTTAAATACACTCACAAGTCAGAAAGTATTTCTGCCTTCAGCCTGCGGCGGCGGTGGTACCTGCGGCATGTGCAAATGCAAAATACATGAAGGCGGTGGTGAAATACTGGAAACAGAAAAAGGTCACATCAACCGCAAACAAGCCCAGGCTGGTGAGCGTCTTGCCTGCCAGGTCAAGGTTAAAGAGGATATGAAAATTAAAATACCTGATGAGGTTTTTAATATTCAGAAATTTGAAGCAACAGTTGTTTCTAATAATAATGTAGCCACCTTTATAAAAGAGCTGATTATGGATTTAGAGCCTGGTAAAAATCTTGACTTCCAGGCTGGCGGGTATATTCAAATAGACATACCCCCATACGAAATCAATTACCGGGATTTTAATATTCAAAAAGAATATCACCCCGACTGGGACAAGTTTAAAATCTGGGATTACAAAGCCAAAAATGATGAAACCATAGTCAGAGCTTATTCCATGGCCAGCCACCCCGCAGAGGGTAACCGCGTTATGCTCAATGTGCGTATTGCCACTCCGCCTCCGCGTACCAATTTTCCTCCGGGTATTTCTTCATCCTATATTTTTAATTTAAAACCTGGCGACAAGGTTACTATTTCAGGTCCCTATGGTGAGTTTTTTCAAAAGAAGACAAATCGCGAGATGTGTTTTGTAGGCGGCGGTGCCGGTATGGCCCCTATGCGCTCTCATCTGTTTGATTTATTCCACACTCAGGAGACCAAGCGTAAAGTTACTTTTTGGTATGGGGCTCGTTCTTCAAGAGAGGACTTCTATCAGGACGATTTTAATGGCATTAAGAGCAAATTCGACAATTTCTCTTATAATGTTGCCATGTCTGAGCCCATGCCGGAGGACAACTGGACAGGTCCTGTAGGCTTTATTCATCAGGTTCTTCATGATAATTACTTAAAAGATCATCCCGAACCAGAGGAAATTGAGTACTACATGTGCGGACCCCCAATGATGTTGAGTGCGGTTATCAACATGCTTCACAACCTGGGTGTGGAGGATGAAATGATAATGTATGATGCCTTTTAATTAGTATCCAAGCCTTACCTCTCTAATTTCATCAAATTGTTAAATCCAGTATGGGTCAATACTCCCGTTTTAGTGATTGATGTTTCCATATGGTCTTGCTACTAAGGGGGTACTATAGCGTCTGATGATTTGTTGATTATCCTGAAGTGCAGGCCGGTCTTTTAGCCGGGAGCGCCTGCCCATTGGGCAGGAACGCCTGCCCATTGGGCAGGAACACTCACACCGGTATTTTATATAATACTCATAAGCATATATTTTTAGTTTAAAGACAGGAATTATGAAAAAGTATATCATAGAAGGCGGTCGTTATTTAAATGGCACAATAGAGGTGCGTGGCGCTAAAAATGCTGTGACCAAACAAATGGTAGCCTCAATTTTGGCTTTGGGTACTACCAGACTTTCAAATGTTCCCCAAATAGGCGATGTTGAGGTTACCAGTGATATACTTAACTCTCTGAACTGTGTGGTTAAAAGGGACCTTAAAAAGGCCATACTAAGTATAGATACCAGGCCGCTCAGTGAATATCAGGTTCCCATGGAGTATTCGGGCATTAACCGTATACCTATCCTTATGGCGGGTCCGCTTCTTCACAGGTTTGGCCAGGCGCGTATACCCGTTATGGGCGGGTGTGAAATCGGCCCCCGGCCAGTGGATTTCCACATCAGGGGCCTGGAGGCCCTGGGAGCTAAAGCTGTCTTTGACGGTAATTCGTACTTTTTTACGGCAGATAAACTTAAGGGTGCCAAAGTTGACTTGCCTTATCCAAGCGTGGGCGCTACAGAAAATATTCTCATGGCTGCGGTATTGGCTCGTGGCACAACTGTTATCAAAAATGCCGCCATTGAGCCTGAGATTGTAGACCTGGCGCTGTTGCTGCAAAGTATGGGCGCTATTATTTCTCAGGAGGTTGACAGGACCTGGGTTATTCATGGTGTTGAGCGGCTGCGTCCGGCCTCTCATCGGGTTATTAATGATCGTATTGAGGCAGCGTCTTTCGCTGTTTCGGCCGTAGCCTCCCGTGGGGAGGTAACTATCCAAGGTGCAGACCCTCTGCATCTGCAGTCATTCTTAAACTGGCTGCGCAGAGCGGGGGCAGAGTACCAGGTCCAGGAGGGGGCTATTTGCTTTAATGGCCGTGGGGTTAAGTTAAAGCCAATAGCCATGGAGA
>CAZRWX010000075.1:0-13445 GCA_964603925.1 uncultured Bifidobacteriales bacterium | reverse complement strand
GGAGCGCGAACATGAGTTACGGTTTAATTCGAAGAATTAATAAAAGCTATTTAATGACATGCCATTAAATAGCCGCTCATTGGACAATGTGCTGTCAGGTTTTTTTTTAATTACCCCGCAGTAGTCCACGCTCACGGCAACGCTACATAAGTCAGCGCTGGCATTTTGGGCAATGGACAGTACCCCGCCCGGCTACAACCGTTTTTAGGAGAACTGTTTTGCAGCGGGAGCAGGGGGCGCCGCCCTTACCATAAACAAGAAGATAATCCTGATTGGAACCACCCTCTCCATCGGGTTTGCGGTAATCAGAAAACGTAGTGCCCATATTGCGGATACCTTTGTTTAAAACCTGACGTATACATGTATATAATTTAGACCACTCATCGCTCTTAAGTTCGCAGGCTGTTTTAGATGGTAGCAGCCTGGCATTAAACAGGGCCTCATCTGCGTAAATATTACCGATGCCAGCTAAAAATGCCTGATCCAGAAGCATGGCCTTAATAGAGCGACGGCTGGTGACAGGTAAAAGCCTTTTCTTAAAATTAGCAGGTGAAAGCTGCAAAGGGTCCGGCCCCAGCCTGGCCAGACGGGGATGCTGTAACCACTGCCTGCCTTTTAAAATTATGACACGGCCGAAGGTGCGGATATCCCGGAATAGCAGAGTGCTGCCCTGGGGAAATTTAATAAGAAACCTGATATGGGTATTATTTAAGCTGTTGGCACCAACAGGTTTTATTGATGCCCTTTGGGTACGGTTATCAGAGAGAATCAGCTGCCCTGTCATGCCCAGGTGAAAAATTATGGTATAATCCTTAAGCTCAAAAATAAGGTATTTGCCCGCACGCCTTATATTTTCAACCTGTTGACCGGTAAGTTTTTTTAAGGCCGCCCCTTTGCTAAGTTCTGTAATACGGGGTAAACGGGTTTGGGCTTTCTCGATGACACGGCCTGTCAGGGCGGGTTCTATAATCCTCTTTATGGTTTCTACTTCCGGCAGCTCAGGCATTGGCTTTTCCAGGTAAATGTTTAAATGTCAATATGGTATATTTAGATTCCAGTCCTGATATTATGCTCAATATTATCTAAGGCAATCATGTTAAATCCCAATATAAAAATCCTAAATCCCAAACAAATGAGAAATCCCAAATCCAAATGCCAAACGAATCTGAAGGAGCACGTATTGGCGGGCGACGCCTCAATCACAATAATTATCCTCGCCTTTACATCCTTGGAGGCAAATACAAAAACAAAAGAGGATAGGTTTGATATAATGCATATTCGTTTTTTTTGGATTTTTCCCGCTATGCGGGATGGATTTTGAATTTGTTTGGGATTTGGATATTGGGATTTAGAATTTGCTCTTTGGTTTTAAATTTTTTGGAAAACGCATAATATGAGATCTGCACTCTAAATTTAGATAGTTCTTGTTCATAATATGACCTGATACCAACGTAGTTATCTTAATTTACAGGCCTCAAGAGCAAGACTGGTTAATATTCGGCTCATAATTTATCATTCCTACTTACTAACAAGAGTTTAAATCTTTAGTTTACATGTATGCCAATGTCCCGGGAAGATACCTCCAAACTTTATGTAACCCATCAAAACATGGGTTTGCCACTTGGCCCAGAGGGTTTCAAATTAAAACAGGGCGGAGTTCTGGAACGGGTTGATATTGCCTACGAGACCTATGGCAGTCTGAATGCCGCTGGCGATAACGCTGTTCTGGTTTGTACGCCGCTTACTATGGACGCCCACGCGGCCGGCTGGTATACCGATGAGGATACTGCACCGGGCTGGTGGGACGAGATGATTGGCCCCGGCAAGGCGCTGGACACCACACGGTATTATGTAGTTTGCTCTAATATTCTGGGTGGGTGCATGGGCACTACTGGTCCTTCATCTTTAAATCCCAAAACCAGCAAACCTTATGGCAGCGAGTTTCCCTTAATAACCATTGAGGATATGGTAGAAGCGCAGTATGCGCTGATCGGCCAGCTTGGCATTAAGCGGCTGGCTGCTGTGGTGGGTGGCAGTATGGGCGGCATGCAGGCTATTCAATGGGCTGTGGCGCATTCGGATAAAGTGGATAAGTGTATTTGTATAGCGGCCGCCGCTCATCTCAGTCCCCAGGCCCTTGGCTTTGAAATTGCCGGCCGCAAGGTGCTGGCCAGTGACAGTAATTTTGCCAATGGTGACTACTACGATAAAGATCAGTCACCCGATAAGGGTCTGGCCTTTGCCCGCATGATAGGCTTACTCACTTATATCTCAGCGGATTCCATGGGCAGCAAGTTTGGGCGTCAGCGCCACGGCGGGTTTGACCCCCTGCGTTTTGAAACCGGTTATGAAGTAGAAAATTACCTAAATTATAATTCAAATAAATTTATCGACCGGTTCGATGCAAATGCCTACCTGCATATTACCTATGCTATGGATACATACGATCTTGTCAGGGAGTTTGGTTCTCTGGAAGATGCTTTTAAAGAATCTAAATGTGAGTTTCTCCTCTTATCATTATCCTCGGACTGGCTGTTTCCTCCTGAGCAGTCCCGCCAACTTGCCAGGGTGCTTCTCAAACTGGGTAAAATAGTATCGCTCATTGAGCTGGACTCTCCTCATGGTCACGATGCTTTTTTATTGGAAGTAGGCCATTTAAGCAAGGTGCTCTACTCATTTTTGAAAAAATATGGTTCTTTAGAGACCCCAGGAGGCCGCATTCCCGCAGGTGAGCATAGTGCTGCCGGGGACATGAAAAATATCTTCGGCTTTTCGGGTAATTACCGGCACATTGAGAGTCTTATTGAGCCGGAAAGCCATATATTGGATGTGGGCTGCGGCAATGGCGATCTTATTGATCATCTTTATCTTACCCATGGTATCACGGGTTTTGGTATCGATATAGAGATGGAAAATATACTCCAGTGCCTTATTAATAATGTCCCTGTAATTAATGGTGATGTGGACAAGGGGCTGGATCTTTTCGATAATGATACATTTGATTATGCTGTAATGAGCCAAACTCTGCAGATGCTTAAAAAACCCAGGTTTGTGCTGGGCGAAATGCTGCGTGTAGCCCGAAAGGGCATATTAGTTTTCCCTAATTTTGGCAATTTACATAATCGTTTCATATTAGCTGTAAGAGGCGTTATGCCTGTAACTGAGGGGCTCCCTTACAGGTGGTGGGAGACCCCCAATATACACTTCTTTACTTTTAAGGATTTCCTCACCCTGTGCGGGGACATGAATATAGAAATTGAGACCCTTATACCCCTGGGCAAGAGTTTCTGCTCCCGTGTTTGTCTAAAATTAGGTAAAGTCAATTTTGGCGCAGACCTTATTGTGGCTAAAATCTCCAGGGGTTCCGGTTACCAAAATGGAGTATAATATGGCCTCAAACAGCTATTCTATTCTGGAATTAGAGCGGAAAGTTCTTCGCGGCGGCCTTATCAATTTAGATGAAACTTCGTCTTTAATGGGGGCCGAGGGTCCGGATATCATGCAGCTGTTTGCGGCCGCTAACCGGGTTAGAGCGCATTTTTGCGGAGATGGGGTTCACCTTTGTGGCATTGTTAATGCTAAAAGCGGCCAATGCAGCGAGGACTGCGCTTTTTGTTCGCAATCCGGGGCTCACAATACAGGTGTTGAATCTTATGATTTGATGGATGTGGACAGTATCTATAATGCTGCGATGAAAGCGGCCGATAACGGGGCGCGCTCTTTTGGCATTGTCACTGCCTGGAAGGGTATCGGTCCGGGTAAACGTCTGGATATAATTTGCGAGGCTCTTGGCAGAATTAGAGATGACGGGCGTATACAGCCTGATCTTTCACTTGGTATTTTAAAAGATGCCGGTACAGCCATAGCTCTAGCCGCCGCTGGCGCCAAAGTTTACAATCACAACTTGGAAACCTCCCGCAGTTTTTACCCCCAGGTATGTACCACTCATACCTGGGAAGAAAAGAGGCGAACAAATGAAATGGCACGAGCTGCCGGTATGAAATTGTGCTGCGGGGGTATATTTGGTCTGGGGGAATCTCTCAGACAGAGGGCGGAGCTGGCCTTGGAGCTGCGCGAATTACGGCCGGAGAGTGTGCCCATTAACTTTTATCATCCCGTAGAGGGTAACAGGATACAACCGGAAAAAAGTTCACTCCTTATGCCTTTGGAGGCATTGAAGATAGCGGCGGTTTTCCGTATGGTATTTCCCAGGTCCATAATTAAAATTGCCGGTGGGCGAGAGAATACCCTGGGAGAATTTCAGTCAATGATGTTTCTCACCGGGGCCAATTCAGCTATGGTAGGCCATTACCTCACAACACAGGGTCGCTCGCCGGAGGATGACTTTAAACTTATTGAAGCCTGCGGCCTGTATGTAAGTGACAAAGGTTGCGCTGATATCGCCGCTGATAGCGCCGCTAATAGCGTCGCTAATAGCGTCGCTAATAGCGGCACTGAATTCAGGAGCTGAAGTAACTAGTATCTGTCCAAAATGGTAATAAAAATTCACCACAGAGACGCAGAGGACACAGAGAAGTGGTTTTTGATTTATTTAAATGCTGTTTTTTACAATAAAGCAAAGCTTAGTTTATAATATTTAACCGAATTTCTCTGTGTCCTCTGCGTCTCTGTGGTTAAAAAAAACATTTTAGACAAGAAGTAACTAATATTGCATGTATGATTGCTATTGTAGATTATAAGGCCGGGAACCTTACTTCAGTTCGTCTGGCAGTAGAAAAACTGGGTGCCCGCTGTCAGGTCACCTCAGACAGCAAGGTTATTCTCTCAGCTGATCGGGTAATATTCCCCGGGGTGGGTGCGGCTCGTACCGCAATGGGCACAATCAAGTCTCTGGGCCTTGCCGATACTATAAAGGCTGTTGTAAATAAGGGCGTGCCTTTTCTGGGTATATGCCTTGGGGCCCAAATAATTCTGGATACCAGCGTAGAAAATGATGGGGTCAGTTGTCTTGGTCTTATACCGGGTTCTACTAAAATGTTTGAGTCAACATCTCAGGTTCCTATTAAAATCCCACAGATCGGCTGGAATCAGGTCTCTTTTATCGGCCAGCACCCGGTATTTAAAAGTATTCCCGCAGGGGCAGAGTTCTATTTTGTCCACAGTTATTACCCGGCGCCAGCGGAGCGGTGTTACTCTCTGGGCCAAACGGTTTATGGTGAAACGGCTTTTACTTCCATAGTTGGCTGCGGCAATATTGTTGCCTGCCAGTTTCACCCGGAGCGTTCAGGCAAATGGGGCCTTATGCTTCTGGAGAATTTCCTTAAGTGGGATGGCAGGGGGGCGTCATGCTGACAAAGCGCGTTATTGTTTGCCTGGATGTCCGCAACCGTAAGGTTACAAAAGGTGTTAAGTTTCAGGGCAATGTAGATTTAGGTGACCCGGTAGAGATGGGGCTCCAGTACTACCAGACCGGTGTTGATGAGTTGGTTTTTTATGATATTACAGCTTCAGCTGAAAACCGCGCCATTGATATCGGTATGGTAAAAGATGTAGCCCGCAGCATTTTTATACCATTTTCTGTTGGGGGCGGTATTCGCAATCTTGGCGATATGCGTGATGTACTATTAGCAGGGGCCGAAAAAGTCAGTGTCAATTCTCTGGCGGTACAAAATCCCGACATTATTAAAGAGGGAGCCAGGGCTTTTGGTAATCAATGCATTGTTTTGGGCATGGACGTAAAATTCAGTGGCATTTCTGATAAAATACCGTCAGGATATGAGGTGTATATCAATGGCGGCCGTAAAGCTATGGGGATAGATGCTCTTGAGTGGGCAAAACGTGCGGTAGATTCAGGTGCTGGAGAAATTTGCCTCAACGCCATGGATACTGACGGCGTTAAACAGGGCTATGAGCTTAAAATTACCAGTATGATTTCAAACGCTGTCAGCGTGCCTGTTATAGCCTCCGGCGGTGCCGGGGTACCCCTTCACCTTGCTGAAGTATTTAAAAAAGCCAATGCAGATGCCGCCCTTATAGCGTCTATGGTGCATTACGGCACGTATACCATCCCGCAGATCAAGCAGGAGCTTAAAGAAAACGGTATTCCGGTCAGGTTGTCTTATTTGTAGGTCCATTTCCTGAAATGGACCCGCAAACAGATGAGGGGCCTTGAATTGCCCTTACTAAAAACCCTCAAGAATTATATAATAGGTATATGAAAAAAGCTCTTATTACAGATATCATTCAGGCGGGCGGGGATTGCGGTGCCGATTTTGTTGAGGTTTTCGAGGAGGAGACTCGTGAAGCTTCAGTTAGTTTCAGGGACAAAAAAGTAGAATCAGCCCGGGCTGGTACAGAGTATGGCATAGGTATTCGGCTGCTTTACGGCACCGATGTCCTATACGCCTTCTCCAGTGTGGCTGAAACAGACCATCTTACCGGTTTAGTCAGGCAACTGGCCGCCAGCCGGGGGGCATCGGGAAGCAGCCAGGCACCCAAACCTTTAAGTAGCAGGTCCGTGGCAAATATTCACCCCGTTAAGGAGGATCCCAAAATTGCAGGGCAAAGCTCTAAGCTGGATCTTTTAAGATTAGCCGATCAAACAGCCAGGTCTGCAGATACCAGAATCAGCCAGGTAAGCGCCTCCTGCGCGGACACTGTCAGTGATGTGCTTATTGCCAACAGCCAGGGTTTGCTGGTTACAGATCACCGCACACGGTGCCGGTTTTCGGTGGGGGTTACCGCAGAGAGCAAAGGCGATATCTTTGTAGCAGGGGAGGCACCTGGTGAGATGCGTGGATTTGAGTTCTTTCGTGGATTGGATATTGCAGCTTATACACAGGCAGCAGCCCAGCGTGCTTTGCAGATGCTTTCAGCAGGTTATATAAAAGGCCGTAAAATGCCAGTGGTAATGGGTAATGGTTTTGGGGGCGTAATTTTTCATGAGGCCTGCGGTCACCCTCTGGAGACAGAGGCTATCCGCCGGAAAGCCTCTTTTTTTGTAGGCAAGCTTGGGACGTTAATTGCTAATCCAAAGGTAACGGCTATTGATGACGGTACTATACCTAATGGGTGGGGGTCTTCTAATATTGATGATGAAGGCTCTCCTACCCAAAAAACAGTTCTTATTAAGGATGGAGTGCTGCAGTGCTATATGGCTGACATGGTAGGCTCTAAAGAACTGGGCGTACCCATGACAGGCAGCTCTCGCCGGGAGTCCTACAAATACGCTCCTGTTTCACGTATGCGCAATACCTATATCGATTCCGGTTCGGATACTTTTGAAGATATGATTGCCAGCGTGGATGAGGGCCTGTATGCAAAAAAAATGGGGGGAGGCAGCGTTAATCCAGCTACCAGCGAATTTAATTTTGCTGTAGAGGAGGGCTATATTATCCGTAATGGCAAAATTGAGGAGCCGGTGCGCGGAGCCACTTTAATAGGCAAAGGGCATGAAATACTTCCGCTAATTTCCATGGTAGGTAATGATCTGGCCTTATCAGCCGGTATGTGCGGCGCTGGTTCAGGCCTTATACCTGCTGCTGTGGGTCAACCCAGCCTTAAGGTTGACAGTATTCTGGTAGGGGGGCGTTAATGAAGATGCAGGAAGCACAAAATTATTTGTATGATCAAGCCAAAAAGCAGGGCGCCCAGCAGTTTGATATTATTATCGGAGAGTCCCACAGCACAGGGGTAGAGGTCTTCGAAGGTAAAGTTAAAACAACTGAAATATCAGCCTCCCGCGGTATAGGCATTCGTTTATTCGCCAATGGCCGTCCGGGTTATGCCTTTACCGAAAAGTTCTCATCTGAGGCCCTGACCCAGACGGTGGCGGACGCTCTCAGTCATACAAACCTTACAGATCCTTTAAAACTAGAAGTGCCCGGACCCGCAGAACTTCCCGACATTGATCTGGACCAATACCATGAAAGTATTGATGATGTATCAGTTAACGATTTAATTTCTCTTGGCATGGAGCTTGAGTCCACGGCTTTGTCACTAAACAAAAGTGTAGTAAATGTACCCTACCTTGGTGCGGGCAAGTCTATGGGGTACTCCACAATTGTAAACTCCAGCGGGGTACAATACTCCAGCCGTAGTAACAGCATGTACGCTGGTCTGGGGGTGGTGTCCGCTAAAGGCGAAACCAGGAAAATGGGTGTTTATCAGAACAGTGCGCGGCGTCCCGGTATGCTGGATGTCTCTTTTATGGCCACCAAGGCTGTAGAAAGGTCTATGGAGCTGCTGGATGCCAAACCAATTTCCTCTGAGGCTTTGCCAGTTGTTTTTTCCAACCTTGTCAGCCCTCAAATTCTGGGTATGTTTTCTTCTCCTTATTTTGCCGAAGTGGTACAAAAAGGGCAGTCTCGTCTGGAGGGTAAAAAGGGCACTCAGATAGCATCGGATAAATTTACTCTTCTGTGTGACCCTCATATTAAAGGTTACCCCGGCTCCAGGCTCTTTGATGGAGAGGGTGTCGTTTGTAACCCCGTTACCGTTGTAGATAAAGGGGTTCTTAACGGCTTCCTGTATAACCTGGAATCCGCCGCTCGTGAGGGCTGCGCTTCCAGTGGCCACGGGGCACGAAGTTATAGTGGTCCTGCAGGCACAGGGTTCTCCAATTTTATAGTTCCATTAGGGCAGCAGTCTTTACAGGACCTTCTCAGTGTGTTTCCCAGGTGCTTCCATGTTATTAAACTGGAGGGTGGGTCGGGGTGCTCAGCTGTGTCAGGTGAAATATCCATCGGCGCTCAGGGCTTCCTGGTTGAAAACGGCAAAGTGGTTCAGGCTGTAGAGGGGGTCACCCTCAGTACAAATTATTTTGATATGTTAAAGGGTATTCAGGCCTTTTCCAATATCTATTCAGATACAGTATCTTCGGTTAAAGTGCCCGATGTACTGGTAGAGTTAGTTAATATCTCCGGTTAAAGCTGCTCTATTAAGAATGCAGCCGGCTATTAATATACAAGATTTGAGCGTCTCCTTTAAAACCGGGGCGCAGAAAATAGATGCTCTTAAAAGTTTAAACCTTACTCTGGATCCCCGTTCTCTTATGGGGCTGCTTGGGCCCAATGGATCCGGTAAAACCACATTGATCCGCTGTTTAACAGGTATTATAACAACGCAAAAAGGTTGTATTAATATTGCAGGTTATGGTAAAGGCCGTAGCTATCTTGGGAATATGGGCATTGCTTTCGAAAACCCTGGTTATTATAATAAACTTTCAGCCTGGGAGTACTTGTCTTTTTTTTGTGATCTATACGGCCTGCCTGATAAGCGGGAGCGTATCGGTAAACTGGGGGAGTCATTTGAATTTGAATTCAGCCCTAAACCCCTGGCGTCACTTTCTGCCGGCAACAAGCAGAAAGTTCAACTGATACGTTCACTCCTTCATGAGCCTTCCATTGTTTTGTGGGACGAACCAACCAACCATTTAGACCCTGGCAGCCAGAAATATGTTCTCAAGTTATTAAAAGATTATGTAAGTAAAACTGGAGCTGCAGCTGTTATTGCCACTCATAATCTTTCTCTGGCTGACGAAGTGTGTACTCATTTTGCGTTTTTGTCCAGAGGCAGTGTCAGGTTTCATGGTGACAGGCAGGATATAGCAAATCAAAAAAACCCGGGGAACTCCTATTATATAGATTTCCCAGAGACGCTGCAAAATTCCCAGCTTGGTTTTTTAAAGGAGTATGATGCAAGTTATAAGTTCGTTGACATTTTACCCGAGCAGGCGGGTGTGATGCGTCTGCAAATTAATAGCGAAGGCCTTAAGAAAATTATTCCCGATATTATTTTTCGATTTTTTCGGGAAGGTATACCTGTTTGTGGTATAGAACCTATAAAGCACAGCTTGTACGACATTTATATGACCTATGACAAATAATAGCCGGAATCAGATTAAGGCCATCGTTTTTCATGAATGGCGTCTTATAAGAAAAGAACCACGGTTTTTTCTTCCCTATGTGCTTATCATGTTTCTATTACTTGGCTCCTACAGTCTTATTATTGTTACATCGCACCTTCATGGGGAGGGTGTTAAGGCGATATCCCCTCTTCTGCTTCTTTTTATCAGCGCCCTTACAGGCAGCATGGCTCTGGCTTTAAGCGCTGACAGCTTTGCCGGGGAGCGGGAACGTAATACTCTGGAGACTCTGATGTGCGCCCCAATATCCTATCGAGTACTTTTTGCCGGGAAATTGGCGGGCATTTATGTTTTCCCGGTTGTTGCCGGGTGGCTGGGTCAGGGTGCACTTATTCTAACGGTAAATTTTTTGCTGCCCTCGGGTTTTTGCCCTGCCGAAATTATGTTGTCCTTTATTTTTACCCCCGTTTTCTCTCTCCTGGTAATATCTCTTGCCGTTTATGTCTCCCTGAGGGCTCCCACGGTGCGCAGCGCGGCCCAATATTCAGGTGCGCTGTTTCTTTTGATACTTTTCGGTATTCAATTCTTATCTCGATGGTATTTAATGTCGGTTATTAATGCGTTAATTGCATTAGGCGCATTTTGTCTTCTTTCGTATTTTTTACTTATGGTTTCTGTTTACCGGTTTAAAAACGTCCTTACATCTGGTTCCCAGTATTCATGAATATATTCTGGTTTTATTATAAGTCAATTTTAGGCAATAATATTTTTTTATGGATTTCAGCTTTTACCCTGATTACCAACTCCTGCACTAAAATTGAGGAATCTGTCCCCTGGAAGCGTCCCGGTGATGATTATGCTCTTCTGGAGCTTGATGATACTCTCACTGTAGATATGTATGATAATAGCCGCTTAGGGTGGATTATGAAAACATCTTACATGCGAAAGATGGCAAAAAGCGGTATTTTCCTCATCCGCCCAGTTAATATGGTGGTTTTTGATTCTTTGGGTAAAGAGGCTGCCTGGGTAGACGCCGATTCAGGAGCTGCCGATGAGAAGATAACCTTTCTAAAAGCGTGGGGTAATGTGTACGCCAGAGCCCAGGACGGCCCTCAGGTACAGGCTGATTCTCTTTTTTGGAATAAAAGTGATAAACAAGTTAAAACTCAGGGCTGGGTAAAAGTTATATCAGAGGTTGGGGATACCCTGACTGGAGTTGGTTTTACCTCAGACGATCGCCTGGAAAACTGGAAAATTCTTTCTGATGTACGTACTGTTATCCGTAAAGTTGAGCAAAGAGTTAAGGAAGCCGATGAGGACACTGTCAGTAAGGCTGAATAGTAATTGCGGGAGCAAATTCCATATTTATATACGGCTTGCTATTGTTTTAATATCAACGGTAATGTGGTATTGTGCCGGGCCAGTTCCCCGGGCAGTTAAAGGCTCTCCTACCGGTTCAGGTATTCCCAATGTTAATCCAGCTTCTACCTCGTCACATAGTGCGGGGTTGGCTACCGATAAAAAGGGCCAGGATTCACTAATAAAAATTGCTGTTTCTGATACAAATTTTATGCAAGGGGATTCCTCCACTGTTTTTGATTCCAGCGCTGTGAGCGGGGGTTCTTTAAAATCGGCTAAAATAAAACCCGAATCAAAAAAGCCTCCTAAACCCGATATCCCTCTTGTTTGCCAGGCCAACCCAGGTTCGGCAGAGGGCTCTGGTATTCGGGGGGAATACATCCTGTCTGGAAATGTGCATTGCAATTATGGTAAGCTTAAATTCAAGACATCCAAGGCAACCTGGAACAGAGCCGAAAATGCGGTAATGTGCGAGGGTGAAATGGAGGTATCCTTAAACAAATTCTCCTTAAATGCCCAGACTGGGGGGTATAATAAGTCTCAGGATATGGCATGGGCAAGACATAATGTAATTGGCTACGATACTACAGGAGACCACTTGTTTTCTGCCGGCTATCTTACCTATGACAGGAATGAATTTCAGATGCTGCTTAAAGAAAATCCAGTACTAAAGAAAATTTACCGGGACAGTGTTAAAAAAAGTTCGTTGAACCCGGAGGGTGCTTCAAAAAAAATGGATGTAGATACGCTTTTCATCCGGGGGGATGAGATAGCGTATAACGATTCTACCCACTTTGCAGTTGCCCGTCGTAATGTTAATATCAAACGGGGTAACTTCATAATTACCTGCGATAGCGCCTACTTTAACGAAAATGATGAAAAAATCACTTTTTTGGGTAGCCCAGTGCTTAAACTCCTGAATGATAAAATGCGCGGGGACACTATGGTAATGTACCTGGATGGAGAACAGGTTAAAAGTCTCAGCCTTAAGGGTCAGGCTGCCGGTGACTACGAGGACAAACCCAAAGATTCACCCTATAAAGAAACTTACCACATAGAAGGTGATTCTCTCTGGATGAATTTCAGCAGTGAGGATATTGAGGATATTGAGGTTTTTCGTCAGGCATTATCTACTTATTCCAAGTCAAATTTTCCTGAGCAAAAAGATGAACTTACCGGTGATTATGTTAATATAAAGTTTAAGGACAGGGCTATAGACAAAGCAAAAGTGTTTGGGAGCGCGCAAAGTATTTATTTTCATATGGAGGGGAAGAAATTAAGTGGTAAAAATGTAGCTGCCGGTGATTCCATGGAAATACAATTTGATAATGGCAAGGTTCAGGATATTCGAGTCTCAGGCAAAGCTTCAGGCACCTTTTTTGGTGCACCCCAAAAGCAGCAAACAGACACTACAAACAATCTAAAAGTAGAGTAAATGCAGATAAGAGCAGAATCCATAATTAAAATATACGGCGGTCGCCGGGTAGTTAATGAGGTGTCCATTAATATCAATAAAGGGGAGGTAGTGGGCTTACTGGGGCCTAACGGCGCAGGCAAAACTACCTCTTTTAACATAATTGTCGGCATGATTAGGGCCAATAAAGGCAAAGTCTATTTTAATGATCAGGATATCTCCAGGATGCCCATGCATAAAAGGGCACGTATGGGTATCGGCTACCTCCCCCAGGAGTCCTCAGTATTCCGCAAAATGTCAGTAGAAAACAACATAATGGCAATATTGGAGACCAGGAAACTCACAAAAGATCAACGACATCATAGATTGGAGCAATTGCTTAATGAGTTTAAAATTGAGCATTTACGCAAGCAAAAAGCATATTCACTGAGCGGAGGAGAGCGAAGACGTTTGGAAATTGCCAGAGCCTTGACTGTAGATCCACATTTTCTGCTTTTAGATGAGCCATTTGCCGGTATAGACCCAATTGCGGTGGAAGATATTCAATCCATGATAGCCCAGCTCAGAGATAAAGGTATGGGGATTCTCATTACGGATCATAACGTCAGGGAAACCCTGGCTATTACCGGGAGGGCCTATATAATATTTGAAGGGCGGGTTTTAATAGAGGGTTCCGCCAAACATCTGGCTAATGATCCTGAGGCTAAACGTATTTATTTAGGGCAGTCCTTTTCACTTTAGGCTATTAACTGTATAATGTTGTAGATGGAATAAATGCTTATTCTAAGAAGTTTTGTAACTACTCAGGTACCATAGATGCTCCAATTTTGTCATTTCGACCAGTTC
>CAZRWX010000074.1:0-13537 GCA_964603925.1 uncultured Bifidobacteriales bacterium | reverse complement strand
TGGTGGAGATGACGCCTAAGTCTATACGCTTACGCAAACGTCCCTAGTTTACGCCGAAGTCTATACGGCTTCGCAAGCGTCCTTAGCGGTATTCAAATTTTTACTGTTCGTACTTTTCTACTTACCAAGCACAATGCCCGATGAGCATTTTCACAAAGTGAAACACGCTCCATCGGTTTATTAGAACGCATCCGCCTAAGGCGGATTCGTTCTAATACCCTGGGTTAGTTCACGGGGCATCTTGAGTTCGGCTGTCTCCAGGGAGGCTACGGGGTATGAACAGTAGTCGGGAGCGAATAAGGCACCGGGGCGAAAGTTGCCGCTTTTGCCTACACCGCCAAAAGGGGCTGATGAACTGGCGCCTGTAAGCGGGCGGTTCCAGTTTACCACACCTGCATGGGATATATCCAGGAATTTACGATAAAGTGCTTCGTCATCACAGAGTATGCCTGCGGCAAGACCATATTCTGTGTTGTTGGCAAGCGCGCAGGCATGGTCAAAATTTTTAGCCCTTTGTACCAGTAGCAATGGTCCAAAAATTTCTTCATCTTTAATACTCTCAATACCGGTAATATCCAGCAAACCAGGGGTAACAAATGCCTGGCCATGATTAGACCTCTCCATAGGTACGATAGTGAGAGCGCCCATTTTAAGCAATTGCTCCTGGGCCTGGAATAGTTTACGGGCAGCGTCTTTAGATATTACCGGCCCCATAAAGGGCTCTGGTGACTGGGTATAGGGGCCTGTGGTTATTTTCTCCATCATTTTAACCAGTGCTTTAATAAACCTGTCGCCCTTGTTTTTGCCGTGTACAATAAGCCGGCGCGCACATACACAGCGCTGTCCGGAAGTAAGAAATGCCGATTGTATAGTAAGATATGCTGCAGCCTGGGCGTCTTGAGGCTCCCATACTATAAGGGGGTTATTGCCACCCATCTCCAGGGCCAGCAATTTTTCGGGTTGGCCGGCACAGGCTTGATGCAGCGCGCTACCTGTTGAGTAGCTGCCAGTGAATAGAATACCCTTGATTAGGGTTTGTTTGGCTAAGTTTTGACCCACATCTCCACCGCCTTGAACAAGGTTAAGTACACCGGGGGGTAGTTCGGCCTTCTGCCACAGGCTCATCATCTCCTGGCCTGTCACCGGAGTTATTTCGCTTGGTTTAAATACAACTGTATTACCAGCCATAAGGGCTGGAATTATGTGACCGTTGGGCAGGTGCCCGGGCATATTTGACGGCCCCAGGACGGCCAGAGGACCAACGGGACGAAAGCGCGTTACTGAATTGTACCGACCAACTTTGCCTGATATTTCGGCACACCTTTGGGCGTGAGATGTTTCTGTAATGGATATCTTTTTTACCATGGAGTCAACTTCTGCAAGGGACTCCCACAATGGTTTTCCGGTCTCCCGGCTGATAAGCAAAGCGAACTTTTCTTTAGCCTGACCCAGGCAATAAGCAAACCGGCGCAGGTACTTTATCCTGGCCTCCAATGGCAGGTGAGACCAGGTATTAAAAGCGGTGGCCGCAGCTTGTGCGGCAAGGTTGACTTCGGCAATGTCTGCCCCCTCAGCCTGCCAGATTACGTCCTCATTGGCGGGGTTGATAGACTTGACTATGGCGCCATGGCCCTTAAGCCATGTGCCATTTATAAAGAGAGGTGTACGTTCCATTTGACAGCAGCTTCTAATTAAAGGTGAAAGGCAATGATAACACTAATTGATATGTAACCCAAATTGTATAAGAGCGTATACTTTAACCATCTTCAGCTCTGAGAGCGCAATATTTAACACTCTGGCCTTTCTTTAACCTTAATGCTTCTGCGGTTTCTTTTGTTATGGAAACTTCCCCGGTGGACAATGGCTTAATGCCGCCGGTGCAGGCGCGGAAGTCGGCCGGTTGCCCCGCTGTGCTAATAATGAAGCGGCCTTCTACTTTTGCTGAACTGCAGAATGATGTAACTTTTGTCAGAATGCTGTTTTTTATACTTCTTATCTCAGCAGCGGGGCAGCTGATAATGGGCCCTCCCTCAAATATATCGATTTCGCCAGTAGGGGAGAACCCCTCCTGCTCCAATAGCTTAAGGGCTGGTTCTGTTAAAGGGTGCGGTTTATTGAGCGCTTGCTGGGCATCGAGTGGCAAAAGGGCTATGTATATAGGGTGCCTGGGCATGAGGTCGGCTATAAAGGTTTTATCCTTCATCACCATGTAGTCGGCCTTAGTGTAATCTACATCAAAAAAGTGTCTGCCAAGCGCCTCCCAAAAGGCGCTCTCACCGGCCTCATTTACAATGCCGCGCATTTCGGCAAGCACAGTAGCCTCAAAACACTGGGGATAAAGTGACATAAACAGAAACCGTCCCAGGCTCAGCAGGCGGCCGTTAGATGAACGGCGATAGTCCGGGGCTACAAGCAACGAGCCGATTTCAGTAGGACCGTTGTGGATTTCTTTTAGCTGCAGGTATTTAATTTCCTTTTTAACATTAAGTACCTTGGACTCATTAATAAGGGATTTTAATTCATATGTCCAGAAGGGCTGAAAACCTCCAACCTTGGAGACTATGGCGCTGGTACCCGCTATTTTATGTGTTTCAAGGTCCTCTAATACAAAAAAGTAAGACTCACCGCCTGGCTTTCTGGGGAATAGCTCAAAAGCTTTAAGAGATGCCTGTATATGGTTGCCTATAACTTCCGGGTCATGGGGCAAAGTGGTCAACCCGGCTTTGGCATGAGTTGACAACTCATATACACCTTCAAAATCCTGCTTTCTAACCGGCCTCAATACGAACATTAACCTACACCTTCCACTTAAATTCACCATTTTCGAGCTTTGAAAGAAACATGGCCGTAAGAGCCGCGCGGGGAACAAGGCTTTTGATATTGCATTGTTCATCAGTACTGTGAATAAAGCTGCCTTCAACTCCAAGGGTATCTATAACAGGTAAACCTTCATCAGCCAGACGGTTTCCGTCGCATACACCCCCGGTATTTTCGGTAATAACCGGTATGTTGAGACACCTCCCGCATTCGGAAAATATCTTGAATAAATTTTGTGTTTTTTTGTCGAAGGGTTTGGGAGGAGACGAAAACGAACCATGGAATTGTGCTTTTATACCATCATTAGTATTAAGGTTTGCTTCCAGTTTTTCTAATTGCTTTAAAACCCATTGTTGATCCTGTTTTCGGCTGACGCGAATATTAAAACCCGCAGTAGCTAAATCGGGTACAACATTAAAAGCTGAACCCCCGTTAATTATGCCGGTATTTATGGTTAAACCGGGGCGTTTGCCGTTCAAACTGGTAAGCGTCCCAATGGCCTGACATAAAAATGCTATAGCATTACGGCCCTTTTCAGGTTCGCGGCCGGCATGGGCGCGCCGGCCTGTTATTTTAAGAGTAAAATTGCCCGAACCTTTACGGGCTGCGGCAAAGGCGCCGCCTGGCAGGCTAGGTTCATAAACCAGACCCACCATATGTTCACGGGCAAGTTTTCTCAGGATTGGGTCTGAACCAGGGGACCCCAGTTCTTCATCGGAGTTTATTATTAAGGTCCAGCCGATATTTAGGGGACTTTGCCTTTCAAATGCCTTTAATGCACATAAAATAACGGCAATACCCCCTTTGGCATCAGCAGTGCCCGGGCCTTTAATTATAGACGGTGTATTTAGAACAGGGAACTGTACAGAAGGCACGAAAACAGTGTCCATATGAATAGATAACAAAACCTTAAATTTTGCTTTTGGCCGCTTCTCCCAAATTAGGCATGGAGCTAATGGCTGCCTGGAAAGTGTGCCGTCACTATTCATAACTTCATAGCCAACAGGAGCGCTTCTACTCAAACAGGCCGAAAGAGGTTTAAATGATGTTTCTAATACTTTGGAAAACCGGGTCAGCCCTTTAATATTGAGGCTATGGGTGTTAATGCGTGCCCATTGGCAAATTTGTGCCGTCATTTGGCGCGCCATATGGCGCGCCATTATCGGTTCCCTGGCATTAGGCCAGGATAGGGATGATATTTGGGATTTGGTATTCATAGGATTTTTGTTAAAATGATGTCATAAAATTACGAATTTAGCCGGTTAGATGTTGGGTTAAATAAATAATGCCACAATTGAACAATGACCCTATAAAATACGATAATAGATTAATATGGCCGAACAGCTTACCATACTTCATATAAAAGATCCTAAAAAAGCCTCACAAATTACGCGGGTGCTTACGGCCCATTTTCACGATTTAAATGCCAATGATATTCTCTACAAATTAAGGAATTTGCCCTGGAACCTTCCAGAAATTAAAGATTTCAACAGGGTAGAGGATTTAAAAGGGAATTTGGAGCGTTTGGGCTGTGCTGTAGCAATGGTCTATCGCGAAAAAAAAGAAGATAAAGTTTTACCTCAACATGTAGAAAAGGAAATGCCCAAAGGGCCCAAAATTATCCATTCCACCATAGCAGAAAGGCCCGATGTTCCTCTTGCTCCACCTCCAAAACGCCCTGTATCGGTACCGGAACCACCCAAAACCATTAAGCCCTGGAAGAAGAATCTGGGTATTGTCGCAGGCATCATTGCGGCGGTTCTATTACTGTGGTGGCTGAGTACGCTGAAAAAAACAGGATCTGAAGCCATTAAAGAATACCAATCTGAAACCACATCTGGAAAACAGACTTCATCTTCTGTATCCGGAGCAAATCCCGGTAACTTTAAACACCGCAGCAAAAAATCAGAGGCTATGGCCCAGCATCATTACCAAAAGGCCCTGGCATCCAAATTCGCTCCGGAGAGGGAGGGCTTTCTTCGAAATGCTCTGCAAAACAATCCATACCACACTGGCGCCTGGCATGAGCTAATTAAAAACCTGGAGGATCAATATAAGTTCAAAGAGGCTAAAAACGTGCGTAAACAGGCATACGAGTATAATGAAAAGGTACGCATGGTGCTACAAAGTCTGGCACTAAAGTTCGGGCGTGTGGACATACCATTACATCTTAACAATGTTGAATTTAATTTCAATATTAAGATACCTGCCAGCAAAGTTAAAAATGTCATGGATCACGGGTATTTCTTCTACCGGGAAGTGCAGGAAAAACACAGAGACAAAGCTATTTCTGCCACCTTCCGTTCGGGTAACGGCCAGGCCTTTCAAATGAGTGTACCGGCCAGCAAAAAGCCCCTGTCAAAAAGTAAATTCAAGAAACACTTCCGCGAGGTTCAGTAAAGTTGATATTGAAGGCGTAACCTTCAATTCACCTAATCCAGAAACATGGGGAACTTAAGCAGATCGTGGAAGGTGATAATGACCGCCAGGATAATAAAAAAGCTGATAGCTACTTGATTTATGCGGAGTTGTACAGCAGTCGTTAACGGTTTACGCCGGATTGCCTCCAGGAAGAGAAAAAGTATAACACCGCCATCTGTTATAATAAGGGGCAGGAGGTTAACCAGGCCAAGGTTTAAGCTGATAAGGGCCATAAATTCTGCTGCCTGCTGCAGACTGCGGCGAAAACTGCTGCCAATGACTTGAAGGATGCCTACCGGACCAGAGAGGGCTTTAATTTTGATTTTGCCCTTGAAAAGCCCAGACATAAAACGAAACATGAGTACAGAATAGTCCAGGTTTTTTTCCCAGCTTTTTGTCAGGCTCTGACTGAAGGAACGTTTAACCAGCCGCGTGGGGGTGTTAAATAAAGTACCAATACCCAAACCGATTTTATAATCGCCCGAAGCGTTGTCCAGCTCCGGAGTAACAGGCATAGTTATATGTGCGCTGTCCCTTAAAATACCGATTAAGATTTCCCTGCCCCGGGAGGCTTTAATAATTTTAATAAAAGTTTGACTATCAGGTATTTTAAGGCCTTCGGCAGTAAGTATCTGGTCGTTCTTTTTAAAACCAGCGGAAATAGCAGGCCATCCTGATTGTAGACCGGATACTACTACTCTTGTTTCGCCAGGTATCAGCCCGCTCCAGGCAAACCCCATCTTATGCATTTCGGGCTTAATAGTAAAGGACAGGGTTTGTGTGTCTCTTTGAACCACAATTGGTAAAACATTGTCTGTCTCCAGGGCAATATCCTGGAAGAATTGTTCAACACTGCTTACAGGCTTGTTTTTTAAACTGATAATCTTGTCGCCGGCTTGTATGCCAGCCTGTTGGGCTGGAGAATCTGTGGTAACTTCACCGACTTTAATTTCGTTTGAAATTGGCTCCTGTATGCCGAACATATAGAGGATTACAAGGACAAAAAAAGCAAACAGGACATTTATAAAGGGGCCCGCCACTGCAATAGCCATACGAACAGGTACCGGCTTCTGTGCAAATTCATTGGGTTGTCCTGTTTTATCATCTTCGGGCTGTTCTCCGGCCATGGCGACAAAACCCCCAAATGGTATGGCCTTAAAGCAGTATTCTGTATCACCCCGCCTAAAACCCCAAATGGTTTTGCCGAACCCTATGGCAAAGGTATTGACCTTGACGCCAGAAAGCTTGGCGACAAGGAAATGCCCCAATTCATGAATGAAAACAAGGAAACCAAGACCCATAAGGCCTATAATCATTTGTAGGGATGCGCTTTTGATTGTGGTTAGTACTTCAAGCATAATTTTAGATTTTAAATAAAAATCGCATGGATGCGATTATTCCTTTACCTTTAATAATTCACGTACACAACTTCTGGCTTCTTTGTCGGCGCTTAATACCTGCTCCAGCGTGGGGGAGGCGGTTATTGTTGACAGGTTTAAAATATCTTCTATAACACGCGGTATGTCTAGGTAGTTAATTTTCTCATTAAGAAATAAACTTACAACCTCCTCATTGGCCGCGTTTAAAACAGCTGGCGCACTCCCGCCCATTTTGCCGGCATCGAACGCAAGTCGCAGACAGGGAAATTTTTCAAAATCGGGTGGAAAAAATTCCAGCTTGCCTAGCGTGGCAAGATCCAGCCTTTCAATGTTAAGGGGCCACCTTTGGGGGCAAACCAGGGCATAGAGTATGGGCAACTGCATATCGGGTGAACCAAGCTGCGCCATAAGGGAACCATCCACAAATTGAACAAAGGAGTGAACTGTGGATGTGGGATGAATGACAACCCTGATTTTATCAAATGTAATGTTAAAAAGAAAATGGGCCTCTATAACCTCCAGGCCCTTATTCATAAGGGTGGAAGAATCGATAGTGATTTTTGGGCCCATATCCCAGGTAGGGTGGGCGAGGGCGCGTTCTTTGGTGACATGTGCAAATTGATCTGCAGGAAGGGAGAGAAAAGGCCCCCCTGATGCCGTAAGAAGAAGATGCTCCACCTCGGATGAGGGGCGGTCACCCAGGCATTGAAAAATAGCTGAATGCTCAGAGTCTATGGGTATAAGGCTGCTTGAGGCGTTGTCTTTAAGCGCTTGATTTATAATGGAGCCGGCCATTACCATAGTCTCTTTATTTGCCAGGCCGATATGTTTTGAGGCTTTAATGGCCTCCAGAGTGGGCAGGCAGCCAACTGCACCAACCATACCGTTCAATACATAATCCGCAGATTGATCCTGAACTAATTCCAAAAGGCCATCCATGCCGGTGAATACTGGAATATTGACATGTTTTTTTAGGGCTTTTGCAGCATCTTCCTGCCAGAGGCACGCCTTTTCAACTTTAAATTGCTGTATTATTGGAATCAAAGCCTGCCAATTGCTACCAGCGGCAACACTGTGGATATGGAAGCTGTCAGGGTGCTGTTTAATAACATTTAGAGCTGAAGTGCCGATTGAACCCGTAGCGCCTAAAAGGCAGATTTGTTTGGGATTTTTAAAACTCATAAACCAAAAACTTTAAAGGTAAGAGCGCCAATAGGGATTGAAAAAAATAAGGCATCAAACCTATCTAAAACACCACCATGACCAGGTATAAGATTAGATGTATCTTTGACTTGTACATATCGCTTAATAACGGATATTAGTAAATCACCGTAAATAGAACTTATACTTATTATTATACCAAATATAAACCCTTGAATTGTGGTTAGTGACGTTAGCAGGGGGGTGAGAAAAGCTACTGCTATGGTGGCCGAAAGAACCCCGCCGATAGCGCCTTCTATTGATTTGCCCGGACTAATATGTGGACAAAGCTTATGTTTACCAAAAGCTCGCCCAACAATATACCCAAAACTGTCTGCAAAAACTACGCAGGTAACCAGCAGAACAAGATGACTTATGCCTGCGAACCCTGCCTGGGATTGTAAGCCAGGTATTTGATGGATTTGGCCCACCCACAAACCAAAAAAGAGAAAACCACAGATATTAAAAAAAATCCAGGGGGTTACATCCTGTAACGGGAGGAAGGCAAACCCACCGGCTATTATTAAAAATACAGCCAAAATGCAGACAGCGAGAATACGCACACCCAGGGGCACACTAGGCAGATTGCCGTTTGCCAGCGGCTGCAAAAATAATAACATGCTTAAAGCGCTAAAGCCCCACTTCCATAGCCAGTGGCTTTTAAATTTTACAGATATGAGATTAAAAAACTCATAGGCACCCAGGGAAAATATGGTGATGATTAAGGACCAACGTGTAATATTGGAATAGACTAGTGTGCTCCAGCACAGGGCCAATAAAATAATAGATGCTATAATTCTTTTGTTTAAATTACTCATGCGGGTATCATTGATACATATTTGTGTGATTAGCTAATTAAACCGTTCTTTGAATGTGAAGAAACTCTGCTTGAGATTTTCAATCAACTTTCCAGAACACGCCCAAAACGGCGTTGACGAGAGTTAAAAGAATCAATAGCATCTACGAGTTCTTCTTTTTTGAAATCCGGCCAGAGAGTTTGTGTTACGTAAAGTTCTGTATAGGCGATTTGCCAGAGAAGAAAATTTGATACACGTAAATCCCCGCCAGTTCTTATTAATAATTCTGGCTCTGGTACATCAGGCAGATATAGATTTTGACGAAAAGTGTCTTCGGTTATATCCTGGAGAGACATGGTACCCTTTTTTACCCGACTGGAAATAGCCTTGCAGGCATCTACAATCTCCTGCCTCCCTCCATAAGAAAGTGCCAGAATAAGGTTAAGACCTGTATTGTCGGCGGTTTTTTCCATGCCCCAATTAAGCTCTTCCAGCGTATTGGGAGGTAATTTTGATAAATCGCCCATGGCGCTAAGGCGAACATTTTCCTTATCCAGCTCATCAATTTCCTGATGAATTTTCTCGATAAGGAGCCGCATAAGTGCATCTACCTCAAATTTGGGACGTTTCCAGTTTTCTGAGGAAAAAACATAAACAGTAAGGTAACTTACACCCAGCTCACCGCAGGCTTTAACTATACGTTTGGTGGCTTTGGTACCTTCACGATGACCAAAAACCCGGGGTAATTTACGCTTTTTAGCCCACCGGCCATTGCCATCCATTATTACGGCGATGTGTTTTAGTGAATTACCGCTCAAGATGGTTTTCTTGTGTTAGTGACAGAAAAAGGGAATAAATTATACCTCTAAAATATCGGCCTCTTTATCAGCGATGATTTTTTCTATTTGGGAAATGTAATCATCAGTAATAATTTGGATTTCACCTAAGAGGTCTTTGGTTTCGTCTTCTGACATTTTAGAATTTTTGGAATCCTTCTTGAGAACATCGTTTTCATCCCGACGGATATTACGAACACTAATTTTGCCCTCCTCGCCAATTTTACGGACTTGTTTGGCAAGCTCTTTACGACGTTCAGAAGTGAGAATGGGCAAATTAAGACGAATAATATTACCGTCATTATTGGGCGCAAGCCCCAGATCGCTGGCGATAATGGCTTTTTCGATATCACCTAGCATTTTTTTTTCGAATGGCTGGATAACCAGGCAGCGGGGCTCTGGTACGGTGATGCTGGCAACATGGTTGATCTGCGTGGGGGTACCGTAATAGTCTACAGTGATATGATCTAACATGGTGGGTGTAGCAATACCTGTGCGAATTTTGGCTAAGTCTTTGATAGTAGACTCAATTGTCTTTTGCATGCGGCTGTGAATTTTATCTTTATCCATGATTTACTCCTCATCTTGAACAAAGGTGCCTAGTTGGCCGCCCATGCAGGCTTTTATAAGGTTGCCCGGCACCGTCATATTAAAAACTAGTAAAGGCATATTGTTCTCTCTGCATAAGGCAATGGATGATGTGTCCATGACCTTAAGCTGCCTGTTAATTACTTCTGTATAATTTAGAGATTTATACATGATTGCGTCAGGAAATTTTACAGGATCTTTATCAAAAATACCCTCAACTTTTGTGGCTTTCATTATAATGTCACAGTTTGTCTCAATAGCTCTGAGAGTGGCAGCACTATCCGTTGTAAAATAAGGGTTGCCTGTGCCAGCTGCAAAAAGCACTATGCGCCGCTTTTCTAAATGCCGAACAGCCTTCCTTCTAATGTAGGGCTCAGCAACTTCAGGTATATGTATGGCACTCATTAAGCGGGTCTGCGACCCCAGCCTTTCCAGGCTGTTTTGCATAGCAATGCAGTTAATAACTGTGGCTAACATACCCATTTGATCGCCAGCCACCCTGTCGATGCCCTCTTCACTGGCATTTACACCACGTACAATATTGCCCCCGCCAATTACGATACCGATATCTATACCAGTATTATGGACTTCTACAACCTGCCTGGAAATGTCCTTAATGACTTCTGGAGAAACACCAAACCCTTTGTTCCCAACAAGCGCTTCCCCGCTGAGTTTAAGTAAAATACGCTTATAAGGCAGGTTGGGCATTGGCTTATTGCCCTAACTGTAGCCTGTGAAACGAGGAGATTTTTAGATCACCCAACTTAAGGCTTTTACCTGTTTGGCTTAACAGCTGATCGATTGTCATTTTGGAGTCTTTAACGAAGACTTGTTTACTTAAACATACATCTTTAAAGTACTTGGTAAGTTTACCTTCAACAATGCGATCGACTATATTTTCGGGCTTGCCTTCTTTAAGAGTTTGCTCTCTGTAAATGTCTTTTTCCTTCTCCAGGAGATCTGCGGGGATATCCTCTGAGTTGATGGCAATTGGGTTGGTGGCCGCAACCTGCATTGCAAGGTCTTTAGCCAGAATTCTGAGTGTGTCTGAAGGCTCGAGCTCTTTATCTGAAGATAACTTAATAATAACGCCAATTTTACCGTTCATATGGTCATAGGTTTCAGCATATTCATTTGGACCAACTTGTTCTACAACAAAGCGGCGAATGCCTATATTTTCACCAATTTTGGCAATAATCTCGGTATTAGCCTCCTCCACAGTTTTACCATTAAGGGAAGACTTTTTAAGAGAATCAAGATCTGCAGGCATTTGCTCGGCAATAATTTGGGCTATGTTTCTTGCAAAAACCTGGAAATCGTCTGAAGCAGATACAAAGTCTGTTTCGCTGTTAACCTCCACTGCGGCGACAGTAGATTTGGTTTTAGTTAGTATAACCTTGCCCTCTTTAGCCTCGCGGCCCATGCGTTTGGCAGCAACAGAAGCCCCTTGCTTTCGTAGAAATTCGATAGCTTTGGGAATATCGCCCGCTGTCTCTGTTAAGGCCTTTTTGCATTGCATCATACCCAAGCCTGTTTGCTCTCGTAAATCTTTAACTAGGCTGGCTGTAATCTCTGGCATATTTATTTTTCCTCTTTTTGTTCTGTAACAGTTTCCATTTCTTTATTGTCTTCGGAAATACCAGCTTTTGAAACCTCTGGAATAATTTGGGTATCCTGCTCATGCTGAGCGGCGGCTGTTGCATCTACAATAGCATCGGCAATAGTCTTAGTAATTAGGGTAACGGACTTAATTGCGTCATCATTACCTGGTATAGGAAAATCAATTGGATCGGGGTTACAATTTGTATCAACAATACCAACAACAGGTATGTTAAGTCGCTTGGCCTCTTTAACTGCAATATGCTCATGCTTGGTATCTACAACAAATACAAGACCTGGCAGGAACTTCATGTCCCGTATGCCGCCCAGAACTGCGTTGAGCTTGGCCCTCTTTTTGTTGATGGTGATAATCTCTTTTTTAGTCAATTCTTTGAAAAGCCCATCAGTCTCCATTTTTTCGTAATCTTCAAGTTTTTTAATGGATTGCCTAATTGTAGTGAAATTGGTGAGCATGCCGCCGAGCCAACGGTTAGCGACATAATTCATTTTGCTACGTTCTGCCTCAAGTTTAACGCAATAGCTGACGCTCTTTTTGGTACCTACAAAAATTATGTGTTTGCCACTTTTAAGAACTTCTCGAATTTTGTCGGTGGCTTTTTGAAGGCCAATTTGGGTTTTAGCTAAATCAATTATGTGGATGCCATTGCGCTCCATAATAATGTACTTCTGCATTTTGGGGTTCCACCTTAAGGTTTGGTGCCCAAAATGAACGCCTGCGTCTAACAATTCTTTGATTTCGGGTATTTTCATTATTGTTCCTTTTTGGCTTTCGATGAAGATTACAGGCTGGGAGGGCCAGCAAGGGCAGGAAACCCAATACCTACTGCATCGTGATTATTGATTATGAAATTAACGTTTAGAGAATTGAAAACGCTTGCGGGCTTTGGCTCGGCCGTACATTTTACGTTGAACAACGCGGGCATCTCTGGTGAGAAACTGACCTTCTCTAAGGGGTCTGCGAAAGTCTTCATTACTCTTAACAAGTGCCCTGGCAATGCCAAGACGGACAGCCTCTGCTTGACCAGAAATACCGCCACCGCCGACATTAGCAATGATGTCCCATTCTTTGCCATTTTCAAGTTTGTCGAATGGCTGTTCTATGATCATCTCTCTGGTGGGACTGAGGAAATAATTGCTGAAAGCGCGGCCATTAATTGTACGAATGCCAGTACCTTTTTTCATAATGACCCTGGCGATGGCCTCTTTCCTGCGGCCAGTAGCTCTGAAATATGTTTCTTTGATAGGAATTTTGGGCTCCTTGTTTAAAATTAAACGCTTAAGACTTGTGGTTGTTGAGCCTGATGAGGGTGAGCCTCATCAGAATAAACAAATAATTTCTTGAACATTTGACGGCCGCGTGAGTTTTTCGGAAGCATACCCTTAACGGCATGTTTAACTACAAAGGTTGGATCTTTGGCCATGATTTGCTGCAACGTTAAGGTTTTGCTGCCGCCCGGGTATGTAGAATGCGAAAAATAAGTCTTTTGCTCAGCCTTATTGCCGCTAAGTTTTACTTTATCGGAATTAACAAGCACAATATTGTCGCCGTTATCCATATTTGGAGTATAGGCGGGCTTGTTTTTTCCTAAAAGAATGGAGGCAACCCGGGAAGCCAGACGACCGAGAATTTGATCTTTGGCATCTATGAGATACCATTTTTGATCGATGTCACTTTTTGTAATAATTATTGTTTTCATTTAAAAACCCCAATGTTTGGTGGCAAATTTAATTATGAGGGATTTTTTTGGCAAGAAAATCCGCATTTTATTGTTCCATGGTTAGATCACATATAAAAGTGCTGCTTTTCAAGGTCCATCAATCTGCATTACTAGGTGTGTGTCGGATATATCATTTGCGCTACGTCCGGCTGCGAAAACGC
>CAZRWX010000073.1:0-13778 GCA_964603925.1 uncultured Bifidobacteriales bacterium | reverse complement strand
TGAGAATCGTTCGAAATGACACGTTTTGCCTTCCCTAGATACCTGAGTAGTTACTTTATTTTTTTTATTGTTTAGTTAGAATTTGTTTCAATTTCATCTACAAAAGTGTTAAAGGTACTATATCCTGTATTTAAGTTCCATGGCCGCTGATTTGTCCGATACGGAATTCTGAGCCTCAAATCCGGGGAATGGGAGGTCCGCATTCAGAGAAAAGGTCCATTTCTCCAGAAATGACCAGGTGATGTCAGCGGTGAAGCGCAGGGCGCGATAGTCAGCGTTGCTGTAAGAGGCCGCTCCTATGTATTTGTAAACATTAAACTCAGAACCGATAGTGCTTTCCAATAAACCCCTGTGCCAGGATAAATAAAGGGACGCTCCGTAATTGTCACTGTCATCTTCTTTGGGAATAAAATATTCGCTATGCAGGGAGTCTTCCCAGGCCTCTGTGATATGGACCCTTAGCCGTTCATATTTAATACCGCCTTCTGCGGATATATCCTTTGTGGCAGCCAGAGATATAGCGGGGTTGACCCTTAAGCGCAAGGTGTTGTACCAGGTGGTGTAGGTGTGTAAATTATCGACACTGTCATATTGAGTATAGTATGTCTTCTCCAGGGAAAATGGCGATCTGAACTCCACCATTGATGAGGGGGACCAGTCCGGGGAAATGTCGCCTGTCCAGGTAACCTCTCTGTCGTTACCAGCCGGGTAGTTTACATAAATAAGATTCTCGCGGGCCAGATACATTTCGGCACTGAAGGTATTGCTAAAATACCAGCGGGGGGTGAGGGAAAGATTATTCTGCTGGTAATTTCTGGTGGTTGAATCTGGAAATTGTTTAAGAAGCATGGAGGCACCTGCTTCCAGATCCAGGCTTTCTCCCATATAACCATATGAAAGTGAAACCTGAGATTTGTTGAAGTTCTCATAACCAGACTTTTGGATTTTATAATTTTTAAATTCACCGTAATATTCCAGCCCGGTATTCCAGGATTCCGGGCTTCGGTAACCTATTCTGGGCCTTAAAATTAATTCCAGGAAACTGGTGGAATCATCAATGTGAGAGCGCTTAAAGCTGAGGATAGTGGCGATGTCTGTATTTATCCTGGTGTCCACGTAATCCTTCTCCCACCGGTTTTCGAGTCTGTCATATATATATTCGTTCAAGAGTGTAATGGTGTTTCCCATAAAAGTCATAGCGCCTTCGGGGTTTTTATAGGTATACTCATGCTCCAGCCCCCAGGCAAGGCTCCTGCCGCCGGGTACAGTTCCTGATGTATCCGCCAGAAGGACATCATCGGTATACTGGTAAATATCTTCATTGCTGCCATAATAATCAGCCCTAAGCTTGATGGTGTTTGCATGGGCAGGGCCGGGTGGTGGCCCGGTAAGGGATGGCTCGGTTTTAGTACCCAAAATACTAACGGTTCTGTCCAGATCCTGTTCAATAGCTTCAAGCTCAGGCAGCAGCTCTGCGGGAAGGGTATCTGGCGGCCCGGCAGCGTTTATTTCCAGGCTTATCAACATATCCAAGGCGGCCTCGCAATCCCCCCCCTCTGCAATAGCAGAGACCTCTGCAATAGCAGAGACCTTTGCCACAGCGCCACTGTCAAGAGTGGCCTGGCTGTCAAGCGATACCTCGCTGTCAAGCGAGGCCACCTCCGCAGTCCGCGCTTTGAGGGCCGCAAGTTCCTCCTGGAAAACTTCACAGTACAAGCTCTGCCCATGACCGATGGATGTAGATGCTAAAATCAGGCCAAGGAAAACACCAGCTGTGGTTGATAGCATGTGGAATGGTTCAGAAAGCAAGTTCAATGAGCATGTGCCTGGAAAGTTCACGGGTAAAGATACCTTTGTCTGACGCTATTTTGAAATACTTACTGGCAATTTTCCTGTCTTTTGATGATTTTGGCACAAACCAGCAGGAATTTCCCAGCTCGAATTTCATTTTGTGGTATAGGCCCAGGCCATAATAAGCGTCATATTTTTGCTGGTCTTCCTCAAGGCACTGCCGCAGGCGCTCATAGGCGCGTCGTCCAAATTTATATGCTGCCGGCAATTCGTTTCTTTCTACCAGGTAGAGGGCGATAAGACCATTCCACAGACCCTCATAAAAATTATAATCGGCTGAAGGAAGATCGGGAATCTTTTTCAGGTCCTTCAACCGTGCCTCAGCCGTATGCCTGAAATTTATTAGAGAGTCCGGACAGTTTTCTACCAGTTGTACCCAATGTGTCAGAAACTGTGCTATGGCTTCGTTACCTCTGCTGCCATTTACGATGTATGTGCGGGCTTCATCAAATCTTTGTTCGAATACCATCTCTATACCTGTACTGATAAGGCCGGTCTGAATAGTATTTGAGTGTGCGGGTGTACATGATGCGCAGAATAAGAGAAGGATGACCACACCAAAAAATCGTCCTCGTCCTCGTCCTCGAAAAAAAATCAACAATTTGCTACCTGATAGAATCATGTCTACACCTTTCAAGAAGAACAATCGGCTCTATCCCGCCAATGTCATTTCGACCAATTCCCGACTTGTGCTGACGGGAGAAATCTCCCTGGACTAATCCAGGAAGCCCTTGCGGGGTAACTGACGCTTGCGCGAGATTTCTCACTATACAAAACTTAGAGAAAAGTTCGAAATGACAGAAGGGGCACTATTATTTCCATATTTATGTTAAATCGAGGACGAGGACGAGGACGAGGACGAAGGATGATGCCACCTAACCCCCTAAGGGGGTACTTATTATTTTTGTGGTGTAGAATAGATAAGGTCATAATTGGTAGCGTAGTGTTCTTAAGGGATTTATAGCCTGTCACCCCCACAGGGGACCGGGAGACGTTGCAAGTCCACTACCGTTCCGCTCATCCTGAGAGCCTGTTTGCAGGCAAAAGGGCAGTCGAAGTATGGAGAGGAATGGCGCTCAGTATGAGCGGACGTTATCATTCTTTGTTTTACTCCTCCTCAGACTCTTCCATTGGTTCGATATCCGTGTCTACTTCCAGGTCAGGATTGGAGCGGCCATTTAGCAAATTCACTGCTTTGTCACTCAGGGATAATGCCATGAACAGATGGCGCAGGGCCTTCTTGAATTGATTCTGAGCGGCCAGGGCTTTGGCACGGGAAAGGTGGGTGAGGGCCTCCTTGACTATCTTTTGAGCGGCCTGATTGTCGGAGCCTTTAACCTGTGCGAGGTTTGACTGGACTTTTTCTTTAACCCGCTGTAGCTCTTCCCTGAATTCACCGGCGACTTCCATGTTATTCTTTACCCCTGTATGCAGCGCCTTGCCCAGGAGCCTGACTGCCAGGCGTGCCTGCTCGGCTGCTTTGGCCTTATTGCCCGCGGATACAGCGGCTTTAGCTGCTTCAAGATGCTTGAGAGCATTTTCGTAGGCTTTTTGCGCTTCTTTGTTATCAGAATCTTTGATAAGACGGGCCACCCTCTGGCAGCGTTTTTCCAATTGGTCTATGGGGCTGGAGATGTCCTGGGCACGCTTTGCTGTACTGATAATTTTTTCAGCTATACGGCGCGCCTTCCTTATGTGAAGCAGGGCCTTGGCGTTCTGACCGGTACTGTGAAGCTGCCTGGCCTGGTCCAACTCTTTTTTGGCGGATTCAATGATATCACCCAACCTGTCCCGTCCGGACTGTTGAGCGATAGTTTGAGCTTTTTCCAACATGTTTTGGGTTTTAGCATAGAATGCTTCAACCTTGTCTTTAGCCTTTTGCCGCTCTTCTGGAGTGAGAACATCACGGGCCAGGTCCATGAGGCTCTCTCTACAGGCAACGGCCGCTCTCCAGGCCTTGGGAAAGTCTTTGGCGGAAAGAAAATTTTTGGATTTTTGGTGAAGGCTTTTAGCTGTTTCCAGAACACGGGTGTTTTCTTCACCCTCTATGCGGTTACCTGCTTTCTCGATAATGGCTTCATTGCGTTTGATATATTTTTCTGCCTGCCGCCCATCGGAAAGCTGCCGGCGGATTTCATTTCTGGCTTTTTTGCCGATAGCGTCTATTTCTTCAATGATGCGGATGGCGCTCCTGAATTCACAATTCTGACGATTGAGTTCTGCTTTTTCCAAAAGCACTGTAACACGCTGGGTAACAGCGTCCATTTTCTGGAACTGGCCGCCTTCAAGGTCTTGAATCATACTGTTGACTTCTTCTACCCTTTGCCTGATTCTATTGAACCTTGAATCTAATTTGCGGATATCGCGCAGGGCGCCTTCCAGGTTTTCGATAGTTGAAGCAATAGCGTTAAGCTGGACAAGTGTAATGGTAGTTTGGCCGCGCAGCTTGCTAATACGGCTGCGGATATCTGAAATTTTGCTGCTTAGTTGAAGTTTTTCTACGCAGGGCCCAGCCTCTATGGACCCCAGCATCCCCAGCTTTTGCTCCAGATTTTGCAGGCGATTCTGATAATCGGTTTGTATCTGATCGCGAATAGGGGTATCCTGAGAATCCCGGGAATAACACGGCAACTGCAGGATGGCGGTGGTGATGATGGCAAATATAATGCGGCTCATGATGATTCTCCTTATGGTAGATATTTTATGTACGCAATATTCATACCACTTCGAAATTGTCTAATTTATTCGGTAATAAGCACTTTTGTGTGTACAGTGTACCGGATGGTACGGGCGTGTGTGTACCAAAAGGTGCGGTTTACCCAAATGCAACCAAGTAGAAGCGCGATTGATCACGCTTCTACTTGGTTACATTGAAAAAAAAACAGAGGGACACACCCTCTGTTTATAGAATTAAACAGAGGGACGCACCCTCTGGTTATAGAATTAAACAGAGGGACGCACCCTCTGTTTTATGAAAATCAATCAGTTCTTATTTTTCTCTAGTTTGTTCGTTGTGCTTTTTGCGGTAGATGCGCTTGCTTTCCTTTTCTTTCATCTTTGCTATACGTTTTTTTTCCTGTAGTGTAACTTCGCCATCCTTCATGGCCATTTTTTCGACCTTGTGTATGCGTTTCTGGTCGCGGACAAGGGTTCTAGCTTCGTTCTTAGTCAACTCACCTGATTTAACACCCTGAATAATGCGGCGTTTCTGATTCCGGTCAGTCTTACGCATTTTTGAAGTGTTGCGTGTTTGCCCGTCATGTTTGTCTTTGGCTATGCGGACGCTGGCCTTGTCCTGTCTTTTTTCCAGCCGGGCTTTGTCCTTTTTATTCAGCTCGCCATCAGCCTGAAGCTTACCCTCAAGGGCTGCAATTCTTTTTTGCTCCATGATTAGCTTTTTGGCCTCTTGCCGGGTGAGTGAGCCGTCCTTAATACCATTTTCTATACGTTCACGCTGATTGTCCTGGCGGTTGTCCACCCTGTCCTGTGACATTACTGGTGCTGCAGCGAAGGCGGCAGCAAGACTGATGATTGTTATAGTTTTTGTAAACATGTGATTCTCCTGTGTTGATGATTAATTTGACAACTACTGGGAGTATTGCAATAGACGTGCCAAATGTGAATTCAAGTTTTCCCCGGTTTTTAGCCAATAGTGGTGTACCTGATGGGACACCTCGTACCAGCGCGTACGCTCCGCCGGGTACAAGTTCAGAGTTTAATGTCATATATATGGCTTTTTTATAAGCGCCGGTGTTAAGTTGCGCTCACGGCCGCGGAGTGTGTCTTGTGATCAACCTGCCACAAGGCTATATCAGGGAAGCGTATTATTGATTATACTCAAATTTTACGTAACTACTCAGGTATCTTGGGAACCAAAACATGTCATTTTGAACAATTCTCTATATGTGCAATAGTGACCCCGCAGGGCGGGGTCGTGAAACGAATCGTAAACGGGATTTCTCCCTTGTAAACAACTGTGGAATTGGTCGAAATGACAAAATTGGGGCATCTGTAGTACCTGAGTAGTTACAATTTTACTTGCATTTCCTGGAAAAAAGAGACATATTAATACACAAAACAAATAATGTGTAGGATTATGTCTCAAGATATCTCAAAAGGTATGCAGGCAGCTGTAAGGAAAATTCGTGCATCCGGGGGGCAGATCCGGATGGTGGACGCTATTAAGGCAGGCATAAACCGCAGGGTTTTTTATGCTCTTAGAGACGAAGGCGTAATAGAGCTAGTAACCAGGGGAAGGTACCGGCTGGCGGAGCTTCCGCCGCTGACCAGCCCCGACATGGTCTCAATAGTGATGCGGGTGCCTCATGGGGTGGTGTGTCTTATTTCAGCTCTAAGTTTTCATGAGATCACAACGCAAATACCTGCTGCTGTGGATATCGCAATCCCAAACGGGAAAAATATGCCTCGCATCCACATGCCTCCTGTGCATATCCACAGGTTCAGAGAGCCGTCGTATAGCGCCGGTGTGGAAACACATAATATCGACGGCCTGGATGTCCGAATCTATGACCCGGAAAAAACCATTGCCGATTGCTTCAAGTGTCGGCGCCAGCTCGGTATGGAAGTCGTTCTGGAAGCTCTTAATTTCTACCGGACGAGAATGACGCTAAAAGCTGATCGTCTCATGCGCTATGCAGGTATCTGCAGGGTTGAGGATGTCATTAGGCCGTATCTGGAGGCTACACTGTGACCTTGAAACAGATTAAGAATATGGCAGCTTCAGTGAGGCAGAGGCTTCTTGATCTTTCGAGAAAGGAAAATCGTCCTTTTGAGGAAATCACTCGTCTTTATGCTATGGAGCGGTTTCTTTTTAGATTAGGGTGTTCCAAGTACAAGGATAATCTCGTACTGAAAGGCGCGATGATGTTCAGGGTATGGCAGCCAAAGCAAAACCGTACGACCATGGATATCGACCTGCTGGGCCGGATGGAAAATGATCCGGAAACTATTGAAAAGTGTATAAGTGAGATTTGTGTAATAGTAAATGGGGATGACGGAATTACTTTCGACCCCACATCCGTGCGGGGTGAAGAAATAACCAAGGGCGCGGAATTTCTGGGAAGGAGAATCAGGTTTACCGGTTACCTTGAGCGGATGCGAATTCCCATGCAGGTGGATATGGGATTTGGTGATTCAGTGATTCCCGATCCCGAGGAGGTAAGAGTGCCGTGCCTCCTTGAACAGCCGTCTCCCTTGGTCATGGGGTATAAAAAAGAGACTGCCATTGCAGAGAAGATGCATGCCATGATCCAACTTGGAATCCTTAACAGCAGGATGAAAGACTTCTATGACATCTGGCTACTTTCACGGGAATTTGATTTTGATGGGTCAAGGCTCGCACAGGCTATACAGGGTACATTCAGGAAAAGGGAACTAGACATTGATGAAGATATCACCGCCTTCAGTCGGAAATTCATAGATGAGAAGCTGCCGCAATGGGCCTCTTTCTCCAAAAAATTGAAATGGACAAATTCGCCGGAATCTTTTGAGGAAATAATTGTTCAGGTAAAGAAATTTCTTTCACCGTTCATAGCAATGCTGCGGACTTCAGTCCAGCCTCCTTACAAGTGGGTGGCCCCGGGTCCATGGGTAGAGTGATCGAAATCGCAGAAACATAATCATCAGTACCCTGGTCTTTACATACAGGCCAAACGGAAACTCAGCCAGTTTTATTAAAATTATTTGAATTCAGGTTGTTCTCATAATGCCGGGAGGGAGGCAGTGGTTCCACCGGAATACCCTCTTTGGTAAATCTAGTTCTGTGTTTTTCCAAAAAAAGTGTTTTATTTTGAAAAACCACGTTTTTTACTGGTAATATTTTGTTTTATTTTTAGAACGAATCCGCCTTAGACGGATACGTTCTAAAAAACTGATGGAGCGTGTCCGTCCCGCAGTGGGGGGAGGGAAGGTTCATCGGACAGTATACCCATACATAGCTGATACATTTGGAGTATAACCTGTAAAATTATGAAATATCGGTTTCGTGTTTTTGTTTTAAAATTAAACAGACGACGTCTTCCTTTCAATTATACATCACAGAATAGAGTGATTTAGTCTCAAATTCCGAAAAAAATCATATATGTATGCATCACTTAAATGCCTTAAACATTGGCATATGGTTTGCTTATCAATGATTACTTGTAATATTTCAACTTAACCAGAGGAGGTGAAGTAATATGAAAAATCTTATACCATGGAACTGGGGGTTTGGTAAAAACAAAGCCCAAACTACCGGAACGGAAGTCGGGAACCTTTGGGAAGATTCCTGGAAAGTCATGTGGCCTTCTCTTTGGGGAGCGGCATCCTCGTCTTTACCTTCGGTAGATATCAACGAAAACAAAAAAGAATATTCTGTAAGGGCGGAAATTCCCGGACTTTCAGAAAAGGATATCGAACTCACCTGGCACGAAGGGGTTCTTTCAATCCGAGGTGAGAAAAAAGAGGAAAAGGAGGAAAAGGATAAAAACCATTACCACAAGGAGTGCAGCTATGGTTGCTTCCATCGCAGCATACCTATAGGTGAGAATGTGGAATGGGAAAAGGCCAATGCTAAATACAAAAAAGGCATACTTACTGTAAAGCTTCCCAAAAAAGAAACTGTGTCTAACAAAACTGTCATTAAAATCAATTAATCAATAAAAACCAAGGAGGTATCATTATGTTATGGCAAGTTGATCCCTGGAGGGAACTGGAAAAAATCAGACGGGATATGGACAACCTGTTTGACACCAACACACGGACAGTGAGCAGCGGCTTTCCCCCTATAAATGTTTACGATACCAGTAACAATGTGCTGGTTCAGGCAGAGTTACCGGGAATGACTAAAGAGGATATAGATGTATCCTATGCAGACGGTAACCTTATCCTTTCGGGCAAGCGTAAATCTCTTGTTAAAGAAGGGGAGTATACCATTATCAGGCATGAACGTTGCATGGGGGAATTTGAAAAGATCGTTAATATACCCTATTCTATTGTTCAGGAAAATATTTTCGCAGAATTCAAGAACGGTGTATTAACAATTACTATCCCCAAAGCCGAAGAGGCCAAACCTAAAAAAATAGAAATCAAAATCAGCTAATAAGGAGGTGAGTATCATGACGGAAAAAGAACTAGAAAAAAGGGAAAAAAGAGAGGTTTCACATACTGGAGCAGAGCAAATGGTGGATGCCGGTTCTGCATATTCGCCGGATGTGGATATTTATTTGAATGAGGAGGAATTGCTTCTGGCCGCCGACTTACCCGGAGTAGAAAAGGGCGATGTCAGCATAGAGATTGATGAAAGCAATTCCCTGGTCATCAAGGCTAAAACAACATTTAAAGAAACTGAAAAACCGGTTTATAAGCAGTTTAATATTGGTAATTATTACCGGGCGTTTCAAATTAGTGATGAATTCAATAAGGATAAGGTAACTGCCAGGTTGGAAAATGGTTTGCTGGAATTGCGAATCCCTAAACGGGAAGAGGCAAAACCAAAAAGAATTGCAATTAACGCGTAAAAAATATGGATTGGGGTGGCAGGGCCATCCCAATCTTTGTTTTTAGATTGTATTAAGAAAAACAATTAAGAAAGGAGGGAGATTATGAAAAAAGCAGTTATAACCAAACTTTCTTTAATGCCTGATATCTTGCAGTTTTGGAGGATAGCACTTATTGTGCTATCGCTTATAGCCTTTCAACCAGTTGTTGCTAAAAAACCAGTATCGGGGGATACAATTAAGGCAAATGTTGACACAATACCAGTAGTACCCCCAGCCAAAAATGATTTATTTTCATCCTCCATGTTTGATGATAAATTTTTTGATCTGAATTTTGATTTTAGTTCTACTTTCAAAAATTCATTTACTGGCATATCCGGCGATATTTCAACAGATGTTAAAGTAGATGTACAGGATAAAAAAGTAATAGTAACAGCCCAAATACCAGGTGCGGACAAAAATAATATCAATATCAACGTACAAAAGAGTAGTATTTCCATAAGCGCGGAAATGAAAATCGAGAAAACGGTTAAAGATGATAACGGCAATATTATCAGTAGTTCCACGCAAATGCGGAAGTTCAGCAATTCCCAGCCATTGCCAGTAGAAGTTAAACCCAAAATAGCTAAAACAGACTATAAAGACGGTGTGTTGGTGCTTGAGCTTGAAAGAATATAGGTAATATGGCTGGAGCATATTCCTATGAACAGGCATTTTTGGTAATTCGTCAGCTTGGGCTTGGCATGGAGTCTATCGAAGAGCTATTTCGCCGTATGGCATTTAATATTATTGCCCGCAACCAGGATGATCATGTTAAAAATATTGCTTTTTTGATGAACCAATCCGGCTCCTGGTCTCTTGCCCCTGCCTTTGATATAACTTACAGCTATCAGCCGCAGGGTAAATGGACTTCCAGTCATCAGATGACGATGAATGGCAAACAGGATAATTTTTCTATGGATGATTTTGAATCCTGTGCAGCAGTTGTATCAATGAAAAGAGGGGGTGCTAAAGCACTTGTAAAAAGCGTATCATCGGTTATTGCAAGGTGGAATGACTATGCAGATGATACCGGAGTATCACCCGATTTCCGCGATCAAATTGCAGGTGCTTTGCGGTTGGATTTAATAAGGTGATGAACTGAATTAACAACTATCGTAAAAACGTTATTACTCTTGCACCATTACACGGTAATTATATTTAGAATATTCCACATTTTAAATGATTTCTAAATATGAATATCCCAGAGCCTGGCGCCGGTCTGCTATTAGTTCTTTGTAGCGCTTTTTAATAATACCACTGAGGAATGAATTGTCGATAAATTGTTCTAATTCTTCTTTCTTTCCACAAATTTCCTTAAGAAAGCGTTTGATTCTTATGGGATTGATACCTATGCGGATACCAAAATTATAGAAATCATCAAAGGCATAATAACCATTCACTTCAAAGCTTTTGGTCTGATAGTCAGAATCGAATAAGTCAAGGGCCATTGCTGTTTCATTTGGTATATGAAGGTGCGTATTAAGTAAATCATAGGCTGGGGTAAGTATATATGAATTAAGTGTTGGCGAATAATGCAGAGAAAAATTCTTCAGGTGCGCGTCTCCATTGTGATTCAGATAGTTGAATACAACAACCTTGAAAAACTTTTCGATTTCAATTTGATATGCGCTAACATATTTTTTCATAAGTATCGCGATTTTTTCGTAAGAGCAATCGTATTTGTAATTTTTACCATGTGTATCCTGGGAGGTATTTGATATCTGGGCAAAGTCCTCCTGCAAAAGTCGTGTACCATCGGGCAGTATATCGAATCTTTTAGTCAGGTATGCGGGTGTTTTATCATCACCAAAATATACGATTGCGCAATGGGCTGTGTTAATTTTGAGAACCTGCCTGGCTATCTGCATGGAGACATGTTCGTTGGCGGGCATATCGGTCATATTCTCAAATTCACCAGGAACAAAAGGCTTGAGAATATATTCACCATTAGTATCAGTCAATTCAAGCCGTGATTCAATTAACTTTAGGGAATACTTTGACTGTACACCGGAAATTGACATTCGGCTGGCATGCTCCCGCCTTTTCTGATTATATTCAGGGCGGGAAAAAGGCAATACAGGGCTGACCCGCTTTCCCTTAAATAATTGTCTCCTGCATGGGGGGCAAAACTCTGTAAAGCCACTTTTTAAGCAGGAGGGGCAACGTGTGATATTCACAATTCCTCCTTGACTGTGACAGCACCTATGGTTGTTTCACCTGATGTTTTGAGTAAACGTGTAAAATGGTCATCAGAATCTATCTTCAGAGTCAGGCACTGTATCTGTTTATTAGCGCCCTCGGCAAGCAACCCAAAAAAGAATGGGAAAAGAAATGGTGACCGAAATATTTTTTGTGATTTGGGAAAAGATAGCGAAATCGGTGGTAAAGCGCTGTTGTTGAGGTATGCATTATCATAGGCAAAAATGAACTCATTTTCACGAAGTTCAATTCGACCGCTTAGCACATGGTTATAGAAAACGAGTCCAGCTTTACTCATGCTTAATCCGTTCTTCTGTGGAAAGCGTCAATCCAAGTGGTTCAAGTATTTTAGAGATAACGCCAAGAGTTGGATTCCCCTTATTCATTTCAATGGTTTTTATGGTTCGCAGAGATATTCCGGAGATTTCAGCAAGATCGTTCTGTGTTATTTTCAGCAATCTCCGCCTCATGCTAATCTCTTTCCCAATAGGCCGCGATCTCATTGGACTCCTCGTTTAGTGAATATAATAGTGCATTATACTGCACTTATAATAATTATACAAGAAGTTAAGTAATCTCGCAACATAAAGTGCAATATTATGCACTTTAGCTTTTAATTGATGCTAAAATTAGTCGAATTGCAATAAAAGAGCATTATAATGCACTATTTACTTTAAAGATTATGGGAAAACCCAGAACAACTGCCACCGGAAGACTTTAGAAACAGCGTTACCTATATCCTGACCTAAAAGTGTTACCCATGTCTAGACGGCACACTTGTAAGCCGAAAGCTGACCCGCAGTCGAAGACAAGCGCAAGGCCGGGAAGCGGCCGCTTATGCTAAAAGCTTATCTATTTTTGATAGACACTGAATACGCAGGAAAATCCTATATGAAAACAAAGCTTCTCACTCATCTAAATTTTACACCTTCGGCTCTTCGGGAGATAACCATAAGGGTGGACAAAGTAAACGGCATAAACCTGGGGCAGGGGGTTTGTCTTCTTCCCGTACCGGAACTTGTCCGGGAAGCCGCCCGCCGGGCCATTACCGATGGCTTAAACCGGTACAGCCCCGCTTATGGTATTCCCGAACTCAGGGAATGTATGGCGCATAAACTAAATGAGTACAACCGTATCCCCTGCCATTACAATAATGTTATAGTATCTGCAGGCTCCTCAGGGGCCTTTGAGGTGGTGTGCAGCACTTTTTTATCAAAGGGTGACGAGATAATATTATTCACGCCCTTTTATCCCTATCATAACAATGTACCGGTTAGGAAGGGCGCTGTTGTAAAAACAGTACCTCTGATTCCACCCAACTGGTCTTTTGATGTAGATAAGCTGGATCAAGCAATTTCACCAAGGACCAAGTTTATTCTTATCTGTACCCCCGGCAACCCCTCGGGAAAAGTCTTTTCTGCGGAGGAACTATCCAGCATCGCCCATCTATGCATAAAGCACAATGTCTGCTGCTTGACTGACGAAGTATATGAGCATATGACTTATGATGGTCATGTACATACCTCTATGGCCTCCCTGCCGGGTATGTTTGAACGCACTATTACCATGGGCTCTTATTCCAAGACTTTCGCTGTCACCGGCTGGAGAGTGGGTTATTTGTGCGCTCCTCAGTCTGTTATCAAGGAGCTGAACTGCCTGCAGGATCAGGTTTATGTATGCGCCCCAACTCCCTTTCAACATGCTGTTGCCGCTGGTATTAAAGGATTGGACCAGGCCTATTACGACGATCTAAAAGCAACCTATACCAAAAAGCGTGCACTTACCAGGCAGGCGTTAGTTGCCGCCGGGCTGGTACCAATTATTCCCCAGGGGGCCTATTACATGATTGGTGATATTAGTAAACGCTTTCCAAATACCTCAGCGGATGAAGTATTGGATCTGCTAATAGATCAGGCCAGGGTAGGCGCTATCCCTGCCAGTGAGTTTATCGGCAGGCAATTTAAAGATGACCCCGATAAAAATCATTTCTTCCGGTTCAGTTATTCGGTTCCCGATGAAGTACTGATGCAGGCCGGGGAAAATTTAGCCAAACTGTGATACTAACAAGATGTGTTTGAGTTGTCCTGATCATTAACCTCATCCACCCAAAATCAACCCATCAAAATATGAAACTTTTAGTCTGACATTCTGAAATTTCTCGGGATAAGGTCGTGGATTTTCCTTAACACC
>CAZRWX010000072.1:9792-13795 GCA_964603925.1 uncultured Bifidobacteriales bacterium | reverse complement strand
CAGGGGAATAGACCACACCATTGTCCAGTAGAAACAGGTTTTGATCGGCCCCGCCGCCGCGGACATAAATTTTGGAGGAAAAGTCCGAACTGGCCACAACACCTGGTAAGCCTTGTATAGAGCGGATAACGTCTGCCTCGGCAAGACCAGGCATACGCTTAATCATTTTGGCAGACACAGTACTCTTACCCAGAGCGCGCTTAGGCACACGCCGTACACGCAGTACAACTTTTTTAAGCTGAACGGTTTCGTCCCGGCTGTAATCCACAGCCTGTTGATCGGCAAACATTGCAGAGTCGGCCGTAGCACCGGTTGAATCCTGCTCTACAACCTGTTCCCCGCCCGCTATCTCATATATTTTAAAATCCTGACCGGTGATGTCGGCTTGAAATATGGTATCCTGACCAGCGTAAACAATTTCGTAGCACTTTTCCAGCCCCTGTGCAGAAAAACATACATTCCAAATAGTGTCTACAGGGAGAACCAATTCAAACAAATCACCAAAATTGGAACTGAGAGTGTCCCCGGTTTCCAATAGCTCTATATGGATATTGTTCCATTGAGAAAAGACAGGGTCTTTTAGGGACCCTTTCCACAAAATAGAGCCCGCACCAAACACATACCCCTGAAGGAGTACCATGATACAGAAAATACTTGTGCGTGCCCCCTGCACTTAGACCCTTTCTCTTATTTTCAATTTCATAAATTCATTGTCAATTCTTCGGACTACAAAAATGAGTCATTCCGGCTTGACCGGAATCAGAAACCTCTGACATTTCTTTGAAAAGCTAGATTCCGGTCAAGCCGGAATGACTTTTTAAAAAACTTCTCAATTTTTATAGCCCTCATTTAAACACTTAAATCATATAGTTATGTCACTTATTTTTTAAAATCATTTCTCTTTTTTATAATCCACTTTGTCCCGCTGCCAGCGCTTAAATAATTCCGGGATTTCTGAGTCCAGCCATTTATAAAAAAACAGCATTTCTTTAAGACGCCCCTTCCGGGAGGCAGATGTTTTGCTTATAACCTTTAAGCCCCGCTGAGCATACTCTTTAAGAGCTGTGGCCCTTCTTAAGTGAAACATAAACTGCCGCTCCCAGCCATCGGAGCAAATGCGGTAATAGTCGCGCCTGTCTTTGGGAAAACTCACCCGCTCTATAATGGCCCATTGAATTAAAAGACGTGTGGCGGTACTGATTGAGCCTTTACTGGCATTAAGGTAAATGGTTAGCTCATCAAGACTTTGATGTTCGGGGTCACAAATTAGCAAACCCCCGAGGATTTTACCTGCCATACGGGGCAGACCGTAACCCTCCATGAGAATACCGAAATCCTCAACATATTGCCGTTCGGCTGAAGTATCCATAAGAAAACCCTCTTTAGATTATGGCCGGAAAATATAGTAATTTCGTTTCAAACATTTAGAATACACTAAACGTTCAGCCAGGATTAATTCACGGCGAGGTTATATTTTTCAAGGCTTAAAGCGGTTTTCCCGTTGGAATACGATGGTTTAGTCAAATTTAAGGCATTTTGTCAAAACTATGCGCCTTATTTAGGCGTCACCCTGAGCGGCCGTCCTGCAGGGACGGGTAGTCGAAAGGGCGAAGGCGATTGTGGCCCCATTTTAGACAGACATTAATTATCATGCAGATTCGCCTTGCCCCTTGATAAAGCAGGCCTGCAACGGCAACCTGCGGGGGCGAAATGCAATGGAGCCCCAAGCTCCAGAGCGAAGACGGGCTGGTCACGGCATAGCGAAGCGAAGACGGGAGCCATGACTAATACCGGTATATCTATTAAGGTCTCATTAACTAAAAAAACGACATTTTTCTAAATATCTTTAATCCCGGTAACACTCTCAGGTCAGCTGTGTGTTTAAATAAGCAGTAAGAAAGGAAATCGTGGCTGTAGATGTCCAAATGTTTTATGAAAGGTATGGGCCTATGGTTCTGCGGCGGTGCCGTTGGATGCTAAAGGATGAAGAAAGGGCCCGGGACGCTATGCACGATGTTTTTGTACGCCTTATGAAATACGAACACCAACTAAAAGACACCTACCCCTCCAGCCTGCTTTATACCATGGCCACCAATATCTGCCTTAATATAATACGCTCGCGCAAACTGGAACCGGATACCGGCGTTGACGAAAGGCTGCTGGATATTGCCAAAAGTAAAGAACCTGAGGCAGGCGGGGGTGCCCGGCTTTTATTGCAAAAGCTTTTTAAAAAGGAGCAGGCTTCTACCCGCACCATGGCCGTACTTCATTATCTGGACGGTATGACACTGGAGGAGACAGCGCGGGAAGTTAAGCTTTCTGTATCGGGTGTACGCAAACGCCTGAGAAACCTGCGTCAGAGTCTGCGCGAACTGGAAGGAGCAGAAAATGAATAAGTTTAAAAGTCCCCTGCCCAACTGGCTTTTAGAACGCTACCTACTGGAGGAGCTTTCGCCTGATGAATTAACTCAGGTACGCGCCATTCTGGATAACAGCCCCATGGACATGGACCGCCTGCGCAACCTGGAGAAATCTAATAAAGAAATTTTGGGACAATATCCCATAACCGAAGAAGTCAGAGAAATTAAACTCAAACAGCACATGGAAACTGTCAGAGAAAATGTATCCAGAGAAAGTGCCGGGAAAGTGAAAGCTGGATTAAGTGTATGGCTCGGGGAATCCCTTGTATTAAAACGCCTGGCACCCGCTGCCGGGCTGTTAGCTGTGCTTATACTGGCAGTTCTGCCGATATACTACAATCAAATAAACCGTTCCGGAGATTTGATCAAAGGGCTGGAGCCACATCTTAAAATTTACCTGCAGGAAAATCATGACTTCATAGAATTATCTAAGGAAGACTCTGTTTTTGAAGGCAACACCCTTCAGCTGCGGTACAATGCCCCTGGTAAAAAATACGGTACCATATTCAGCGTGGATGGCCACGGCCAGGTCACCCTTCATTATCCCGAAAAAGAAGAATACACACCCGAGCTTAAAAGCGGCGGCAAAGCCACACTTAAATATGCCTACGAACTCGATGACGCCCCTGAATTTGAGTGTTTTTACTTTTTAACCTCGGACACACTCTTTGATCTGGGAGTAGTACTGGCCCGGGCGGGCATGTTTGCAGCCCAGTCTCTAAAGCCCTGGCAGCTGGCGGCTGTTTTACAAAAAGACTTCGACCTTGAGGCCTTTAACTTAAAGAAGGGCTCCAGATGAAACTCACATTCTCCGCTCTGGTATTTATAGCACTTACCATTAGTTATGGTGCTCCACCACTCGATCAACAGCTGCTTAAACGCAAAGCGCTGATAGCGGGCAGTAATTATGGGGGCCCTAACCGGGTTCGCCTGCAGTATGCCCATAGCGATGCAAAAACCTTTTCCCGGGTTTTGGAGAGTCTTGGAGGACTGGAACCCAGTGATTTAAACATGTTACTGGAGCCCAGTAAGGCACAGTTTATCAAGGCCCTGAATACTATGCGTCTTGATCTGAAAAAGGCAAAGAGCAGCCACAAGCGGGTGGAAATGATACTATACTACTCCGGTCATGCCGATGAGGAAGGGCTTCTGCTGGGCAAGGAAAAACTGAGCTACCGCGACCTGAAAGAAGCCATTAAAGAGATGCCCGCCGATATTCGTGTGGCAGTGGTAGACGCCTGCGCCTCAGGCGCCCTCACCCGCCTTAAAGGCGGCAAGCGCAGCAAGCCGTTTCTTTTTGATGAAAGTTCAGAAATGACAGGGTATGCGCTTCTCACCTCCAGTTCTGCTGATGAAGCCAGCCAGGAGAGTGCGCGTATCGGCGGTTCCTACTTTACCCACTCCCTGGTGAGTGGTTTGCGCGGCGCCGCTGACCTCACCCAGGACGGCAGGGTAACTTTAAACGAAGCCTACCAGTACGCGTTCCACGAAACCCTGGCGCGCACAGAGAAAACCCAGGCCGGCCCCCAGCATGCGGGCTATGACATACAGCTATCGGGTTCTGGCGAGGTTATTATGACAGA
>CAZRWX010000072.1:0-9692 GCA_964603925.1 uncultured Bifidobacteriales bacterium | reverse complement strand
AGGGCAATCTGGAAAGAGTTGGTAAACAGCTGGACCAGCACATAAAATACCTGGCCGGTAAGTTGGAGAGCAACCTGCCCCGCGAAACTGGAGAAAAGAAGTCAGACCACAGCCAACTGCAACCATCTCTGGAGAAGACCGGCAGTTTTGAAGATACAGTAACCTACGATACCATACCCGTGTCATTTTCCATGCTGCCTAACCTTAAAAAAAAGGATGGTAAATTACGCCCCCCTCTTACATACCACAACTACTCATTTAATCTATTTTTGGGTTATTACGGCAAACTCGAAGGTATTGGGATAGGTTTACTAGGTCAATGGTGTCAGGGCGATGTAAGAGGCGGGCAGTTTTCCGGCTTGTTGAATTATGCAGGTGGTAGCATTAAGGGCATACAGGCCGCTGGCTTGGCCAATGTCACCCTCGGCAGGATAGAAGGCTTTCAGGGAGCCAGCGTCCTCAATGTTTCCCAGGAAGTAAAAGGCGGGCAATGGTCGGGTACTACAAATGCTGCTTTAAAGGTAAGAGGCTGGCAGGGAGCCGGAGTAAATAACTTTGCTCTGAATATTAAAGGCGGGCAGGGAGCTGGTATCGCAAATTTCGCCCGGGATGTTAAAGGGGGACAGGGAGCGGGTATAGCAAATTTTGCAGTGGATTTAACTGGAGGGCAAGGAGCCGGTATCGCAAATTTCGCCCGGGATGTTAAAGGAGGACAGGGTGCAGCTATTGGAAACTTCGCCAGAGACGTAAAAGGAGGTCAAGGTTCCGCCATTGGTAACTTCGCCAGAGATGTTAAGGGCGCTCAGGGCTCTGCAATTGGTAATTTCGCCAGACGGGTTGAGGGGGTACAGGCATCGAGCATTGTAAATGCGGCAGCCTATGTTAATGGTGGACAGTTCGGAGCTATTTTAAATGCCGCAGGTAAAGTTGATGGCGTGCAGGTGGGTTTTTTCAACTTTGCCGGCGAGGTCAACGGGCAGACTATAGGCATACTCAACATTAATAAAAAGGCCGAACTGCATCCGGGCGTATGGATGGATGAGTCCGGCATGACAAATATCAGTTTTAAAAGCGGTATGAAATACACTTATGGTATATTAAACTTTGGTTACTCAGGCATGTATTCGGATAAAGAGCGATTAATCAGCCTGGGCTGGGGAATTGGCGGTAAAGTACCCATAAACTATATGGTCATTAATGCCGACATCGGCCACTACCGCATAAACCGTAAATCCGACTTTCTTAATTTACAAGCCAGCGATCTCTGGCGGCTGCGTGTGGGCGGTGCATTGCAGGCCCTCAGCCACCTGGGTTTAAATGCCGGCCTCACCCTGAACTTGATGTATAATCAGGCTGATCTGGAATATCAGGACTATATAGATACATATAAGGTTGGGGGGAAACACAGCCTTATCTTCTGGCCCGGCTTCTACGTGGGTGTGGATTTTTAAAATGCCGAACATCGGGTCGGTAGATACGGTTCGTGAATCGTATCTACAAACCACGCATATTAACCATCCGCAACCACATCACCATTTTCCTTAACCCTGATATTTAATTTTTTATCATTGTTGGACTGGCAGCGCAGTCGGTATATGCCTGGTTTATCGGGAACATGAAAAGAATGTTTTTCTTTCCCGCAGGATGGGCATTGAACTTCTATCATTTTAAACGGCTTCATTAGTACAGGCCGCTTACTTAATTCTTAAAATTTCCAGCTGATCTTCTGTAAGTTTTTGCCGCAGTTCTCCACTGAACCTTAAACCCAGGTCGGGCCTGAACACACCCCAGTCGGGCATGTAGCCTATACTGTAACAGTAGTAGAGCGTGCGCCTGAGTTTACCAGAAACATTAACAAGGGAGCCATGGGTCAAGGCCTCTGTAAATACAATAGCATCCCCCGCATTGGCGGGCACCCCCACCAGTGGTGGGTTGTCCTCAGGATGCTGCCCCCAGGGTCTGGGGAAGTTACTTTTGTGAGAGCCCGGTATAACGGCAAAACAACCATCCTCTGGACCGGCATCCAATAGGGGAAATACAGCTTTGGTAACAGTGGAAATAATTTGCCCGTTATGGCAGCGGTACCGGTTGCGGGGGTGAACGGGAGTACCCTGCATATGCATAACAGTGTACCCTCCCCCCCCCCGGGAAATGGAATTGGTGTGGTTTAACCTGTAGGGGGCGGCTGTAACTTCAGCGATAATGTCCAAGATCTCCGGTACATCCATGAAATTAATAAACACCTCATCGGCCTCCAGTATATTGGAAATATACAGATTTTCGGCTGTTTTGGGCTGGCCCAGGCATAAGGGGGGTGGATAGGCCTCCGGGAGGGTTTGCTCTAACCGGCCCAGAACCTCATTGGCTTTTTTTACAATATCGCTTTTAATAACCCCTTTTAGGACTATATAGCCCTGAAGGTCAAACAGATATTTTTGTTCTTCATTCATAGAAATTAAAGTTTACACATTAAGTCTTAATATTGCTGATTTTATTACACGACAACACTGTTGTATTTTACCTTCGAATAAAGGCCTCCGCAATGGCTGGATTGGTAATTTTCCCCTCTTTAATATTGAGAGCGCCTTCCAACCCTTTACTGGACTTAATGAATTTTGCAACCCCCAGCTTGGCCAGCCTGCGGGCATAAGGCAGGGTGGCATTACACAGGGCCAGGCTGCTGGTGCGGCCTACAGCCCCGGGCATATTGGCCACACAATAGTGCACTACGCCATCCACAATATATGTGGGGTTGCTATGAGTGGTCGGCCTGGTAGTCTCCACACACCCCCCCTGATCCACGCCCACATCCACTATAACGGCACCAGGCTGCATGGTTTTAAGGTCTGTTTTAGAGATAAGTACAGGCGCACGCCTGCCGGGGATAAGTACTGCCCCTATTACCAGATCGGCATAGGGGATATAGCCCTTTACCGCATGTGGGTCACAAAATATGGTGGTAACGTTGGCGGGCATGATATCGTCCAGATACCTGAGCCTGTCTATATTAATATCCATAATGACAACATTAGCGCCAAGGCCGGCGGCTATCTTAGCGGCATTAGTACCTACTACTCCGCCGCCCAGTATAACTACATTGGCGGGGGACACCCCGGGTACACCGCCCAGCAGTATGCCCCGGCCTTCCATGGGCTTTTCCAGATACTTGGCCCCCTCCTGGATACTCATTTTACCCGCTATCTCACTCATGGGAGTAAGAAGAGGCAACCGGCCCTTATCATCTTCCAGAGTTTCATAAGCAATGGCCGTTATACCAGACTTAAGGCAGCTCTCTGTAAGAGAGTGGGAGGCGGCAAAATGAAAATAGGTAAACACAATTTGCCCCTTGCGCAAAAGGGCAATTTCAGATTCCTGAGGCTCTTTGACCTTTATAATCAAATCTGATTTTTTAAAAATTTCTCCGGCAGATTTAACTATTTGCGCTCCGGCATTTTCATATTCCTTATCTCGAAAACCGCTGGCTTTGCCCGCGCCTTTCTGTACAAGCACCTTATGACCATCCTGCACCAGCAGCTCAGCCCCCACCGGTAATAACGACACCCTGGATTCATCTGATTTTATTTCTTTTGGTACTCCTATTATCATATTTTTCCTTTTAGTTGATGGGCCAGTTCGTGAACTGGCCTTACAAGATTTGATGGTATCATGAACTGGCCTTACAAATCCTGCCAGCCAGAATTTGTAGTACCCCAATCTATAACGTCTTTGGCCTCCCGGGCCTTTTTAATCTGCCAGGTGTACATACGGTGATACATACCCTTTTTTTCCAGAAGCGCTTTATGGGTGCCCTGTTCTACAAATTTACCTTTATCCAAAACTATAATGCTATCCGCGTTTAATATTGTAGACAGGCGGTGAGCAATAACAAGCGCTGTCCGCTCTTTTAAAATACGTTCCAGAGCCTCCTGAATGCGGCCTTCGCTTTCTGAATCCAGATTACTGGTAGCTTCATCCAGTATTAATATGCCCGGCTTGCGCAGCACCGCCCTGGCCAGGGCGATGCGCTGTTTTTGCCCGCCGGAGAGTTTAACACCCTTCTCCCCTATCAGGGTATCCTCTTTATCCTTAAGCTCATTTACAAACTCCAGACTGTTGGATACCTCCATTGCCTCCTGGATTTCCTCACTGGTAGCCCCCGGCTTACCATAGGCTACATTCTCTTTAACACTGCCGTCAAAGAGCAGATCCTCCTGTAGAACAAGACCAATACCCGCCCGGTAGGAGGCCATATTCAGATCACAAATATCACTGCCGTTAATAATAATATGGCCTTCACTGGGTTCGTAGAAGCGCATGAGCAGATAAGACAGGGTACTTTTACCAGCCCCGCTGGGACCAACCACAGCGGTTGTAGTATTTTTACATATAACCAGGTTGAGGTCTGAGAGCGCCCTGGTACCGTCAGGATAAGTAAAGGATACACTCTCCAGACTGATATCACCTGTTAGTCCGGAATAAGATACTCCACCGCCTTTTTTCTCACTGTTGACATCCTCATCAAGCATATCATAGGCCCGCTCTGCACCTGCGATACCAGACTGCAGACTGGCAATAGAATGAAGCATTATAAAAACAGGATCAAAAATAAACTCAGCAAAGAACAGGAATACAATCAGATCTCCCAGGGTCATAGCGCCCTGCACCACCTGCCAGCCCCCCGCGAACCAGATAGTAATAATAAGCAACCAGTAGATGCCCCAGGTAACCCTGTGTGCGCCTATATTTAACACGCTGGCATGCAGACCCTTACGCCACAGATAGTGTATCCTGGTAGTGTACCGCTTAAGCTCAGAAATCTCCCTGCCGAAAGCGCGCACTATTTGAATACCGGAAAACACCTCGGTCAGACGGGCCTGAATATCGGCGATATCCTCACGTATATTCTTTTGCAATGGCCGCATTATGTTAAAAAAGAAAAATGCCACCACTGCGAGAAAAATACAGAAAATGATGTATATAAAGGCCATGTTGGTATTAATAAAATAGAGTATGCCAATACCCACACTCAACATAATAGCGGCGCGGGAAGGCCCCAGTAAACCATTCTGTAAAAGCTGGGCCATAGCCTCAGTATCCGACTGCACCCGGGATATTACACCGCCCACCTTTAACTCCTGCAACCGGGCCAGGGACAGCTTTTGGGCATGGCGCATAAGCCTGCGGCGTATACGGTTGGTAACCGAGCCTGTAGCCTTATGGGAAAGGAACTCTGTAATAAAACCAAGCGCAAGCTCACCAGCAGCGGCCGCCAGCATACCTATACATACAATAAATAATAGCCACACACGCCCGCCGGGGATTACTGTATCTATAATATATTTACCGGCCAATGGTATAGCAGCATGAAATAATGTCTGTACAAACCCCAGGAATACCAGAACGCCCACCAGGGTAAGCTGACCTTTGACATCCTCCAGGTAACGCCGGAAATAATGAAATAAACTTTTACGCCCGGTATTAGTCTTAGCTCCCGTCTTCGCTTCGCTATGCCGTGACCAGCCCGTCTTCGCTCTGGAGCTTGGGGCTCCATTGCATTTAGCCCCCACAGGTCGCCGTTGGGGGCCTGTATTCTCTTTGCTGTGCCGTGATGCATCCTCTGTGGATTTTTTGTCCTGGGATTCCCCGGGTAAGCCTGTTGTGTTATTTATGTCTTTTTTGGATTCATCTTTTGAATCATCCTTTACCTTATGATAGCCAAAAAGCCCCCTTTCATTGAGAAACTCCCTGAAAAGGCTGCGGCTGGTTTTATTATTATCAGGCATGGAATTATATGGTATTAATCAGCTTAATTATACCGTTTTTTTACTCTGATTGGCTATTTTTCGGGAAATCAATCCTGTTCAGACTGTCTTTTATTCTGCTTGCCTGTTCTGCCTTTACTTTTTTCCCGCTGCAATTGCACCCCCTAAAACCCATACCTTTCCCGGTTTTTCTCTATAACCATAGTTGCCACGATTTTAGGGACATATTCGTTGGTCTCCTGGGCCAGGGTGCCGCAGCGATAAATGTACCAGAAGTCTCTATTATTAATGGGGTCATCAATTTTGCGGAGTTCTCTTAAAATCCGGCCCTCCCCGGCATTGTAAGCGGCCATGGCCAGAGGCACCGTACCAAACTGGCCTATCAGCACCTTGAGATACTTTATAGCCGCACGGGTTGATTTAAGTGGATCTGTCCTTTCATCCTTATCAGGTGAAAGTACAGGCCAATTTACAGGAACGGACAAGCCGTAGTCCCTAGCCGTACCAGGCATAAACTGCCATAACCCCCGGGCTCCGGCATGGCTCACGATTAAGGGATTAAGACCGCTCTCATGAATTGATAAGTAGAGAAAGGCATCTGGAAGCTTTGCCTTAGCCAACTCGCTTTTAATAAGAGGAGAGAATTCAGGTATTTTATTTAGGATTTTATTTATGGGAGCAGGATGCCCCTGCCAGGTTTTAATATGTGCGCCCACTTGCCGGATAAAAATTTCGGGGACTATGTAATCATCCTCTCCGAAATCACTCATGGCTCTATGAATGTCTCTACCTAAAGAAGTTTTATAAAGTTTCATAAGATCTTTAGACTGAAGGCGGGCCCGAAGTTTCATGAGCTTACGCTCAGATTCACGCAGCCTGGCCACCATTTCTTCACGACCGGGAGAATATTGATTGGGATTTGCCGACCGACTGTCAAGCTGGCTTTTAAGTTGGGCGATATTACCTAATAATTGCTTTTGGTCCGAAAGCGCCCGCCGATATTTAATATTCTGGTAACCAAGTATACTTACAACAATAATAGCTGTTACAGATATAACGCCTATAATTATAGCCGCCTTCTTCCTGCTGTTCTGATAAGTGTCAGAGGCAGTTTTTATCATGCGGTAATCTCTTTTATCAATAAGGTCCCCTGTACCCAGACGGGAAAGCCTGTCGGAATCCCGCATCAGCTGTTTTACCTCTTCGGGGTTAGCCTCACCGTCTGTAATCCTTTTAGCCAGACCCATGGTATAGTTACCTGCTTCCCCATATATTGGCTGGTTGCCCAAAGCCCCAGGATTAATATTACACTTTGTATTTAAGTTAACATCACTTTGAAAAACAATACGCATTTTAGGGCCGCTGAGACCAAGACTTACAATATCATCATTTTTCAGCGTTATGGAAGAAACTGGCTGCCCATTTACAAAAGTACCATTAGTGCTACCCGCATCGGTAACAGTAAGCGTCCCATTTTGCTCTGAAAAAAAAGCATGATAACCAGAAACCAGACTGGCCTCCACACCGATAAATGAGATATCATTACCAGGATTGCGCCCCGCCTTGACCTGATTAACCAGATTGATTCTGGTGCCAGAAAGGCTGCCGGAAAGAATTACAAGACTGTATGACCCCTGATTATTCATTATTAAGGTAAAATTGCTTTAAAAAAATTAAAACCTCTGCTGTTGGAAGAATTTAACAAAATAGGGAACCCAGTACGAATTACCCAACCCCAGATAAAAATCCCAAGGTTAATAGATTTTAAGCCAGCCAGCCATATTATTTAAGTGCCGTGGGTGTTATATTTAAACAATATTAAGGCATTTTACCCAATTTTTCAATGCAATTCGGCCGTTATAAAGTTTTATCGCAATTAGGCCAGGGCGGCATGGCCACTGTGTATCTGGCTGAAGATCCGTCTCTAAAACGCCTGGTAGCAGTTAAAATTATCCATTCTCACCTAATGGATAATACCAATCTTCTGGAAAGGTTTTCAACGGAAGCCAAAACTATTGCGGTACTTCGCAGTCCCAATATTGTGGAAATTTTTGACTATGGAACGGAGGAGGACACCCCATATCTTGTAATGGAGTATATGGACGGGGCCAGTCTGCACTTCCTATGCTCTATTTTAAATGGCCAGTGTCTTCCCCAGGAATTTTGCGCAGCCATAATCTGCCAGGCGGCAGAAGGCCTGGCAGCGGCCCAAAAACGCGGTGTAGTACACCGGGATATCAAACCCGAAAACCTTATGTTTAACTCCGACGGTTTTTTAAAAATAGCGGATTTTGGCATCGCGCATCTTGTGAACGAACAATCCATGACAGCTTCGGGCGCCATCCTTGGTTCACCCAACTTTATGGCTCCTGAGCAGATAGAGGGCCACAAACCCACAGTTCAGGCCGATATGTGGGCCCTGGGCGCGGTCCTTTATTATTGTCTCAGCGGTAAGCTGCCTTTTGGCGGCCCCACTATCACCGCCACCATGCGAGCCATTTGTGACCACCCCCATACATCTATACTGAAGCACATTAAGGGCCTTGACGCCCACCTTGCCGGAATCGTAAACACATTGCTCAATAAGGACCCCGCAGCAAGAGGAGACGGACCCAAGTGGCTGGCAAATGAAATGAAGTCATATTTGACCGGGCATAATATCATAGATCTGCAGGACTACGTCCGTTCTTTTATCCAGAAATTGGAGTTTCCCCAGGGCCAGACTATAGCCGAGAATACCCCCACACCAGGCAGCCTCAGTCTCAGGTCTTCACACCTTATACCAAGCTCTCAAATCCGTGATATGGCGGGTACAAATTTCCAGAGCACAGGCCTTGCCGACGCCGACGCTGCTCAAAGGAATCTTTCCGGAGTCTCAGTTCCAGCCTATAAAAACCCCATTGTTTATATTGGCGTATTCCTTATTATTATGCTGTTGACCCTGTCAGGTATTTTATGGAAAGGGTTTTGGGGCAAAGCTGAAAAACCAAATCCAGTAAGCGGCGTTATCCTCAGCGCCAGGAGCGTCACTCTAAAAGTGGGAGACACTAAAAAAATTCATTCAACGGTTCTGCCGCCCACAGCCAGTCAGGCTGTAACCTGGAAGAGCACAGACAGCCTGGTAGCTATAGTAAACAACGGCACCATAAAGGCCATAATGCCCGGTTCGGCCATTATTATTTCAACCTCCATTCAACACCCTGCCCAGGCAGCAACCACAGGTATTACTGTCATCCCAAAACCCCTGCCAGAAAAGGTATCGCCCCCCCCGCAAGCACGTCTGGTACGGCCTCCTAAACCAGCGGCACATCAGGCCAAGCCGCCTGAGCCCACTCCCAGTTCACAACCTGCGCTTCCAGCACAACTTAAGGTAATATCCGCCCCGCCTTTTGCTGCCATAATAGTTAACGGCAACCCCTGGGGGGAGACCCCCATGACCCAGTACCGGCAGGTTGAACCGGGCAAATACCGCATTGAGCTGTTGCACCGGCATTACGCTCCGGTAGACACAACCATCATCATTAAATCCGGGGCATCAAAGACAATTAAATTTATTCTTAAATGACTTTTGCCACATTGTGAAAGTCATGGACTGCCCTTTTTGTCTGACTGAAATTCTCTGTGCTAAACAGCGTGTTAAAATTAATATTTTCAGTCAGCTAAAAAATGGAGCAGTGCAGGAGTTTGGCAATTTTACGCTTTTGCCTCCATATACATTCTTAAAACCGCATTCATTTTTGTCTGGTATCCTTTGCCTTTCTTTTTAAACCAGGCAACAACATCCGGATCAATTCTCAAAGAAATAGATTTTTTAGGCTCTGGCAGTTTTAGCTCAGCCTTTTTAAAAAAAGACCCTGATAGTTTCGGAATATCTGAGAAATCAATTTCTGAATCTTTTAAACTTTCTAATTTTTTAAAATTCGTTTTTGA
>CAZRWX010000071.1:0-13835 GCA_964603925.1 uncultured Bifidobacteriales bacterium | reverse complement strand
TGCATTACCCAATAGGGAATAACGCCCGGGCTTTCCGGACCAATTATCAGATGCTCCACCGCCCCATGTCCTTAGCAAGCTCTGGCGTTATCTTCTCCTCCCGGATGAGCAGGGAGAACACTTTCTCCTTCCACAGGGCCAAAAATCTCTCGGTTGATATACCATCTATTGCGACAAAATTGCCGTTCTTGAGAAAAACTCCGCATGGCACAATAGCATGGATATGAGGATGGAAATTTATCAGGTCTCCGAAAGTCAGAATTCCCAAACAGTTAGCGGGCTTGGCGGCAGAAGCCAGCGCTACACTTTTTAGCTTTTTACTGAATACCTGCCAGGTACTCACGCTCTTTAACGCGGTATATCTCACGGAAGGCCTTAAGTGCTGCAACAGCCTCTGCCTGGGGACGGGTAATATTTTCTTCACTGGTGTTTATATAGCCTGAAACGAGCTCATCAAAACTTACATCCTGACCAGCGGCTTTTAATACGGCATGCTGGGCGCGAACCGCTGAGCCCAGGCCTGAGGCATTTGTAGTCTCCTGGCTGAGGACTTCAGCATTAAATACATTGGCCATGACCTGAAGTATCTGCTTGTTGGCAGACGCGCCGCCTGTTACGTATATCTGCTTTGGGGTAAGGCCCATCCACTCAGAATGCATTGCCATGCTTGTCATCTGAGCTTCAATAACCGCCTGTACATTCTGCGCGGCATCGGAATCATCTATACCATACTTTTTTACACCTGCTTTAAGCACCCGGGGTACAATCTCAGTATCAAAAAAAGGCAGCATTATGCAGCTCTTGTTGCCGGGCACAGCTTTGCTCAAACAGCTGGAAAAGTTGTCCCAGGAAAGGGCGAACTGATTTTTAACAGCCTCCCGGGCCAGACTCCCGTTTTTAAAACACAGAAGCGCCATGTAATGGCCAGTGGGACTGCCATATACATGAGACTGGCCGGTAGGATCTACCACTGGCTGGGGAAGAAACGCGAAGAGAGTGTCGCTGGTGCCCAGGGAGATACCAAGGACGCCTGTTTTAACAAGGCCTAGACCCACCAGACTGCTGGGATTGTCGCCTGTACCGGGGATAATTTTGCAATCCGGGTGCAGCCCGAATTTTTTAGAGAAAAAAGGAGACACAGTACCTGCAATGGAATGTGAAGCCGTAATTGGAAGCAGTTTACTGCTGAGCCCGGGAGCTGTGGCTTCAAGAGCATCATAGCTCCACTCTTTTTTAGTAATGTCCATGAGATTCATGCCCGCACCATCACCGGAGTCTATGGGTAAAATTTTCCCCGACAGGATAGAGGGTATAAAACTGGAAACCAGGCAGATATCAAAAGTTTTAGTATAAGCGCTTACATCATTTTTATAAAATTTACGAATCTGCGGCCCGGTAAAACGCTCAAAGCACTCTGAGCCAGTTAATGCGCATACAGCCTTGGGACCGCCCAGGGCCTCCGTAATCTCAGCGCATTCCACCGATGTGCTGGAATCCATCCAGATAGGGGAATTGGCACGTGCATAAATACCTTTAAGCTGCTCGACAAGGCTGGCTGTTGGACTTAGACCGCCCAAGGCCTCGCTGGCGGTGCTGTTTAAATAAACACTGCCATGCTGCTGGCCGGCGGTACCAATACATTGAACAGAAGATAAGTCTACCCCATCGTCTTTCATCTTATGAAAGGCGGCCTCCAGAGCCTCGACCCACATTTGCGGAGGAGAAAGGGCCTCACCGGTACCTGCCGTATCTGGCAATACACCATCTTTTATACCATAATGAGAAAAATGCTCATTAAAATTAAGGCTGCACTCATAAATGATCTTGGAAAAGCATTTGTCGCCTTGATCTATCTGCTCGATAATGGTGACGCTTAAACTTTGCGTGGAACTGTCTATACCCATAAATTTTTGAGTCATTTAATTCTCCCTGGCAATAAAATATCTGTAATAAAAGTTAGATAAAGATGCCTGATTCAGGCTGTGCTTTTTAGAGACACCCGGCTGAGAAACTAATTTTTAGATTCCTGAAGCAAGAGCCAGAATTTGCAGACAAAATAAGGCAAATTATTTCGAAAGAGCACAACACAGAGCTGTAATTTTTCAGCCCGTCGCAGCCCATTTGCTGAATCCGTAGAATCCTGGAATTACTTATTGGTACCGGACACCTCGGCCAGTAAACCGTTAATTTTAGAGACAAAGCCGGCGGGATCTTTAATGACGGAACCCTCTGCCAAAAGCGCCTGATCGATAAGCAGTTCACCCCAATCTTTGAGTTTGGGAGATTGGGCATCCGTATCGTACAGGGCCTGCATGTTTTTAATAATGGTATGTTCGGGGTTAATCTCCAGTATGCGCTTGGCAGAATCTACCTTCTGGTTAGCCATTTTCATGATACGCTCCATATTTGCACCCATATCAGTGACATCGGCAACCAGACAACATGGGCTGTCTTTTAGACGGGTGGTTACCCGCACCTCTTTGAGCCGATCAGAAAAAGTATCCTTAAAAAAACTGAGAAGTTTTTTGTATTTGGATTTGCCCTCTTTTTGTATAGCCTTTTCCTCTTTGCTGAGATCGCCTAAGTCCAGGTCACCTTTGGTTACGCTCACAAGCTTTTTGCCGTCAAACTCTGTAAGGCTTTGAGTAACCCACTCATCAATAGGGTCGATTAAATAGAGGACTTCAATTTCCTTTGCCCGGAAAACCTCCAGGTGAGGGCTCCGGTTTACGGCAGTATAGCTCTCACCGGTAATGTAATAGATGTCCTTTTGCTCAGTCTTCATATCCTTGACATATTCCTCCAGACTGCGAAAATCACCCTCCGCACCCTTACTGGACTGAAAGCGGGTAAGACGCTTAATTTCGTCGAGATTTTCCCAGTTCATATGGTACCCCTCTTTAATAACCGTACCAAATTCCTTCCAGAATTTGGCGTAATCTTCAGGGCGCTTTTTGGCAATATTTTCCAGTTCCCCTAATACTTTATTTGTAGATGCTTTTTGGATTTTACGTAATACGGCATCTTTCTGCAGTATTTCACGGGAGACATTAAGCGGAAGGTCTTCTGAATCTACAATACCCTTAATAAAACGCAGATAGTTGGGCATGAGATCTTTACATTCATTCATAATAAAAACACGTTTGACATAAAGACTGAGACCATTGGTTTTTTCGGGCATGAAAAGGTCATAGGGTGCCTTGGAAGGCACATAAAAAAGCGTGGTATACTCCAGAGTGCCTTCTACTTTATTGTGCAGGTAAGCCAGCGGGGGCTCCTGATCATAGCTGAGGTGTTTGTAAAACTCTATATATTCGTCCTTCTTGACATCGTTTTTGGGACGGCGCCACAGCGGGGGTTTGTCATTTAATATTTTCTCTGTTACGGTCTTCTTTTTGTCTTTTTCCGTTTCCACATCCATGGCAATGGGGTGGGCAATATAGCTGCTGTATTTTTTTACAATGGACTGTACCTTCCACTGCTCCAAATAGTCCTTGTCATCTTCTTTAATGGTGGCTACAATCTCAGTACCGCGGCCGGCCTTTTCTGTTTCCTCAATTGTATAGGAGCCATCCCCCGTAGACTCCCACCTGAGAGCGGGCTCTTGTGAGCCTAAGCGGCGGGTTGTAATAACAACCTTGTCAGCGGCCATAAATACAGAATAAAAACCTACGCCGAACTGCCCGATGAGATTGGAGTCGCTCTTTTGGTCCCCGGAAAGGTTTTTTAGAAACTCTTTGGTGCCGGAGCGCGCTATAGTGCCGATATTAGACTCCAACTCCTCACGATTCATACCAATACCGTTATCGGAAATTGTTAAGGTTTTTTTGTCTTTATCCACTGCCAGTTTGATTTTAAAGCTCTGATCATCGCCCAGCATCTCAATATTTTGAAGTGACTCTATACGCGCTTTGTCCAGGGCGTCCGAAGCATTTGATATCAGTTCACGGATAAAAATCTCCTTATTGCTGTAAAGAGAATTAATAACCAGTTCGAGAATTTGTTTAACTTCGGCTTTAAATTCTTTTTTTTCAGGTGTTGCTGTTTTGGCCATAAGGTTCCTCCGAATAGTTAGCTATTAGCATTATAAATGTTAGGGGATGAAATTTATTGAATAATCCGAGTTAAGTAAAGAGGAGAAGGGGTAATGAGAGATTTAATAACCGCCTACCGAAGAGTAATCAGCTCAAAACCCGCGAAAACAGGTTATAAGCCGCTGGGTAATGGTTTATAAGAACACCTGCAAAGCAAACCATAGCCAGGATACTGGAAATGGTTAAAAACAGAGTTTGAACCAGAGCTTTTTTGATAAACTTGCTTGACAGCATAATAAGAACTACAAGAATGAAAAAAATAGAAGCGTTGATCTGATTACCAGAAACTGCTTTTAATAAAGCCAGAAAGCCGTGAGCGTCTCCGGGAAGGGAGCTGGGAAAAGCCTTGTTGAGCCAGACCAGATAACCGGTACCCACAAGCAATAATGCAGAAAACCACGTCAGAAACCATTTAATAGAATAAACCATAAATTTTATTACCACGAAAAAACTTTTACTCCAAGGTAATAATCTTTATAAAAAAGCGAAGAAAAATATTATAACAGGCCAATTGTACCCGGTAAACCAATTCGGGGCTCCATGGCGTTGCACTTATGGGGTAGATAAATACTTTGTTACATTGTAAAAAATGGAAACATTAATTTTACCGAGTATGGAGAGCATTGCCCAAAAGTCAATTGGTCTTATTAAAGGCCCGGTTGTGGCTGTTTCGGGCGGCAGCACCTACAAGGAGCTTTTCCATTACTGGAGCAGGGAAGAGCGCCTTAAGTCAATCGACTTTTATCCGGTAGATGAACGTCAAGTACCCATTGAAGATCATCAAAGCAACTGGGGTGTGGCACTGGGGGCTTTATTTGGGCCTCTGGGAATAGGATCTCAGTCCAGCCATTTTGCGCAGACAGGTATTAAATACAAGCAAATGCTTAATCAAAGGTTCCCCGGGGGCATATTTTTTGACCAGGTTTTTTTAGGCATGGGCGATGACGGTCATACAGCGTCTCTGTTTCCCGGTGGGCCGGAGCTTGACGATGAAGTATCCCAGGTACTGGAGACAGTTAGCCCCAAACCACCCTTCCCCCGTATCACCCTGGGTCTCAGGGCTTTGTGGGCTGCTGACACCCTTATTGCCATAGCAACAGGAGCTGCCAAAAGGCCCATGGTCAAAAGGCTTTTAGAGGGGGATACATCCCTGCCCATAACCCGGGCATTGTCAGGTCACCCCAATCCCATATTGATACTGGATGAGGCTGCCGCCGGTCATTAGCATCTTAACCAACCCAGAAAGGCAAACTATGAAACCCTTCCAACTGTTATTAACCTTCCTCTTTACTCTGTCGCTTTATGCCTGTGTACAGGCAAAGGCCCCGAGTAACAACAGCCTGGCCGCCAAGCAGGATTCCCTCATGGCACTTTTAAAACGTGTTGAAAACCAGACAGCGTTTATAGCCAAACGCATGGGGTGGGAGCCCCCGGAGGACACCCTTCCCAAAGATATACCCCTGGGACATTCCTATTATCAGGGTGCCAAAAAACCTCTCCTCACCATTGTTGAGTTTACGTCATTTTCCTGCCCCTACTGTGCTCAAATTGCCCCGGATCTGGATTCCCTGGCCCGCACCTATCCCAATAAAGTTCGCATAGTATTTAAACACTTCCCTTTAAGTAACCACCCCACTGCCATGGGTGCCCACGTTGCCTCCCTGGCTGCTGGCAAACAGGGCCGCTTTTATGATTTTCGTTATAAACTAGCTCCCAAATTCCGCAGCCTTAACGAAACCACCTTTTTGGAGGTCGCCGCTGAGCTGGGTCTGGATATGGATACCTTCAAAGCTGATATGGCCCTTAATTCCGACTCCAGAGCCTATATCAACGAGGACCTTAAACTCGGCAATGAGCTGGGGGTACACGGTACTCCAACTGTTTTTGTCAATGGCAGGAAGGCTTTAGATCGCTCCTTCAGAGGTCTGGAGCAATTATTGAAATCTCTGGAATAATATCTCTCAACCTGAGGGTTACCAACTACCAGCGACGGTATAAATACCGCGTACGCATTGCGGGCTCCTGGACAGAGAACTACGGTCAGGGGGGCATTGCCGATGGGCAGGACCTGGAACTGGATGTACCCCGGGCCGGTTGCGTCATAAGGTTTAAATTTGATTACAATACTAAGCTACTTGAAGTTACCATTGTAGACTCAGTCTATCACTGGAATTTTTCAGATATATTACCATCTTAAAGGGCAAGGTCAATATGGAAGAGTTACATAAACAGGAACTCCAGGTAAAAGTTAAGGCCGAACTTATCTCACTGGATAAGAACATTAAAGAACTTGAAGAAGTCACTAAACCCATAAGCCCCGATAACGCCCTGGGCCGCCTTACACGTATGGACGCCATAAACAACAAGGCCGTAAACGACTCTATTCTGGTTAAGTCCAGAACCCGGCGGGAGGCCCTGCAAAAGGTACTGGACAATTTAGACACTCCGGGGTTCGGTATCTGCGGCCGCTGCCAGCAGCCCATACCCCATCTGCGCCTTATGCATGTGCCAGAGGCAAAGGTATGTGTAAAGTGCAGCTCCAAACGCTAAAGCATGCATAAAAACGCTCCAGCCAGTTTCAAGGCCGTTCTGGCCGCAATTGGTGCGGTACTATTATGGTGCTGGAGTGGTGTATGCTTCCGTAAAGGCGCAGATCTCATGGGATCCATGGCCTATGTATCACTTATTACCGGCGGAGGAGCGCTCACAGCTGTACTTTTGCAGTATGTCAGAAAAACGCCGCTTAAAAGCCTGATTAAACTGCCTCCCCGTGTTATTATATCGGGCTTCTTTGGTGTAGCCATTTACACAATTATACTGGGGCAGGCCTTCGCCATGGCTCCTGAGAGCGACCTGGGCCAGATTAACATTATAAATTACCTCTGGCCTGTGTGGGTTGTAATACTGGGTATAGCACTTCTTGGGGGTACAATCAAACCATGGCTGGCAATCTCAGGTATATTATTGGGGTTCTCGGGAGTAATTTTATCCGTAGGAACAGGCGCCATTGGCCGAATACCGGTCAGTATTATACCTCACACCTTGGCTTTGTGCGGGGGGTTCCTATGGGCCCTGTATTCCATATATTTAAAGAAATGGCATATACCAGAAGAAAACGCAGGCACAGCGTTACATTTCTCTATCTGTGCCCTTCTTGCCGCGGCTATTGCCTTATACATGGGCCAATGGCAGCAAATGCCATCTTTGTCCTGGCCCCTGGCCTTCTGGGTCATATTCGGAGCCGTGGGTCCGGTAGGCATTGCCTACACTCTCTGGGAATATGGCAGCAAAAACGGCCCGGTAATATTCATTGGTTCCCTGGCCTACTTTACACCCATAGGTTCCTCAATTATTATCGGCTTTGTATTCAAAGAGGCTCTTAACCCAGGGCTTTTTGCCGGTGGTTTCCTCATAGCGGGGGGTGCCTGGCTGGTAAGGGCCGCCAGTAAAAAAGCTGATAATAATCCACAGCCCTGCAATTAAGTATTAATTTTTTTACTCCCGTTTTAATTGCGTTCTGCAACAGCCGTTACTAATTGCATTATTGTGCTGCCGTTACGGGCCCCCTCAGCGCACTTAAAAACGGAGTACATGTTAACATATAAATGCCGGTAAAGGTCATCGCTCACGCTAACAGGTATCACCTTTAGCAAATTACTTCAAAGCGGCAACGGAGTCACAGGCACGTTTGCAGTTATCTATGATAACCTGCCAGTTGCCTGCAGCTATGTCGTTTTTACTGGCTATCCAGGTACCGCCCACAGCCAGTACAGACTTCATACTCAGATAATCACCAAGATTAGCCTCACTTACACCACCGGTGGGGATAAAACGCACACCTGTATGAGCGTATGGGGCCGCAATACTCTTAAGCATACCCGGGCCCCCTGCGGCACCAGCCGGGAAGAACTTAAGGACCTTTACGCCCTTTTCTAATGCAGCCTCTATCTCACTGGGTGTCATTATACCCGGAGAAAAAGGAAAACCAGCTTTTACAGCCTCATTGAGCACTGTGGGGTTAAGACCCGGAGCTACACCAAAGACAGCGCCGCAATCCCTGGCCTTGTGCAGTTGTTCGGGCGTGAGCAAAGTGCCGGCGCCTAAAAATACCTCGGGGCGCTGATCGCGGATTTTAGCAATGGCATCGGGGGCTGCTGCCGTGCGGAAGGTAACCTCCGCAATAGGCAAGCCGCCCTCCAAAAGAGCATCGGCCAAACCCAGAGCGGAATCCGCACTCTCTATAGCGATAACGGGGATAACCTTGAGCTGGGCCATTTTTCCATATACTGTATCTGCATTCATAATAACCTCCCTATTACATCTAAAATAATTAAGGCAGGAGGAGCCGTCAGTTCTGACTGGTAATTTGTTTTTCTACCTTAAGAACAGCATATTTTAATAAATCAGGAGCCCATATGCACAAGGCACTCTCTTTGTTATCCCCATATTTCTCTTACCTGGGCGATAACATATACTTGCAGGCGGCTTATATAGCTCTGGCCTCCATAATTACAGCCAAGCTAGGTGACATTATCATTTGCCGTATAGTGGGTTATTACGCCAGCAAAACAAAAACCGACCTTGATAACAGGTTCATAGACATCCTGCACCGCCCTTTGTTTCTCACTATTATATTGGCTGGTTTTGCTGTAGCGGCTTCCAGGCTGCCTTTACCCGGCAAACTGGTCTTTATGGTAACAGCCATATTGGGTACCACGGGTGTGATAGTTTGGCTGGGATTTGGTATCAAGCTGACAAACCTGATATTGATATTCCTGAGCCGGCAGCGTGTAGCCGCCAACCTCATACAGTCTAGTACATTGCCATTGTTTAAAAATCTCGCCATCATGATACTCACCGGCGGCGCTATATATTTCATTTTCATTTTCTGGCATATTGATGTTACTGCCTGGCTGGCATCAGCGGGTATAGTGGGTATTGCTCTGGGCTTTGCGGCTAAAGACACCCTGGCCAATCTTTTCGCAGGTGTCTTTATTTTAGTGGACGCTCCTTATAAAATCGGTGATTATATATTACTGGATTCTGGTGAGCGTGGTATGGTCACCCACATAGGTGTGCGCAGTACGCGTATCCTTACCCGCGATGATGTGGAAATCACCATACCCAATGCTATTATGGGTAACTCCAAAATTATTAACGAGTCCGGCGGCCCCCATCCAAAATTCCGCATACGTGCTCAGGTGGGTGTATCATATAGCTCCGATGTAGAAAAGGTGCGCAATATCCTCATGACTATAGCCAGAGAGAACACCGAGGTTTGCGAAGATCCCGAACCCAGAGTACGTTTTCGCACCTTTGGCGATTCCAGCCTTAATTTCGAGCTATTGTGCTGGGTGTCCGAGCCTTCTTTGCGGGGCAAAGTGCTGGACTCTCTTAACATGCAGATACTTACAAAGTTCCGGGAGAACAAGGTGGAGATCCCCTTTCCTCAGAGAGACGTGAATATGAAAAAGGAAAAGATCTGAGTAGACATTTCTGGAGGGCAATGAATTTATCTTTCCTGAACCTTAAATTTAGGTATCAGATTTATAGAGCGGCAGAGCGCCTGTATGGTTATGGTATCAATAATTCCATTTCAACCAATATTAGTTGATATTCTCCTAATCTTTTAATATTAGGTATTTTGGTATTATAAGTTTCCATAGTTCTAGCTAAATTTTACCGGTTAAAATGATTATCAGTATTCTCAAAGAAATATGGCTTATGACTGCTCAGGCAGCCCCATATTTGCTGTTTGGTTTCATGCTGGCCGGCTTAATCCGTGCCTTTATTAATGAAGACCAGATAAAAGAAAAACTCGGCGGCAAAGGTTTTGGCAGTATTTTAAGGGCGTCCCTTTTCGGGGTACCATTACCCCTTTGCTCCTGCGGCGTAATGCCAGTGGCTGCTTCATTGCGAAAAAGCGGTGCCAGCCGGGGGGCTACGACATCCTTTCTCATATCCACGCCCGAGTCCGGCATAGACTCCATGGCTATTACATACGCCTTACTGGGCCTGCCCTTAACCATAATCAGGCCCTTGGCGGCCTTTGGTACCGCGCTGTTTGCGGGCATTTTTACCAATGCTGTGGATAAAGCCGATGACAGTGTCTATGACACTATTTCAGTCAAGAAAGAAGACTCTAACTGCGGGTGCTGCCAGGAGCAAGCCCCCCAGGGCTCTCTCATTAAACGCATGTCTGAGGGTATATACTACAGTTTTACTGATCTGCTGCCCTCTATTTCCCTTTACTTGGTTCAGGGCTTAATTCTGGCCGGGCTTATTAGTTTTTATCTGCCCTCCCAGTGGGTACAAAATCATATGGATGGCGGTCCCTGGGCCATGTTAATCATGCTGGCAGCAGGCATACCACTGTATATATGCGCCACATCTTCTACACCTATTGCAGCAGCCTTTATAGCCAAAGGCATGAGCCCGGGTACGGCTCTGGTATTCCTTTTAGCGGGTCCCGCCACCAATATAGCTACCATGGTACTGGTAAATAAAATACTGGGAAAGAAGTTCCTGGCCATTTATCTAGCCTCCATCGCCGTCTGCGCCATCCTTTTTGGTTTGACCACAGACTGGGCATATACATGGTTGGATCTGGATATTAAATCTACTACTAGCTATTCAGATCACAGCACCAGGGTCACATGGTTTTCTGGCCTTTGCGGCGCACTTTTAGGTATTTTCATGGGTTATGGAATCTGGGTAGAAAACGGCAGAAAGTGGCTGCGGACATTCACTTCCAGAAGTTGACAACTTAATGCCCGGTGACATCTCGTGATGTAATCCGCCAGTTTAAACGGGAGCAAGGCTACATACCGGGTAATTATTAATATCTTTTCTACCATATTTATAAGGTCAAAGGAGTTCGCATGGCAGCCAAACCAGAGGTCATAGATATTAAAATTGCCTATATAGGGGGCGGCAGTAAGTACTGGGCCAGGATGATAATGACAGATCTAGCTCTTACCCCTTATCTCAAAGGAGAGCTGGCGCTTTTTGACCTGAACCTGCCGGCAGCCAGAAAAAACACCTTAATTGGTGACAATATTTTCAAGCACCCGGATTCCAAAACCAGATTTAAAGTAACCGCCAGCAGCAGGCTTTCCAGCGCTCTCAGGGGGGCGGACTTTGTTTTCATTTCAATATTACCAGGGCCCATGCAGATGATGGCTAATGATCTGGAAATTCCTCTTAAATACGGCATATTACAGACTGTGGGCGACACCACTGGCCCAGGCGGCATAAGCCGCGCTTTGCGTACTTTACCCACCTATTTCCACTTTGCTCAAATGATTATGAAACACTGCCCCAAGGCCTGGGTTATTAATTATACCAACCCCATGACACTCTGCACCCAGGCCCTGTATGAGGCAGAGCCGGATATCAAGGCCTTCGGCTGCTGTCACGAGGTATTTGGTACCCAGTATCATCTTAGCGAACTTGCCGCTAAGTACTGGGGTATTTCCCCTCCGTCCCGTCAAAAAATTAAAACAGATATTAGCGGCCTCAATCATTTTACTTTTATTTCCCAGGCAACATATAAAGGGCAGGATCTTTTCCCTCTCCTGCAGAAATATTTACAAGAAAAGGGCCACTGGTCAGATAAAACCGCGCTAGCCACTAAAATGCAGGATGAGGGCAAATTCTTCGATAGCCAAAAACTTATATCACATGATTTTTATCGTCGCTTCGGGGTTCTAGGCGCAGCTGAGGACAGGCACCTGGTGGAATTTGTACCCTGGTATCTATCCTCTATGCAAACTCTCCATAGGTATGGGGTCACTTACACCCCATCAAGCTATCGCATGGGCACTTGGGCACCCCCCGGTAACGCTCCCGGGGCTAAACTGGGCCCTATAAATCTGGTTACAAATAAAAAGAGACTAAAACCATCCGGCGAGGAGGGGGTGGATCAAATACTGGCCCTTACAGGTATCAAAGACCTGGATACCAATATAAATATTCCTAATCAGGGCCAGATACCAGAGCTGCCAATGGGGCATGTGGTAGAGTCAAACTCCCAGTTCCGGTTGGACAGTATAAAACCAGTTGTAGCCAGGCAGCTGCCCGAGGCCATAAATGTGCTTTTACACCGGATAACCAAAGCCCAGCAGCTAACTATGCAGGCGGCTATTTCACGTAGTAAAGAGCTGGCGCTGCAAGCCATGCTTATAGACCCTTTAATTAATATCGATCCCGACCTGGTTCACAAAATGCTAACCGAAATGATGAAAGCAAATAGTGAAATGCTTGCAGGGTGGAAGTAGTATAAACACTGCAGCGGCCACTTCAGTTTAGGGTTATTGTATTGGCGGGGCCGGTAATTGCTGTCTCAGGTTTTATCATTTTAACCGTCAATATACCGAAACGTTTAGTTTTATCAGATTGATCATAAGGGGCCGCGGCTTTTATACTCTGATAAATACCTTTTGACTTTTCATAATGGCGCTCCTCCAATATTGTAAGTGCCGACTTAAACTTCCCGGTAATATCCCAGCCGAAAGCTGAAGGTTCACACACAGTGGGAGTAGTATGAATTTCTGTGATTAACAGGAAAATACCACCCGGAGCAAGTACTCGAATAATGTCAGCCACAGCCTTATCCAGATTATCAACATGATCTAAAGAGTTAAAGGAACAAACCACATCAAAAGAGCCTTCTTTAAATGGTATATTTTCGCTCCCAGCACAGATATATTCCATTTTATGCCTGGAAGCTCCAAGCGCTTGATATTTTAAGGCAAGGGGATCAAGTCCCACCCGGCAGGAGGTGCCATTTGCCCATTCCAAACTGCCTCTGGGACCACAGCCGATATCCAGAACGTTTTTGCTCCGATAATAAGCCCTGTCCAGGTCAAAATAGCCCGTGTAAAAATACTCATAATGGTCTTTTTTAAGATGCCGCTCCAATAACAGACGGTAACGCCAGTATAACAGCTCAAAAAAGCCTTTAAGATCAACGCGGCCAAATATGAAGCGAATGATCCTCGAAAAAAGCAAATAGATGCTAAGTATAAATTTCGACATAACTGAGTAAAATAATATTATAATGGTTAAATGTTTTTAATAAGCCATTTACCCATTATAAATCCGGCTTTAAAATAAAAGGGTTTTCCTATGCTGCTTTCTGTAATTATCCCCATGTATAACGAAGAAGCCACTGTTAAAAGCATTGTTAAAATCGTAATTAGTGTAAAACTTGATGGTATAGAAAAAGAAATTATCATGGTAGACGATTGTTCCACTGATGGTACCAGGCAGGTAGTACAAGAGTTGCAAAAGGAGTATTCCTGCATAAGCCTGCACTGCCAAAACCAAAATATGGGTAAAGGCGCCGCTTTACGTCGGGGCATTAAAGAGGCAAAGGGCGACTTTGTCATTATCCAGGATGCAGATTTGGAATACGACCCTAACGAGTACCCGCTGTTGCTTTCCCCCATATTGCAGGACAAGGCAGATGTGGTTTATGGTTCCCGTTTTATCTCCTCCAAAATGCACCGTGTTCTCTATTTCTGGCATTCCGTGGGGAACCAGTTTCTTACCCTTTTCTCAAATATGATGTCGGATTTAAACCTTACTGATATGGAAACCTGTTATAAAGTTTTTAAGAGTGAAGTTATTAAAAACATCATTATTAAAGAAAATCGCTTCGGTTTTGAACCAGAAATTACAGCAAAGATAGCCAAACAAAGAAATATCGGAAGATCACACGTCTGAACTCCAGTCACT
>CAZRWX010000070.1:0-14078 GCA_964603925.1 uncultured Bifidobacteriales bacterium | reverse complement strand
ATATGAACTTACCCACAGATTCTGCTGAGGAACCATAATTACATCAAACGATTCTAACTCTTCTTGAATATCTTTGTTATAATCCTGATGATAGAATCTGATTTTTGAGTATTCATCATATTCTTTATTCTTATCTATAAATTCCTTCACGTCTGAGCTTGCAAAGAATTTATCTACATTTCTAAATGAATCAATGTATACTACATCAGGAAAAATCAATGAAGGAGTAATATGAACATAGCATCCTGGATAAATAACTCGATCAACTGTGAACTCCAATTGAATTTGTCTGAATAAACCAATCAGGGTATATTCTTTATTAACATGATGTTTGAAATATAAATTTAGCATAATCATTCCGCCTTTGATTCTGGCATATTAAGCCTACTATTGTTAACAGATGGATACTGAAAAAGCTTGCGATGTTTATATTTCATTCTCCAGTACATACGGCATGTGAATACCTGTTTCTTTGTTGATAATCTCATTATCGCGAAGTAACTTCATAATCGGTGGATGAAGCCCGATTTTGCAAAACGTGCTGCAGCACAGCCGATGTGGTGGCGGCTGGAAGCCGACAAGTGGAACCGGCTGGACACGAATGGACATGAGGCTTACGAAGCTGCCGAATGCCTTGAGTGCCGCCGGTGGAACGACCATTTTGGCTTGCCGCTGTTGGCCGACCCGAAGGGCAAGCGACGCAGGAGCGCAGAGTTGGGATTTCTGCTCAGGGGGGATTGGCCCAGGACGGGCCGTCTTTGTTCTTCTCTTCCGACTTATGCAGATTTACCCAAATGCGAGCCTTTGTTGCTGTCCATCTTGCGCGTCAGCTTTTGTATTCTGGTTTCGTAACAAACTCATGGGTCCTTTTCCTGTTCCCGGATGGGCATCATGGGAACCTACAAGATGTCTGTATTTCCTCGGAACAGGTGATACCTTCTCCGGCGAAGGTATTTGTTCTGACCTCTTTACAGCAAGAGACGGGGCATTCTCAGCTTTCCTCCCAAGGAGCTGACTTGCCATTTCATTCGCAAGAATTTCCGCCATGAGCGAGGGTACCGCATTCCCCAGTTGTCGTTGGATTTCAACCCGTGGACCTTCAATTTTGAAGCTCGTGGGGAACGTCTGGAGCGCTGCCATTTCTTGCCAACTAAGTCTGCGATTATCCCAGTGGAAAGGTCCAATTGCCGACCCCGGCTGGGCCTGAATAGTCCAACTCGGAAGTCGTTTAGCCAGCTTTAGCAAAAAGCACCAATACCTAGTCCTCCATCCGAAAAGTGGCAATCCACCCTTGCGCTCGGTGTGCCAGAGATAGTTCTCCCCTTCAGGGATAGATGGGAGGAGGTCACCCCATTTGCCACCGACATCTAGTTTCTGTGTGGTGTCCAATTCAATACGGCCAATTGCTTCCCACGCGCCAACGTGTGGAGGTAGCCGGTTATCGTCAAACAAACTCGAAGTTTCCGATTGAATCGAGCGACAAGTCGCAGTTGGAAATGTGAATTCAGCACCGTCTCGAGAGGCTACCAAGAAAAATCGCACCCGGAGTTGCGGCACGCCGTAGTCTGCAACATTGATGACCTTCCAGAAGGGCTTGTAGCCTGTGCCGCATTTTCTATTAATCTGTGAAATTCTTTTCAGTATAAACTGAAATCCCTCCTCTTTGCCGCTATAACTAAGGCCGTGAACATTCTCCAGCAAGAAGGAACGAGGTTGAAGTTCTTCAACGAATCGGAAGTAGTGTGTCAGAGTATTTGCTCTTGGGTCTTTCAGTCTAAGCGTATCACCTTTCGTCCAATAAGCTGATTTTGAAAAAGGCTGACAGGGAGGACCACCAATGAGCACATCAACTTCAGATTGTCCGATTCCGCCCATATGGAGAAGATCACCGGTTGAGAACTCCTCAATAGGTCCTTCTGCTACATTTTTACTCCCATTCAAGCGCAGGGTCGCGCATGAATATTTGTCAAAATCATTACAGCATGCGATACGGAATCCTGCTGCTTCGAAGCCGAAGTCCAGGCCCCCTGCTCCCGAAAAAAGACTTATGACATTCATTATTATATCTCCGGGTCGTAGACTACTTCAGTTCGTTTTCTGTTGATTGCACCAATGATATCCTCCAGCCCTTTGGATTGAATTCTGTCAAATATTTCTGTCCAATCCTTTGTTTCTTCTGATACGCAGATGTGGACATTGACCTCCGCGCTGGCTCCAGTCCCCCAAGCTCGAAGGCCAATCCCTGGTGTCCTTTTGGGTTTTGTCTGAAGTATTCTTATCGACTTGCGAGCTGAGATTACCCGAAAGGGTGTATCTGCGATATCTGAATAGAATTGCTCCCAGTGTTTTGCCACCATCCCGTATATGAAGTTATCTTCCGCATTTCGAATTCGCGAACCGGAGTACTTGTTGAGAATCTCCCAAACAACTTCTTCGCGCTCGTTGAAGAGCGGCAGCAAATGCGCTTTGATTTTGTCCAGCAACGTATAGTCGACAGCTACAGCGTAAAGAAGGTTCGGCTCTTTTTCGATTGCATCATGAGCTTTGTATGCAGGGATAGGTATGCAGTCATTGGGCTCAATGGCTACCAACTGCATCGCGTTTTCAAAACGGGTTCCGGCGTTCTTCACATTCACGGGCAAGCAGAGTTCACCTTCCGTTATGCTGAAATCGACGAGGGTATGTCCCGATTTCCGTTCATCACCATAATCAATACTGGTCCGTTTCTCACGAAGTTTGTCCAGCTCATCAACAAAACGCTGCTCAGTGATTGCCGCAGGGAATAACTTTGTGATAGGATTGGCAGCCGAACCGGTCCGTTCTCTGTTTTTGAGAAGCTGAATGAATCCCTTGTCCTTCAGTGTAGGGACAATTTCGTTCGACTTCTTCAGCGAATAGGACCCGGTTTCGTACAGCTTTCGGGCTATCGCAGCTTGCTCATCCTTCGATTGGGCGTCTAAAGCGGCTACATATGCTTCTGCAAGAGCAAATCCCTGCCAAGTGGAGTTCTTCATCACCTCGACAATGGCTCTCGCCTGCTTCAATTCATCTTTCATGCCAATTCCCTTCAATTTCCATACCTATTCAAAAATAGCTGATGGCTGTCTTTCGCACCCACGACGGGTGCGTATTCATCCCCCCTGAGCAGAAATTCCAATTTTGGCCAACCACCCTCATCACGAAGGTTTATTGCCGATATGTTCATTTAAGGTAGAAAAGTTTCGTGGCGCGGACGCAGGTACAGTGAATCATTATTCGGATTAAGAAAATGGAGATTTTTAAAGACTTTGACCTAATCTACCCTTCGTCTTTGTCCATAGTGGCGCTATATTTAATCTTTTGATAAAAACGGACCAAAATGCAGACTAAAATGGAAAAAGGCAAAGTTTACCTGGTGGGGGCAGGCCCCGGCGACCCGGAGCTACTCACTGTTAAGGGTCAGCGCCTCATGCGCGGCGCTGATGTTATTCTTTATGACAAGCTCGCCAGCCCCGCTATACTAAAAGAGGCTAAAAAAGGCGCAGAGTTTATAGATGTTGGCAAGCGTGCGGGCAATCACCTTGTACCCCAGGGCAACATTAATAAAATGCTGGCTGATTTAGCCAAATCCGGCAAAAGTGTGGTACGCCTTAAGGGTGGCGATCCATTCATATTAGGCCGCGGGGGCGAGGAGGTGGAGTATCTGCGCAAACAGGGTGTGGCTTACGAAATTATTCCGGGTATCAGCTCTATTTTAGGAGCAACTGCCTATGCGGGCATCCCCCTCACCCATCGGCATTATGCGGATAATTTTGCTGTGGCCACCGGGCATCAGTCCATTAAAAACAAGAAACGCACCCTCTCTGTACCTCAGGCTGACACCCTGGTGTATTTAATGGGTGTAAGCAACCTGGGTAATATTGTAAAAGAGCTGCTGGCGGCTGGGTACAAACCCAACCTGCCCATAGCCATAATCCAGCAGGGTACTACCAAAAATCAAAAGACAATTACCGCCACTCTTTGTGGTATAGAGTCTAAGGCCAAAAAAGAGGGCATAGAGCCGCCAGCTCTCATTATCGCTGGCAATGTGGTAAAGCTGCGCAATAAGATCAAGTGGTTTGAAGAACAACAGGCCTGAGGTCATTGTTCTAAAAGGGCACAAGAATCAAGTTGGCAACTTCTGTAAAGTGTGTGTCCCGGGTTAAAAGCTGAGAGGCCGCAGCAAAACATGTGGCCGCAATCCAGATATCGTTTGTAGGAATGGGTTTACCTTTTTTACGGAGCTCTTTGACTATTAAACCATAATGGTTCGCAACCTCCTGATTTGCCTCTTGTACCTTAATACCGCTTAACTGTAGGAACTCATTGAGCTCATGAATATTTGACTGGGTTCTGGACCCCTGATAGAAACCAGCATACAACTCACCCAACACAATAGCGGGTATTATAACGCGGTCAGCTGTTTTAATGTAGTTTACGACTACTTTGTGATTAAGTTTAAAGGCTGTATAGGCATTGGTATCCAGGCAGATATTCATAATCAGGACCATAGCTCCTGATCGATATTATTAAATACAGCGGTATTTTTATTGAATTCATTTTCGTCTTTTTTGGACCAGGTACCAGCCAGCTTTGATACGTCCCTTTTCTGCTTAGGATTATTACCCCTTATACCCAAGGATTTACCCAACAACTCTATTATTGTCTTATTAAGGCTAAGGCCAGACTCCTGTGACAGCTGCCTTATGCGCTGATTGATTATTTCTGGAAGATTTCTCAAGGTAATTTGACTCATATAGTGCCTCCATGATGTCACATAATGCATGCATAATTATTATACCTTAAAACAGACTTCTAGTCAATGAGTACATTTTTTTAAGGATAATTAGCGGGTATTAGTCTAAAATAGTCATTGGGTGTCGATTAACCTCCGGCTGTACTCCTTCAAGCTTGCGTTAGCGACCCTTTCCGGCCTCGAACCTTTAACTTTAAAATAATCTTCAAATAAGACAATATTCGGTGAAAAAACGCTATCTGGTTATTTTCAAGCTATATTGACAGGGATTTGGCCTTATTATTATTTACAGGAAACCCTAATTTTTGGCTATATTAAACATCCACCCTATACATATAGGGTTTCCATGAAATGTTTTAGGCTGACAATAGTGGACGTTAATTTGGAGGAGTAATTTGTGAGGCTATATTCAATAATTGTTATTTCAACTGTGCTGGTTCTGGTTTTCCTTTACGGCTGCAAAAACGATAAGCAGGATCGCAACTATCAGGAGGTGGAAATCCCCTCCTCCAATCAGGCCGACCCGCATTCCAGTGCGGATCCACACATGGGTATGGCAGACCCGCATTCCGGTACCGACCCGCACCAGAGTGCGGATCCGCACATGGGCATGACATCTGCCGACTCTCAATCGTTCCTGCAATCCGCTAACAGCGCCAGTTTAATGTGGCAGGTTCCAGAGGGTTGGGTGCAAATTAAGCCAACCGGTATCAGGGCGGCGGCCTTCAGTATCCGGCAGGGCAATAACAAAACAGTGTGCACCATTATTCAATTACCTGGCGAGGCCGGCGGGCTGCCGGGTAATGTTAAGCGGTGGATGGGGCAGCTTCATTTAATTGTGCCTGCAGTCAGTCAATTAAGCGCTTACCTTGACAAACAACAGCGCTTTGAAACCAGCGGCGGCATGCAGGGTGTTTTAGTCGACATGACCACAGTGCCAGCTGAGGTTAAAACCTCAGACCTGTCGGGGTTTGCGGCCGTTATCACAAACCAGGGCAAAACTATTTTTGTAAAGCTTTTTGCACCCAAAAGTTTATTAAACGAAAACAGAGCTAAGTTTCTCAAGCTGTGCCAATCCATTAAAAACATAAGCTGACCCTATGAGCGTGTTATTTAAAAAATCCGGTGTTATTGCCTTCCTCACGTCTAATACTCTTACCCTGGTATGTTTGCTATGGCTTTTTGTCCTTACATTCTGGGGTACTTTGTATCAAATTTCACATGGTCTGTACATTACCAAAAAAGTCATTTTCAATTCCTGGTTTTTTCTGGCCGGCGGCTACATCCCCTTACCGGGCGCTCGCCTCTTTCTCTGGGTGGCGCTTCTTAACCTCTTATGTGTCCTTATTTTTCGTACCTCCTACAAGTGGTCCAAGTCGGGTCATATCCTCACCCATTGCGGTCTGTTGCTACTTATTGTGGGCTCAGGGTACACGCTTCATTTTTCCGAGGAGTCCTCACTTACTTTGCGTGAGGGGCAGGGGCTCAATACCGCTTCAGACTACTACCTCTGGGAGGTGGCCGCCTGGGTCCAGGCTATGGAGGGCGGCAAATTAGTCAAAAATGTTTCCGCCCGGTCATTATCGGGGCTCCAGCAGGGGGATGTCCTCACCTTTAAGGGTATTGGGGTGCAGGCACAGGTTGATGACTACTACCCCAATTGCCAGGCTTTTGTCGGTGGGCCAGGCGCCCAGCTTTATGCCAATGCCTCGGGTATAGGGCAGCTTACGGGGCAGCCGTCATCTGGTGACCCTACTAAAAATATTCCCGGCCTTACCCTTAAAGTCAGCGCCTCCCAATCTCCGGGCACCGAGCAGCCGGTGCTGGTCTACGGTCTGGAGACTTTGCCCGTTGCAGTTCGGCTTGGTTCACAAACAGTTCATTTTATGCTGCGCCGCAAGCAGCATGTCCTGCCGCTGGTTGTCAAGCTTATCGACTTTAAAAAAGACGAATATCCCGGCACCAGTATGGCAAAGAGTTTCGAAAGCCGCGTTATGATCAATACCTCCGGTCTGGAGCGGGAGGTAGTCATATCCATGAACAAACCCTTCCGGCATAATGACTTTACATTTTATCAATCATCTTATTCGCAGTCAGAGGCAGGGGAGTCCTCCACCTTATCAGTAGTAAAAAACCCCGGCAGGATGCTGCCCTACATTGCCAGTCTAATTATCTCTCTGGGTATGTGCGTTCACTTCTTTCTCATGTTATCCAAATACGCCAACCGGCTCAGGAGGGTGCATGCTTAATAATCTCTTCACCACACACGCCCGCGCACTCATTATTATTCTAGCGGTTTCACTTTACTGTTCAGGCGCGGATACCACATCATTAGCCGGCCTTAAAGATGTTAGTCAGTTAGAGGATGTTGTCATCCTGGACGCCGGCCGCAAAAAGCCACTGGACTCCTATGCCCGCCATATGCTGCTGCAGTTTTCGGGTAAAAGTACTTATGATGGCCAAAGCGCCCTGCACTGGCTGGCGCGTACTATTTTTACCCCCTCAGCGGCCCGTCACTACAAAATTTTCATGGTCAACGATATGGAGGTCATCACCGCCATGGGTCTTTCCCTTGAGACTGCCCGCAGGTTCAGTCACAGCGATCTGGAAAATGGCATAGGCAGGCTCTATAAGCTGGCGGGCGAGGTTAACCAGATAGAGCAAAGTAACAGAACCAGAGTGCAAAACGGCATTTTTCGCCTTTACATGAACTTGAGCGCCTGGGACGATTTAACCTCCAGTTTGCATTTCGCTATTCCTTTTGAGGATTTTTCAATTTCCTACCCTGGCCTGGCACAGGCCCTGGCACTTGAGGGCGGGGACCATTCCTTTCTGGAGTTGTATGTAAAATCTGAAGAGCTTAATAATTTTATCAACGCTCCTGCCTCTGATGGGGTCGGCATTGACAGCGCAGCGCTTAATCAGGCCCTGACATTAGGCCGCACTCTGAGCCAGTGGTCGCGTCATTACGCCAGGGGTCCTCTCACCATTCTACCCGTGTTTGATACTGCTGACAGGGAGACCTGGTTAGCGCCCTGGGGTGCTTTAAATGAACCTGCTAATGCTGAGAACTTTAAGCTGGAGCTGGCCCATCTTGGCGCTCTGGCTGCCCATTACCGGTCGGGTAATCAAAATGGTTTTAATACTGCTGCCGCTTTATATAAATCCGCAGTTGATAATCACTTCAAAGGCAAAGTAGATAAGGGGCGCATCGGCCTGGAGGTCAAATACAATAAATATCAGTTGTTTACCTGGGCACGCGTCTTTTATATAATGTCCACCCTGGTCGGCCTTCTGGCAATGGTATTATGGCGGCGCGCACTTTATCCTCTGGGCATCATTCTTACCATAGGGGCGCTCATACCCCATAGCGTGGGCATACTCTGGCGTATGATGATTATGGGCCGCCCCCCAGTCACCAACCTGTATGAGACCTTTGTATTTGTGGGGTGGATGAGTGTGGTATTAGGCCTTGGGTTGGAGGCTATTCAAAAGAAGATCATGGGTCTTATTATCGCCGGCTTTATGGGCGTGGCTATGCTCCTTATGGCTCAGAAGTACGCCCTTGAGGGCGACACCATGGGTATGCTGGTGGCGGTACTGGACTCCAACTTCTGGCTGGCGTCCCATGTTATTACAATTTCCATGGGCTACGCGGGCTGCTGTGCGGCGGCGGTGGCGGGGCATATTTATATACTACAGGTTTTATTTTCCTCAGATAGCTCCAAACTTAAGGATACCAGCAAAGCTGTATATGGCATACTGGCCTTTGGTTTTATATTCACCTTTATCGGCACTGTGCTGGGCGGTATATGGGCCGATCAATCCTGGGGCAGGTTCTGGGGGTGGGACCCAAAAGAGAACGGCGCTCTTCTGATAGTGCTCTGGTGCTCCATACTGTTCCATGCCCGGCTGGGTGCCACCATCAAGGATTTAGGCATGGCCATAGGCAGTGTGCTTTGCGCGGTGGTAGTAATGTTTGCCTGGTTCGGGGTTAACCTTCTTGGTGTGGGTCTTCATTCCTATGGGTTCAGTTCCGGGGTGGGCGTTAACCTTTTGGTGTATGTGATTTTTGAAATAGCCTTCCTGCTTATAAGCGGGTGGCTTATTGCGCGGCGATAGTACGCGGCAACAGTTAATACCATTTAACCATGTCGGGGTATTTTGAAAAATAAAACCAAACCCTGGAAGCACCCTACAGGAGCAGGTACTAGCTCTTTTTCTAAAGTTCCCACATTATTCCAGAATCGCCTGTCACTGGTAGGCCTTATTATTACCCTTATCTTCTTTGTAATAGAAGCGCTTTTATTTGCTGCAGAGTTTCTCGCCCCGGAGAAAAGCCTGTATCTTGGGTTAATAACATATATTATTTTGCCCCCATGTCTTCTTCTGGGGGTCTGCCTCATTATATATGGTGCTAGAAAGAAGCATATTCGGATTAAACGGGGAATATCCCCCTCTGATTTTGTGCCTTTTTTTATTGACTTTTCCATACCGTCCCACCGAAACGCTATTTTTCTTTTTTCCTTTGGCGGCAGCATTCTTTTCCTGGCCACTCTGGTGGGCGTATATAAGGGTTATCACTACCTGGAGACCAATGAGTTTTGCGGCACTTTATGCCATGAAGTGATGGACCCGGAATATACCGCTTATCAAAACTCAGCTCATGCCCGGGTCAAATGCGTTGAGTGTCATATAGGGTCGGGGGCGGGGTGGTTTGTAAAATCCAAATTATCTGGTACAGGTCAAATTTTCGCGGTCCTGTTACAAAATTTTCCACGCCCCATTCCCACGCCTGTTCATAATCTCAGGCCTGCCCAGGAGACATGCGAACAATGCCACTGGCCCAAAAAGTTTTTTGGGGCTCTGGAATTAAGCTATAACTATTTCCTCACCGAAAGGGAAGAGGAATGGGATAGATGGCGGCTGCGCATGCTGATAAAGGTTGGCGGCGGCGGCCATCAAAAAGAGGGGATTCACTCTCATATGAATGTAAACGCAGATATATATTATGTGGCCGAAGACAGCGGTCGGCAAAAAATAACCTGGATTAAAACCATAAATAAGGAAGGGGAAGAAAAGATCTTTACATCAGGGAACTCCAAATACGCTCAAGGGTCACCTCCAGAGGCTTTAATACGTAAAATGGATTGTATAGACTGCCATAACCGTCCCTCCCATAAATTTAAGGCCCCATATCGCACTCTTAATGAAGCCATGGCCTTTGGTATTATTTCCCCCGATATCCCAGGGATAAAGGCTAAAGCTCTGGAACTATACAATAAGGAATACACCACTAAACCGGCGGCTTTTAAATCCATTGAAAAAAAATTGCTGGCTTATTACAGTTCTAAACACTCTGAATATTATCAGCAAAATACTAATAAAGTTACTAGCGCTATCCGCCAGATTCTGGATATTTATGATGATAACTTCTTCCCGGAGATGAAAGCAAAATGGGATAAATATCCCGATAACATAGGGCATTTAATTACCCCCGGGTGTTTTCGTTGCCACGACGGCGGCCATAAAAATAAGGCCGGTGAAGCTATAACCAGGAACTGCAATACCTGTCATACCATTATAGAGCAGGGCCCTCCGGGTAATGTTGAGGCAAATACCGCCGGTTTGGAATTTCGTCATCCCGTTGATATAGAGGGGGAGTGGCGGGAGTCAAACTGCAGTGATTGCCATACTGGTGGCCTTATAGAATAACCGTGAAAGTGGGTAGACCCCCCGTAAGGGGCTATATGTGTCAGAAAAGGTTTTTAACCGTTCAGTCCACGGGACTGCTACCTGTGTGACATGCCACGGCAGGCACAATATGCTCCCATCAAGCAACCCGGCCTCTCCCACCTTTGTGATGAATATTCCCATCACCTGCGGCAAGTGCCATAAAGAGGGCAGCCAAATGATAAAGCATCTTAATAAATATGAAATGAGTATACACGGTAGGGCCCTGGACAGCAGTGGTTTGTTGGTGACGGCAGTCTGTATAGACTGTCATCGCTTAGGTGATAAACCCGAATATGGCAGGTGGACTTACTGGGAAAAATTTGATTATTTTGCTGTCTTCTGGGGCGTGGCCATAATCGGCAGTACGGGTCTTATTTTATGGTTCCCAGAGCTTTTTACCATGGTCTTCCCCGGGTGGGTTATTAATGTCGCCACTATTATTCATAGCGATGAGGCCCTGTTGGCTATTGGCTTTATCTTTACTATTCACTTTTTTAATACCCATTTCCGGCCGGAAAAGTTTCCTATGGATACGGTTATTTTTACTGGAAAAGTGCCTCTTGATGTTTTTAAGGAGGAGAGGCCCAGAGAATACCGTCAGCTGGTTAAAGAAAATAAGCTGGAAGGCTTATATGTCCCGCCGCCGTCAATTAGATACCTTTTTTGGGTTAAATTATTCGAATTCTCCGCCCTAATAACCGCGTTCACACTGGTGGGGCTGATGATATACTCATTTATTGCCTGATGTGGACAATTTCTAATAAATATTATGAATGTTTATTGATTTAAAAGCGTTATATTTCATAAATTACCAGTAAGTCTGTAGGCTTTATATTCCCGCGCCTTAACCGGTTATTATAAAAAGGAGATATATATGGAAAAGAAAATACTCAGCAAGTTATTTTTGGCTTTCTCCCTGGTACTTTGGGGTGTAAATGCCTTTGGCGGTGAGCACAACTACATCGGTGCTTCCAAGTGCAAAACTTGCCATAAAAAGGCAAAGACAGGTAACCAGTATAAAAAATGGCAGGAGAGCGCCCACGCCAAGGCATACAAAACTCTTGGCACTGATGAGGCTAAAGCTGCAGCCAAAAAAGCCGGTATTACTGGTGATCCTCAAAAAAGCGAAAAATGTTTAAAATGTCACGTTACAGCTTTTGGTGTAGATGCCAAACTTATTGATTCCACCTTTAATATGGAGGATGGTGTACAATGTGAAAGCTGCCACGGCGCTGGTAAAGATTACAAAAGCAAAAAGACCATGGAGGATAAGGCAAAAGCAATAGCCGCCGGGCTCATTATACCAGACGAGGCTCTGTGTAAAAAATGCCATAACGAGGAATCACCAACTTACAAAGACTTTAAATATGAAGAACAATTAAAGACAATTGCTCATCCTAACCTGGAAAAGGCCGCTGCTAAGTAAATTAGCCAAAGTTTAAACAAAAACCCCGGTGCTTTAATACACCGGGGTTTTTTTATTTGTTAAGTAAGTATTGTCTAGGTTGTGATTATTGTTTTAGTCACCCCTATGTTTGTCTCCTTCGACTCCGCTCAGGATGACAAACGCGTACTCATTATGACGATGGAAAAACAAAAACAATTAGTGTCATACTGAGCGGAGTCGAAGTATGCACCATATTCAGGATCTAAACTAACTACCGCTGCCAGTTGTAGGCCTTAACCCACTGTACCAGTTTAGCCAGGTTGGCGCTGTCCGTTGTAGGCAATACTCCGTGGCCCAGATTGAAGATCCACTTGTGATCTTTGCGGCCATAGGCGCCAAATTCAGCTAAATGCTCCTCTATAGTGGCCCAGTCTTTTAATAGCAGCTCAGGGTCAAAATTACCTTGAAGGACTATGTCCGGGTCTATATTATCTCTTATGTGGGTGAGAGATTTATTTGTATCTATGCTGAGTGCGTCGGTAACATCTGCGGTAACATTAAAAATGTCTTCATCCATCAGCCTGGGGTAGAAGATTACGGGTATACTTTTACTCCTTACGGCATTGATTATCTTATCAACATATGGCATGATGTCGCTAAAATATAAGGAGGAGGGTATAAGGCCCGCCCAGGTTTCAAAAAGCTGGAAGGCCTGAATACCATGCTTAACCTGCTCCAGGGCGTAATGGATGGACATATCCGTAATCATGTTTAATATGGCATGGGCCTTCTCTTTGTTTTTTTGGAACATAGAGACAGCGTCCGGGAACTCATGGTTGGTACCCAGGCCTTGCACCATGTAGCACATAACTGTGAGTGGCCCCCCGCAAAAGCCTATGAGGGGGATATCTGCGGGTTTTTGCTTAATAATCTCTGTAATGGCCTCATAGACGTGATTAAGGCGCTCTGGGTTGGGTTTTAAAGCTTTGGCTGGTTGGGCTATATCTTTTAAAGCTGTCTCGAACCTTGGTCCATCTGATGTAAAAGTAAGGCTCATACCAAGTGCCTGAGGAATAACAAGGATATCCGAAAAGAGAATGGCGGCATCCACACCCAGCTCCCGCACTGGCATTAGGGTAACATCCGCCGCCAGGCTCGGGGTCTCCATAAGCTCCATAAAGCTGTATGTTTCCCTCAGTTTATTGTAGTTGGCCAGACAGCGGCCCGCCTGTCGCATGAACCACACAGGAGGGCGTTCGCGCTTGATGCCCTTAAGTGTGTCTAAAAATAATGATGCCATATAACATATACCTTAACCCTGACGGTGTTGAACCTAATTTGATAAATATGCCGGTCATCTTAAACATAGAAATGATGTAGGGATAATAAAAAGGCCCCGGCAAATTGCCGGAGCCTGAAAATACAATTAAAGCCGCAATAGAACAAAGAGTAAAAATTATGAGGATAGCGGCAACCCCATACAATGCGTTAAAGCGCTGCATTTGGATAAGCATTTTAAGGGAAAACTTCTCATAAATTACCGCACCTAAAGCCCCCTTTTTCATGGTCTCATGACAATCGATACAAGTTGCGGTGATTTTAACTGGTGAAAATAGCTCGACATGAGTTTTTGTAACATGAAGAATAGGTTGAAAGTCTGCAACAAGCATTTTTTGGATATTGCCGGGAACCTCTATATGCTTATTACCATTACCAGCCGAAAAAGAGGTTTTAAAGCCGCCATTCAGGAACCCTAGCTGCTCAATACTTTTATTGAATATTGTGTCGTCGATAATATGCCGGAGATGCTTGGAAAACTCCTCCATTTCCCCTGACTCTATAAAATAAGTCATCTGCTTTTCTAAAATATTGGATGTAGTGCGTATGCAATCATCCACTATGCTCTCAACTTTTTCACCGATAATAAAATACTGAGTAGTAAAAAAAGCAATAAGAACGACGCCAAGTACCAGGAGTATGGGAGTAAGTATTTTAGGTACAATTTTCATATAAGCGAAAACTTTTTATACAGTTTAAGTGTAAAAACGTGAACTGATAAATCAGGTTATATATTTATGGTCATTTTATTATTATTTCCAGGCTATATCTATAAAAAAAGTTTATATCTGCGATTCAGACACTGGGGGAGGGAATTTGACCCTCGGGGCGTGGATTTGGTGC
>CAZRWX010000069.1:0-14207 GCA_964603925.1 uncultured Bifidobacteriales bacterium | reverse complement strand
AGCCGATGCTTTGCATCGGGAGCCGATGCTTTGCATCGGGAGCCTCTACCATTTTGATTAATTGCGCCGGCCTACCCTATTCCAGATCTATCCCGAAATAATTTTTAGCATTATTAAAACATATATCCTGAACCATTTTGCCCAGGAGATCCATGTCTCTTGGAAGCTCACCATTAGTAACATCCTGACCGATAAGATTGCACAAAACCCTGCGAAAATACTCATGTCTTGAGTAAGAAAGAAAGCTCCTTGAGTCTGTAAGCATACCCACAAAGCGGCTTAGAAGGCCCATGTTGGAAAGTGAGTTGATTTGATTTTCCATGCCTATTTTCTGATCTAAAAACCACCAGCCGGAGCCAAACTGCATTTTACCGGGTATAGCCCCACCCTGGAAATTACCCATCATGGTGGCAAGTACATCATTATCCTTGGGATTAAGGTTAAATAAAATGGTTTTGGGCAGTTTATCAATTTGCTCCAGCCTGTTAAGAAACCTTGAAAGAGAGCGCGCTATGCTTATATCGCCCATGGAGTCAAAACCTGTATCTGGACCAAGCCGCAGAAACATCCTGATATTATTATTTCGCAAAGCACCAATATGCAGCATTTGGGTCCAGCCTTTGTCAGCGTCCATTACAGCAGACTCATACATTATAAATGATTTAAACTTTAATGCTTCCCAGGTATCCGGTTTTTGCCCACTAAGCAGTTTTTCATAGATTTTCTTAATTTCCTGTAAGGAATAATTCTCCGAATAAGTATAATCAACACCATGATCGGACATTCTACAGCCTGCTTTATGGAAGTAGTCGTGACGGCTTTTAAGAGCGCTTAGGAAACTGTCAACATCCTTAATATCCTCATTGGCCGCCTGCCCCAGAGCTTCTGCCCATTTTATAAATGCGTCAGGGTCTTCTACTGCCATGGCTCTATCCGGACGGAAGCTGGGAAGAACCTTAATGCGCAAAAGGGGATCATTCTGCATTTTGTTATGAGACTCCAGAGAATCCACAGGATCGTCAGTTGTGCATACTACTTTTACGCGCCACTGCTGTAAAAGACCGCGGGCAGTGTATTTGGGAAGTTTGAGTTTTTCGTTACATGTATCGTATATTTCTTTGGCTGTATCTTTATTGAGCAGTTTGCCTAAAATGCCAAAAGGTTTTTTAAGCTCCATGTGGGTCCAATGATAAAGAGGATTACGAAGAGTGGATGGTACTGTTACAGCCCAGGACTTGAACTTCTCCCAGTCGGAACCCTCCCCGGTTATGTACTTTTCATCAACACCGTTAGCACGCATGGCGCGCCATTTGTAATGGTCACCATTAAGCCAAATTTTAGACATATTTTCAAAGGCCACATCCCCGGCCAATGCCTGAGCAGGAAGGTGCGTGTGAAAATCGTAAATAGGCATATCCTCAGCATATTTGTGGTAAAGAACCCTGGCAGCTTCGCTCTGAAGAAGGAAGTCATCACTTAAAAAGCCCTGGTTAATCATTTGTATTTCCTAATAGTTCAATAAGTTTTGCTGAATGCCTGTTTGAGGACGTATAAAATGCTTTTGGCCGAATCCGCAAAGGCGGGAATGACATAATTATGTATCAAGCAGAACATCACCAAGTACTAAAAAACTTACTTATGTAAGTCAAAATAGTTAAAAACCAGTCTGGTTTATATTTATTAATCGTAACTACTCAGATATCTAAAGTAGGCCGCATATGTCATTTCGAACAATTTCTAAGGCGTGCTCTAGTAAGGAATCTCGTGAAACTATCGTAAACGGGATTTCTCCCATCATCACAAATGCGGAACTGGTCGAAATGACAAAATTGGGACATATAAGGTACCTGAGTAGTTACTATCAATCATAGAATACCCAGGCATGAGCCAGATAAGTATTTTCAATTTATTCAGCGTTAAAATCGGGGGACCAGCATGCAATACCGTCAGTTAGGTCATAGTGATATAAAAGTCAGTGCTCTAGGCCTGGGTTCCATGACCTGGGGTAGCCAGAACTCCCGGGAAGAGGCCTTTGCACAGATGGATTATGCCCTGGAGCATGGTATTAATTTCATTGATACTGCCGAGATCTATCCTGTCCCCCCCAGCGCTGATACCTGCGGACGTTCAGAATCAATCATAGGTGACTGGCTGAACGATCGACATTCACGCTCAAAAATTGTAATAGCAACAAAAATGGCTGGTCCAGCCCCTAATCTGTACTGGGTACGCCAGGGTAAGGGGCTGTTTGACAGGATATCCATACAAAAGGCCCTGGAAGGCAGCTTAAAACGGCTTAAAACAGACGTTATTGATCTTTACCAGCTTCACTGGCCAGACCGCAGTGTCAATATTTTCGGCAATCAGGATTATGTACATTCCCAGCATCCTGCAGAGTCACCCATTTTCCAAATCCTGGAGGTGCTTAACGATTTTATTAAATCAGGCAAAATCAGGCATTACGGTTTATCCAATGAGACACCCTGGGGGGTGATGACCTTCATACAGACAGCCAGAAATAACAATTTTCCGCTCCCAGTCAGTATCCAGAACCCATACAATCTCCTGAACCGCTTATACGAAATTGGTATGTCAGAAATATCTCACCGTGAAAAAATCGGTCTTATAGCATATTCCCCAATGGGTTTTGGTACCTTATCGGGTAAATACCTCAAAGGTCAAAAGCCACAGGGTTCACGTCTGGACGTTTTTGGCGGCCATTTCCGACGTTACTCCAGCGACAGGGCTACCTCTGCCACAAACAAGTATGTACGCCTGGCAGAGTATTACGGTATAAGAGCTTCTCAAATGGCCCTCTCCTTTGCGGCCTCCCGCCCCTTTGTCGCCAGTGCCCTGGTAGGGGCCACAAACGCAGATCAACTAGCCGAAAATCTCCGCAGCCTGGATCTACCCATTCCCAGCAAAATTATGGAAAAGATCAATGAGATCCACTCCCAGAATCCTAATCCTGCTCCTTGAGTTTTGATTAGTTCGATCAAGTTATTAGAATGGAGTCGAAGCTCCGTTCTAACAAGTTAATTTTCCGGATACTTTAAAAGGTCATAGAAAATCATGGTCAATGGCATTTTTCACTTGGGTATACGTTTTAACCTGGGGGTGCGGGTGAGTGTCTCACCAGGGCAATTCCTAGTGGCGGAGGGTGAGATGCCCCCCGCTCATGCTGAGTAGGTGAGCAGCACCGTATCGAAGTATGACCGGACAGGTGCTGAACGCTATTTTGTATAGATACTTGTTAGCCTTTATGACCTACGAACTAAAACCCTTTATAATTGACATCTTCAACGGTTACATCCACAGGGCCCTTAGGCCGGCGTATGGTGACTGTATCACCCTTGGCCTTGCCCACCAAAGCCTGGCCCACGGGGCTTTTGATGCTGATATGGTTGTTTTTGACGTCGATATCCTCAGGGCCTACCAGACGGTAGTCTATGATTTTGCCGTCCTGATCTTTAAGACGCACCCAGGCTCCGAAATGGATTTTTGAGGCATCTACAGGACCCTCTACAACTGTAACCTCATCCAGACGTTTGTTAAGCCAGCGTATGCGCTCGTCAATTTCAGCCAGACGTTTTTTACCATAAATGTATTCGGCGTTTTCGGAACGATCGCCCATGGCGGCAGCATCTGCTACTGCCTGAGTAACCTTGGGGCGTTCAACCTTCCACAGGTTCTCCAACTCATCTTCCAGCTTTATTTTACCCTCAGGTGTGATATGTTTAGATAAAGATTCGGGCATACAAATGGCTCCTTAAATAATTCAACAATAAAAATGACCGTTTTGATATAAGTTTTTGCCGCCAAAGGGGTAAAACTTTTACAATTTCAGTAATTTACAATAGACACCCATAAACCTCAAATAATAATTCAAGGCATGAATTTTGCGGGATTAACCTTCTTTTTACCCTTTATAACTTCGTAATGCAGATGAGTGCCCGTAGAACGGCCGCTTGACCCCACTGTGCCAATTTCATCTCCCCGTTTTACCTTCTGATTGTTTTTAACTTTGAGCTCATTCATGTGGGCATAGGCTGTTTTATAACCTTTGGCGTGACGTAACAGGATAAAGTTGCCATAACCACCGGCCACACCGGCTCTGAGAACCTTACCATCAGCTGTAGCCAGTATGGGTGTACCTTTGGGGCTGGCAAAGTCTATGCCCTTATGCATAGTGCGTTTTTTATGGATAGGGTGATTGCGGTACCCGAATTTTGATGACATCCGGCATGGTTTTCGGGTAATTGGCTTGATACTGGGTATTAACCTGGGACCAGCAGACCTGGCAGAGGTTTCATCCTCAGGTTTTTTATCCGTTTTAAATTTGGATTGCTCTACAGGTTTTTCTTTAACTTTTGGCTCAGGAACAGGCACACGTTTGCCTGTGACATCTGGTTTTTTTGCCTTTTCAGGCTCTTTTCCAGGTGATTTATCTGTTTTTAAAGGTTTATGTTCAGAATCATCTTCAGGCTTTGCTTTTACCTTTTCTTCAGGTTTAACCTCAGGTTCCCGTTCCCCTTCATCATCTTCTTCCAGGGTAATTTTATCCCATTCCGTCTCATGTTTTAGCCAGTCTTTATACTCCTGTTCCAAATCTGTTTTAAATTTCTTAAACTCCTTATTCTGCTGTTGTTGATATTCCTTTAAAGATTGGGCCCCTATATTGGAGGCTAAAAGGGACAAACTCGATAAAAAACAGACTATAATACGCATAAGAACTCCGTTTGTGCTAACCGATACCCCATAATTATGAAATAGGACTGCTATTTAAGCAAGCGGCCGTTTACTTAATTTAACGAGCCGCAGATATTATCAAAAACCGAGCAGGAAATTTGCATCTGACTCCCAATAAGGGCTACAATCTTACTACACGGGGTTTTAGCTATTAGTGAATAAGTAGTTATTTCTTGTCCAAAATGTTTTTTTTAACCACAAAGACGCAGAGAACACAGAGAGATTCGGTTATATATTTTTAACTAAGCTTTGCTTTATTGTTAAAAACAGCATTTAAATAAATCAAAAACAACTTCTCTGTGTCCTCTGCGCCTCTGTGGTGAATTATTATTACCATTTTAGACAGGTACTAGTTATTTAATAAATGGGGCGATTTTTGCATATTTTATACCCCGGAGTCTTTCTGTGCTCCCGTTAAAATATTGGTCTTCATGTAGATGAACAAGCTGACAAATAACTTTTCACGTTTGGCATCTGCCTCCCGGCTGGTGCTCAGCGCTTTTTTTCTTATTTGTATTAGCGGACCAGCTTTTGGTCAGGAGGATTACGCTTCCTGGCCTTATTCAAAATCCTGGGTCATTAATACCAGCCCAACAGGTGCCAACATTACCGGTAATGTTTATAACTTCCCGGTCCTGCTTCGTCTTAATGCACACAATTTTGATTTCAGCCTGGCGGCGGTAACGGGGGCCGATATCCGTTTTGCCAATGCAAGGGGCACCCATCTACCCTACCAGATAGAACGCTGGAACAGCGCATCCGCCCTGGCTGAGGTTTGGGTCAGGTTAGACACTATTCTCGCCAATAACTCTACTCAATTTATCACCATATACTGGGGTAAAGCAAACGCTGGGGATTCCAGCAATGGGGCCACGGTTTTCGACACCGGGGCAGGCTTTAAGGCTGTTTATCACTTCAACGGTAACCTTGAGGATGCCACTCCAGGTAATTACGACCTAAACGGGGGCACTTCAGCCGACTATCCAGCGATTGTGGGTGTAGGAAGAGATTTTACCATCGGAGCCTCAACCTCTGTAAATTTCAGTGCCCCACCCCAGGGCACCGTTATGTTCTGGCTTAATTATGATGCGGCCTTCACTACCGTTGCCAGTATACTGGGCACCACCGATGGTTTTGAAGCCGTAATAGGCGCTCCAGGAGCCACCATTTCCAACCAGTTTTTCAAGGAGGGGGCGGATGTTTTAGCATCCCCTAAAAATGACTGGGCAACAGGCACCTGGTATCACATCACCCTCAGTTGGAATGCCGCCACCGATTCCTCATATATCTTTATTAATGGTTTGTTAAATGCCTCTGGTGCCAATTCCACTGATTCCGCCGTTGTCGATACAATACTTTCGGTGGGCGCGCGTACCGGGCAGCCGCAAAACTTAGACGGCAAGCTGGACGAAGTTCGTATAACCAGCGTTATGCGCAGCCCCGACTGGGTGCGTCTGACCTACGAAAACCAGAAACCCGGCCAAACCCTGGTAGAGGAGCAGCCGGAAGTTTACAGTACCTGGGCCTATTCAAAAAAATGGGTCCTCAATACAACTGTTACAGGCGCCAATGTCCCCGAAGATGTATATGGGTTTCCTGTACTTATACGTCTTAACATAAGCAATTTCATCTTCAACCAGTCCCCGAGCGGGGGCAGGGATATCCGCTTTTCTAAAGAAGATGGCTCCCACCTGCCCTACCAGATAGATCAGTGGAATTATATTCCAAACATAGCGGATATATGGGTAAGCGTCGATACCGTTTTTGGCAACAACAGCACACAAAGCATCATTATGTATTGGGGTAAGTCCAATGTCCAGGATAAATCTAACGGCAATGCAGTTTTTAACACGGCTAATGGTTTTGCGGCCGTGTGGCACCTGGAGGAGCATAATGTGCCTGAGCCGGCTACCTTCAAAGACGCCACAGCCAACGGCGTTCACGGCACAGGTATAAGCATGGGTAACCTTACCCATATTACTGGTATATCAGGCCTGGGTCATGACTTTGACGGTCTGGAGGACTACATAACCACACCAGTTTCTCAAGAGGGGCTTTTTGACTTTACAGAGGCAATGACAGTGTCAGCCTGGTTTAAGGTAAGCGCCTTCACCAAAGCCTATCAAACTATTATATCCAAAGGTGACACCCAGTGGCGCCTGTCCCGCTATATCGCAGACAATTCCCTGACATTCAGCACCAATCAGTCCACTTCCCAGGGCCTCACCTCCACCATGGTGGTTAACGACAGCAACTGGCACTATGTAACAGCTACCACCAACAGTCAGGCCATAAATTTTTATATGGACGGTCAGCTGGATACTTCCATTGCCATGCACACTTCATTGGCAAATACAAATCTTCCCTTATGGATTGGCAATAACGCCGATCAAACCGCGCGCCACTGGGGCGGGAGTTTGGATGAAGTGCGGATGGCTGGCCGCGAGAGGTCAGCATCCTGGATAAAACTGTGCTATGAAAACCAAAAAGCAGCACAGACACTGGTTAAGGAGGATACCCCCGAAGAAAACTACTCTCTGTGGCCTCAAAAGAAAAGGTGGATACTCAATACTACTCACACAGGCGCATACACAACTCAAGGCATTAGTAAGTTCCCCCTGCTGCTGCGGCTGGACCAGTCTAATTTTGATTTTTTCCTGGCCCGTTCCGATGGCGGTGATACACGTTTCATGGATATGTATGGCAACAAGCTGCCTTATGAAATTGAGTACTGGAGCAAATCTGAGCAAAAGGCCCTGGTTTGGGTACTGGCAGACACCATATTGCCTAATAATGGCCAGCAATATATAACCCACTACTGGGGTCGCAGCGGCGTTACCACCCGCTCCAGCCCGGCTCAGGTATTTTCTCCGGTCAATCATTATAAGGGTACATGGCATTTGCAACAGCCGCCCGCTGGTCCGTTTTACCCATTAACCAATTCAGCGGGGAACTTCAGCCACGGCCGCCCCATGGGCGGTCTGAACACCTCCAACCATACAGAGTCCTACATTGGTAAAGGTCTAAGTATGAATGGGACCGGCGGATATGTGTATATAGATTCCCTGTCTGTAGTCACCCAGGCTGGTTCCAGAACAATCTCCTTGTGGGCACGAGCAGACAACTTTGCTTATAATGGCATTTTTCAGGCCGGTGTAAATCTGTCCCCCGGCAAAGATTTCAGCCTGCGTACAGGGGGAGGGGACAACATTATCCGCATGCAGCTGTGGGAGAGTGAACAGGATGTGCCTACTCCGGATGCCAGGCAAAACTGGCACCACTACGCGCTCACTTATGATGCCTCTACCGCCAGGCTTTATTACGACGGCCTGCTGGTGGGCGAAAAATCTGTTAACCTTTCCACCTCGTCTCAGAATGGTTTTACTATCGGCAAGTGGGACAATATGTTTTTCAACGGCGCTCTGGACGAGGTAAGAGTGAGCTTTGCCGCCCGCAGCCAGACATGGCTCAAACTATGCTACGAAAACCAAAAACATAACCAGACATTAATTCAGGAAGAGCCTGAAGATTACAGTCAGTGGCTCTACAGTATAAGCTGGGTCCTTAATACCACTACCACAGGTACACTAATAAACACGCCTTTGTATAATTTCCCCGTATTAATCAAACTTTCTTCTGACAATTTTAATTTTAGGCAGGCGGATTTGCTTGGTGAGGATATCCGTTTCAGCAAACCCAACGGCACTCCGGTTTTTTTTGAAATTGAATCCTGGGAGAGCGTTGGTGCAGCCTCCCAGGCCAGTATATGGGTACTGGCAGACACCATCCTGCCGGATAATAAGGCCACAATCAACATGTATTGGGGCAATTCTTCCGCCAAAATAAAATCTAACAGCTCAGCGGTCTTCAATACCGAAAATGGGTTTAATGGAATCTATCATCTTTCATCAGACCCCGCCGCTGGCGCAGCCGGTGCTGTAACAGATGCTACCGGGTACCTTAACCATGGCACATCCACTTCCGACATGAGTAATGTTAATCTTAAAAACGGCATTGCAAGCGGTGCATATGAGTTTAACGGTACCTCAAACCGCATCCTGCTTGCCAACAAGAGTAATTTTAATATTAGCGGCACTTTCACTCTTTCTGCCTGGGTTCAAACTGGTTCAGGTTCCGGGACCGGAGCTTTCACTATCGCCTCAAAGGCGCTCAGTTCCCAGAATGACGGCTGGCAGATTGGCCTTACAGACTTATCCTATCCTGCTATCATAAACCGTTCCTCCGGGTCTGCAACTGTGCTTCAATCAAATACGTCAATAAGTATGAACACATCCTGGCATCATGTGGCATTTACTGCCGCCAATGGTGTCTGGTCCATATATATAGACGGTCGCCCGGACACATCCGCCTCTGCGGGCATAGACCTTACCCAGAATGACGCGCCCGCCTATTTGGGTGGTACAGCAAATGATGTTTTATTCAAAGGCTATCTGGATGAGGTCCGCGTTGAGTCACAGTCACGCTCACCATCCTGGCTGTCGCTGTGTTTTGAAAACCAGAAACCCGATCAGGCCTTTGTAGAACAACAGGACAATCTCAGCAGTTGGCTGTATTCAAAAAAACTTTACTTAAATACTGCCTCAAAGGGTGCCGCGGTTTCAGACACTTTATACAATTTCCCAGCCTTAATCAGGTTAGATGCTTCTTTTTTTGACTTCAGCCAGGCTCAAAGCGGTGGCAAGGATATTCGTTTTTCCACATCTTCGGGCCGCCACATGGCTTATGAAATTGAGGTCTGGGACAGAGCGGCTGGTATAGCGGCGATATGGGTTAAGCTGGACACCGTACTGGGCAGCACAGATACCCAATATATAAACATGCACTGGGGCAGCCCCAATGCCCCCGACCGCAGCGGGCGTGAGCCTGTTTTTGAGGCTGCCAATAATTACCAGGCAGTCTGGCATATGAATCAGGACCCTTCAGTTTCCGCCATATACGACGCCACCACCTACCCCTACGATCAAACACCCTACGGGGCCATGACACACGAAGATCTGGCAACCGGTCAGATCGGAAGTTCCCTTATTTTTGACGGCACTGATGACAGGCTGCAATTGGGTGCCGGCTACCCCATACTGATGAATGCAGAGTCATTCACTTTTTCAGCCTGGGTAAAAACGTCAGTCAAAAAAACACAGGTTATTGCCGCAATTTCCATAAACAATGCAGGTCAACCTACAGACATATCCCGTGCTCAATTGATGATCAATTCAAACGGTAATCCTGTTTTGTACGGCAAAACACGCGACACCGATATTTTACAGCAATTGGCGTCTGATTTTGTGCTGGATACAGTATTTGTCTATATAACCGGCATAGCCGATTACAACAACAGGACATTAACACTCTATATTAATGGCTCTCTGGACACCATACGTACCAACGTGACATTTGGCAATACAAATACCAGTCCTACCACTCCGGAAAACGTCACCATTGGTTCGGAGGAAAACGGTCTCAACTCCTGGTTTCAGGGTGCAATAGATGAAGTACGTATTATTGACACTATCCGCAGCCCGGGGTGGATAAAACTGTGTTATGAAAACCAGAAGGCTGACCAGAAATTTCTGTTACCCTATTCCTCACGCAACGGTATCCCCCAGGTAGGTTTTGTATTGCCGGGCATAATACCAGCAAGCCAGATAAAACAGGATACAGCCGGCAGGGGCATATTAACTGTCAACTTTAAAATTTTGGATTCAGACAAAGATCTTATATCACTTTCAAATTTTGGATATTCACTGGATAGCGGCACAACCTGGTTGACTCCAGTATCCAACGATACATCACCGGCCCTTCCCTCATCCTGGGCCAGTGCCTATTATACATCTGACACAACCTTTGCCGCTGCAACAGTGCACTCATTCACCATTAATACTCAGCACAGTGATATTCCCGGGTTTATTTTAGTAGACAGGCACAATGTTCTGTTCAGGTTCCATGCCAGAGATCTTGTTGAAACCAGCAGCTGGATTTTCACTGAACCCGTCAATGTTTACAATGCACTGCCGGCGGTAAGCGTCAATTCCAAAGCTACTTCAAGCCTTTCACCCTCACTTACCGGCCAGATAGACGATACCACGGCCTCAATTGAGGTTAGAGTGGGCGGCCAGAACATATTGGCCCTCAACCAGAAAAACGGGTTATGGCTTTTGGAAAGCGGCAGGTTGTCCCCTTTGGATTACGGGGCTTATGAGGTCCAGGTAACCGCCAGAGACGCTTTCGGTAACACGGGTACTGGCACCACATTCAATGAACTTGTTGTAGGCTCCATGATAGATTCCTCTATTACGCGTCTTGCTATTCTGCAAACATACACTAACACCATGTATATTGATGAAATCTGGCAGTTCCTGGCTCTGGCCTACAACTCCGACAGCATGGAGGTGGACCTGGAATTTATACAATGGTCGGCTCTGGGCCCGGTTTCCATTGACAGCGGCAAGGTTACACCGTTGGGTTTAGGCTTATTTCGCATAATTGCCCTCGCCGGTGCTTTGCGCGACACTACCGGCTGGATACAAATTAAAGGCCGTCTGACTATTCCAGATTCTGCCTCTATCACCCAGGCCATGGGCAGCAATATCCAACTGACTCTGCCCCCGGCACCCGGCGGCAATGCCCACAGCATTTATTTAAATGCTATAGCGGCATCCATGCTGCCGGCTGGTCTGGTTAAGAGCGGGCCTGCCATTATTTTTGATACCACAGGCGCTTATGCATTCGACAGTCTTATAAAAATTTCACTAAAGGTAGATACAGCCATAATATCCAACTGGGCAAGCGGGGCTATACGCTACCATGTATATGAAAATTGCACAGATCCCGCAGGTAAATGGGCCTTAACAGACGCCGCCCTGGACAGCGTATGGTTCACTCTTTACACAGATACACTGTGCAGTTACATAATAGCGCTGGACTCAATAATTCCTCAGCTTACCACCGATTCATTGCCCAGGGAGGCTCTTACCGGCAGCGCAATCAGCATACCCTTTGCTGTAGCAGACAATATCAGCAACCCCCGTGTTTACTTAAGAGTGCGTCAGGGCGGCTGGAGCCGTGACAGCATCATACCTGTGCCGCTTTCCAGTGATAGCGGGGGCACAGCTCAAATACCCGGTTTCCTTCTGACCCGGGCTGGTCTGGCCTATTCCCTGGAGGTTTGGGATGGTTCCAATACTGTTACACTGGCTGCCACCGATCTTTCCATTACTATTACAGGAGAGGTAACCATGCCTGAGGGCTATATTATACAAAACGCCTATCAGATGTTTTCCATTCCACATACTGTTACTTCCAGCACTATCTCACAGCTTCTGTATGATGATTTAGGCTCCTATAACCGGGATACCTGGCGCCTGTACAGGTTCGACGGCGATTTTAAAGAATTCATTAATAACGACACTCTTCCTCTTAAACCGGGCCAGGCATATTGGCTTAATACCAGTAAAACCCAGGTACGTATCGACGCAGATTCCAGCCGGGCACACACGCTGCCTGTCTCCTCGCCCTTCCGGGCTGATATTAAGGAAGGTTGGAACTGCATTGCCAGCCCATTTGCCTTTAACGTGAGCTGGGACAGTGTCCGGGTATACAATGATACCAGCCTTAAAGCCATTTACACCTATGACGGGCAGAATAAAGTTTGGGGTGACCCGAATATTTTAACCGAGCTGGAGCCATGGAAGGGCTATCTGCTGTGGATAAAGGGTGCTAAGAACACGTATATAAACATCCCCCCTGTCAGCATAGATACAAATACCACCCTTGCTAAAACCGCTACGCCCGGTTCAGAAGTGCGCTTTGAAATATGGGCAAAAACAGATTCCTTAATGGATTTAGCTGCCGCAGGTTTTGGCTTCAAAGGTTCGTCTGTTTCCAGAGATTCCCGTGACTACCTTAAACCCCAAATTTTTAAAAAAAGCCTGCAGGTGTACTTTAACCCCGAATGGGGCCTGGCTCCCTCTGACCGATACCTGACAGATTACCGCGGTGCACTGAGCGGGGGTCAATATTGGGAATTTAATGTCCAGAACAGCCTTAAAACAGTAAATACTGTTTTGGAGTTCCAACAAACTGGAATATTAACCAAAGGCACTCAATGGGCATTGCTGGATCTTAATGAGAAAAAAGTAATCCGAAATCCCCAAAACGCATACGAATACAGCCATCAGGAGTCGGACTTTAGAAATTTTGAGCTGGTCATTGGAGAGGAGACATATATTAACCAGCGTATCCAAAACGCCAACTGGAGGCCCTTAGCCTTTAAATTAGGGCAAAATTTCCCAAATCCTGTACGCACTCACACTGTTTTCAGATATCAGCTTCCGGCCGCCAGCGGCAATAAGCCAGCGAAATACAAGGTGGAGCTAGCTATTCTGGACCTTTTGGGCCGTACGCGAGTTAAAATTTTTGAGGACATTCAAAGCGCAGGTTTTTATACTAAATACTGGGATGGTAAAGGCGCACGCACTCAATCTTTATCTGCGGGCACTTACATCTACCAGCTTAAGGCAGGTGCTTATTTTTCACACAAAATGCTGGTTATTTTACCTTAATCAAGGGGTCCATTGATGGCCACAATTAAGTTTACAAGGGTTATCATTATCTCACTCACAACCATGCTGACCGTTTACGGTACCACATTGCAAAGCATTGAGTTCAACAGCAGCGAGACAGAGGCTAATCTTGTGCTCAACTTTGACAAACCTGCTCCCGATTTCAGCATAGAGTCCGGTGAGGTCAAAGACATCTCCATTGCTGTTATTTCTATCCCCGGGGCTACTGCCCAGGGCATTGAGAACTTTAATGTCCACAGGCCCATCCTGCACATCATTACCAACCCTTCCGCACATAACCCCGCCAATCTGGATGTTACCATATTTCTGGAGAAGGCCGTTGAGATAAAATCAGATGTTACAGGTACGGTTATCAAAGTCAGTTTTAAGTGGGAGCAGGTTATTCCAGAGGATGCTCCCGATCTAATTACCAACATTGTTCATGCCTCTAATGAGGCCAACAGCCTTAATACCACTTTTCAGTTCACCAGAATACCCACCCAAAAGGCAATGTTCCTCACCGAAGACAAAAAAAACGCTATCCTCATTTTCCATAACACTGAGGCCAAATACATGTCCATACCTCAGTCATCTCTTATAACAAAGTTTCAGCCCATAAACGGCACCTCAGAGCTAGGTTTCCCCTTTACTAAATACATCATTCAGTCTTCTCAAGAGCTCCTCATGGACACCCAGGAAGAGGGCAACAAAATCTTTCTGGAGTTTTACGGTTTGGGCGGTGACGAACCAGCCCCGGACGCTGTCGCCGCTGTTCCCGAAGAAGAACCTTATTCCCATGAGACCGAACCTTTTCAGGAGGAAGATGACACCAACAAATTGGTGGATATGGCTGTTGGCGGTGACGAACCAGCCCAGGAC
>CAZRWX010000068.1:0-14389 GCA_964603925.1 uncultured Bifidobacteriales bacterium | reverse complement strand
TTAAGTTATTAATAACATGTACCGACTGTGGCTTTCAACAAACCATGAAGGGGTGTTTCGGCTGTTATATCAGAGTTGGCGTCAATGCATGCTTTTTGACTACCATCCATGCCGGTTAATTTCCAGTCTGCTGCAGTACCTGCCAGGGCCCAGCCCAGCTCCCCATTAACAGTGGTATAACTAACTCCATAAGTAAAGCGTGCATTAGTGCTGGTAGGACCAGTAAAACCAATAGCTGTGGCGTTGGCTGCATAGCCACTGTTCTCCATACTGTAGGCCTCTTGTAATGTGTAAATCTCTTTGAGAACGGGTTTGCATTCGGTGGCCTTAGTTTTGTCTGTAGCACCAAAAAACTTGGGAATAGCCATGGTGGCCAGGATACCGATGATTACGAGAACTACCATCAGCTCTACAAGTGTAAAACCTTTGCTTTTTTTCATGTTTGATCCTTTGTTGATGTTTTGTTTGTTTTGAGACATGAACGAGTTAACCCCTCTCGGGCCCGTTCAATACCATTTTATGATATAAATGTCAAAGAGACAAGGAAAAGTTTATTTTTTTTCCTTTAAATTGGGAACTTAGGGACTTTTTGGTAAAAAAAGCAATATGGACGTAATTATTACCATTTATACACAAAAGTGGGAGAAATAAATTCCATTTATATAAATAAATGGTGAAAAATACATCCAGTTAAGGTGTAATATGACATATGGATCGTGAAATGCTTAAGGAGATAATTCGGGATTTTCAAGTGGAAACCTTGAAAACAGGCACCCGGCGTCATCTGGGGTTTCAATCCATAGCGGGGAAGGCGGCGGTTTTCCCGAAGTGCTGGATCTGAGCGGGAAAATGCGTGTGATGGTGCTGCAGGAGTATTATAAATCCATTCTACACCGCGACATTATCGAAAGGTTTGACGCCGCCCATCCACAGGCCGTAATAGACCTGGGGTATAAGATGCTGTGTAATTCCGGTTCCCTGTATTCGGTAAATATGGTTTTTATGCATTGGCGCAGGGCCCAGGCCGAGGTTTATTATTACCGGACCAAAAAAGGCAGGGAAGTTGATTTTATTATTGTTACCCCTGACGGCGGCAGGAGTCTGGTCCAGGTAAGCGTGTCTTTGAGCGCTGAGCGTACCAAAAAAAGGGCGATCACCAGTCTTTTTGAAGCAATGGATGAAACAGGCTGCGAAAATGCCCATATTGTAACCCATGATGAGTCGGGAGAATTAAAAGAAGGGGGCAAGACAATAAACATAGTACCGGCCTGGAAGTATCTGTTCAGGCAAATTTAGCCGGAATTGAAAAAATCAGTGTTAATCTCCTGGTTTTAAGGTAAAATATTAGGGCAACAACTTTAAAAGAAGCTCATGGATAAATCCAAAATTGAAGATCTTTTACGGCGGGTAAGGGCCACTGCCAAGTCCAAATATCGGGCCGCCGAGCGCCTGGAGCAGCATCACCGGTTTGCCCATTGTACTGTTGCGCTGTTAGCGGCCACCCTGGTTTCTGTGTTGTTAGTTCAGGTGTTTGGTGTATCCTCAGGGTACTCAGAGCGGGCCCTTAATATGGGGGAGACTGTGCTTGCCGTATTCGCTCTTATGTTTGCTCTTTTACTGGGGCAGGAGAGCTACCTGGCCCGGGCCCGCGATATGCACCGCAACGGGGTAGATCTCAGCCGTTTTGCCCGGGAGCTCATGGGGGTGTTGGAGCGCCAGGTAGAAGAACCTGAATATCAGCGGCTGGTTAACAGGTATTACGAGACTCTTGAGAAAAGCGAGAACCACAAGCCCATCGATTATCAGTTCTTAAAAATCGAGCATACCCCGCAAAATTTAAATCAGTGGCCCATGCATATTTATGATTCGGCCAAAGCTTACTCCTGGTACTTCTTATTATACATCCACTACATCTTCGCTCTGGGCGTGGCCGCCGCTGGTTTGTTTATGCTTATAATCGGTATACTTTCTAATAATGATGTGTTGAATTGAGAGTTGCTGAACTGGCATTTAGGGAAAAGTGGTGAGTGGTGAGTTTTGAGTGGTGAGTTTTGAGTGAAAAGTGAAAAGTGAAAAGTGAAAAGTGGGGAGTTGTGAGTGTGGAGTTTTGAGTGGTGAGTAGTGAGTTGTGAGTGGGAAGTGAAAAGTGGGAAGTGGTGAGAGGGGAGTTTTGAGTGGGGAGTGGGAAGTGAAAAGTAACAAGTAAAATACTATTCTTTTCGCTTTTCACTTTTCACTTAATTCCATCAGGAACTGCTTTGTCATCCATTTCATTGAAAAAACTTAAAAATTAGATACTTTTAGGGCATTGGATACCTGGGGGGTAATGTTTGACGAGCATTCTTACAACCTTGCTTCGACTACAAGTTCGCTCATGCTGAGCCTGTCGAAGTATCGAAGTATCGGACTTTCGATCAGGATGAGCGGAGGATATGCTCCATCAGCTAATTAAAATGAAAATCCCGCTTTGCAGGACTTACATTCTAATGGAGTATTTTTTGTTTATATTAAATTGTTTTTACTCTACATCTTATGTCTGGAAAAATTATTACCCGTATATTATTTCTTCCTTTTCTGTGTGTGCTCTTTATTTCCTGCTTTGATGATCAGGGTCTGGTCACACCGGGGCAGGAGGGGGATCTCCTGGGTTACCTGCTTAAATACCAGGGGGCGGCACTTAATGAGGGGGATACCAGCATAAGTGCCGTTAAGCTGCAGAATCTTATTAATCCTAAAATAGCTCTGGTCTGGCAGTTTATTGGTCCCACCCGGCATTTTATCACTTACAATGACAACACTATAGGTACAGAGAGCCCCTATACTTTCAGTGGTACTATCAATAATCCGCCTCCGAGGGAGGTAATCCAGTCCTCATTTGTAGCGGTGGCCACTTTCTGGCTTTACTCAGACATGGATGACAACGGCGTTATGGACGATTTCTTTGACCCTGACTATGTCCCCATGCTGGACTCTATCGAGGCTATCCGCAACCTTTACCTGGTCGCTGATTCTGTTTTTATAAAGCTTGCCGACATTAAGCATCAACCTGTACCACATCAGGAATACCTCCTGCTGGGCCAGGACGGCTCCCTTATCAGCGAAACCAGCGGGGTATATGACACATTACTTAACCCGGCCCATTATGGTCTCTCATCCAGCGCCTATAAGGAGGTTTTAGGGGCCATTATGAGTTTATTACGCCGCCCCAGCAAATGGGATCTATTTTTTAAAAACAGGCACCGCAGTGTAAGCGAGGAGACCATTACGCTGTCGCCCTATAAAGACAATTTACAGTTTATCACTCTCAACTACTATCGCAGGGTTTTCCCGTTACCGGGCCGGGAGGCGGAGTTTAATCAACAGTTGTTCAGTCTGGTATTCGGGTATTTAAGTTCATGGGGGGGGTTGCAGTACGCTTCCAGGGAATCTTTAAAAAAAGGCTGGGCCGACTACCCCTTCAACATGGCCCCGGACAGGGATTGGGCCATTGGCCGCTGCCGCTGGTATCATATTATGTATATCCCTAACTCGCAGGAGTTCCAGGAGGTTATGAACGTACTAAATACCAGTTCCTTTGTATTTAGCAATCCCTCCAGGCTGCGGGTGGGTTACAATTTAATGTATTGCTCAGATCAGTACAGGTGCAGGGTACTTGGGGAGCAGGACTCTGTTTATATAGATCTTGGCGAGTCATATCTGTATTTTAACCCCCCCTCATCGGTGATGATGGCGCCATCTTTTAATCCCGTCATTACCAGTGCCCCGGATACCCTTTCAGCCCAATATAGCGGGTCTTATCAGGTATCCAGCATTGAGGCTGTCAGCGTACTGGTTTCCGGGGGCAAGGTATGGATGCACTACCCTTCCAGGGGCGTTTACGCCTTCCATTATACCGGCAACCGTCTGTACCTTTCCCCTATTATGGGTACGCAGCTTGAGTTTGTACCTGGTCATCAGGACTCCACCGCCAAGCTTATACTATACGATACAGGCTTTAAGGCCCCTGCTGTTAGGGTCTCTGCTCAAATCCCTGACAGCGTCAATATATTGCTGGGGGCTTTGGCCGGCCGCGGTCTTCAGGTGCTGGATACAGCCGGTCTGGCGGCCTGGCAGGGCGCTTATGCCTGCAACGGGGATACCGCCCATATCAGGTTTCAGGGTCAGAGTGTTTTAGTAAAGCTCCCCGGTTTAAATGAGTTCAGCCTTTATCAGGCTAGTCCTGTTCAGGGGGTAGAGCCAGCATATACCCATCCCGATATCAGCCTCACTTTTCAAGTTATAGCAGATAGCGTTTCGGGCAGTCCCTGCATATATTTACCCCTGCCGGGCACAGCGTGCATGTATAAAAAACTACCTTAGGCTAGCATGTCCACAGCAGTTTCAAACATGAAGCAACTGGAAACCCTGTTTACCGAACATAGCGACATGGTTTACCGCATTTGTCTGCGTTATACCAAAAACAGCGCAGAAAGTCAGGATCTGGTTCAGGACATATTTTTAAAAATCCATGACAATCTGGGGCGCTTCAAGGGTAAAAGCTCCTATATGACCTGGATTTACCGGATAGCGGTAAATTATTGTCTGGATAATCTTAGAGGCAAAAAGCGCCGTAATGAGCTTAATTACCAGTTTATTGACGATATCGTTATCAGCAATCTGGGCTCCCAGGTCACTCCTTCCCTGGTATCCATTACCCTGGAAAAGGTTCTTTCTGAAGCAGATCCTCAAACACGTGAAATACTCTATCTAGCTTACACAGAGGGCCTCAGTCATGAGGAAATTGGCAATATGATGGGCGTAAACCGGCTGACCATTCAACGTAAACTGGCTAAATTCCGTGATAAAATTCAGAAAAAATATGGTCCGGAGCTCAATGGTTCTGTTTCATCCATATTTTTTGTCCTAATCCTGCGTTTTTTTTTAATGCCATGATACTCTTTCGGGTTTTCACGCGTCCAACAGAAGAACCATTATTCTGGGGGTATTTTGCCTGATAATAATCAAATCAATCCCAAGCAGCAAAGGCCAGTTTCTCTTTTTGAAATTGAGCGCCTGCTCCAAAGGCAGGGCACACCCGGCGAGTTGGAGTCTATTCAAAACCGCATAATGGCAGATGAGAGCGCTCGCCAATACCTGGAGCAGGCACGGCAAACCAAAAACCCAGTCTCTTTTCAGAGTATTGCAGCAAAAATACCTGCCCCTCGTACATCATCATCTTTTAACACTTCATCTCCGGGGTTTCTGGCCCGGCTGCTGCAGGGTGTTAATCAAGCTTTTATCAACCGTCAGCCCCTGGTCCTGGGTCTGGGGTCAGCATTCTGTCTTATTATCGCTCTTACTGTTTTTCAAGTTTATCGCCATCAGGGCCAGGCTCAAGGTTCTCAATATGCCAGCAAAGGGTCGGGGCATATATTACTTAATCACAGGCAGGTGTCCTATAAGCCAGGGTCATCATTAAATACGGCCGCTGGTGACACTCTCACATTTTCTACTCGGTATGCTAAGGCCCTTTATCTGCAGATATGGTACAGGGATGACAATGGCAGCCTGTTTGCCTACCTGGAGGCCTCCGGCTCAGCCCATAAGGTTGCGGCTTCCACTGTATGGTATCCCCTCTCTTATAAAATTATTCTGGATTCCAACTGGTCCAGTGAGCAAATATTTGTAGTAACCGGTACCAAGGTTTTTAAATCCGCTCAGGCCATACAGGCCATTAATGCAAATGGCGATTCCAGCAGTAACACCACCTCTCTCAGTGTCCATACATACAATATTACCCGCGTTCAATAGTTCAAGGCACATTTACTTTGGTTCGCACTTTCTCCTTTACCCTGCTGCTGGCTGTTACAATCATTTTCAGCGCTACACAACGGCTGGGCATTTTTATTGGCAATGACAACGGCCTTCCGGGCGAGCGCCCACTTAAATATGCCTCCCGGGATGCCAGAGTTATGGCAGGTATTTTCAAAGAGTCCGGTACATTTGATAATGACCGTGTCTACCTTCTGGTAAATCAACCTGTAAATAATATCAGGGACGCTTTAAAAGAAATTGCCGGCCGAATAAAAGAGCTTAAAAATGATAACGTAATGCTTCTGGCCTATTACTCCGGGCACGGCAGCGGGGACGCCCTGCATATTAACGGCCAGGCCCTTAAACAGCAGGAGATAACAAAATACCTGGATGATGTTACAGCGAACCTTAAAATTTTCATTATAGACGCCTGCGAGAGCGGCAGTTTGCTGCGCACCAAAGGCGGTGTTGTTGTAGAAGATCACAACATTCAAAAAGTTGACAGCCTTCTTCATAAGGGCACTATTATTTTAAGCTCCAGTTCCCGGGGTGAGCTGGCACAGGAGTCAGAGGGCTATAAAGGCGCCGTATTCAGCCATCACTTAATAAACGGCCTTCAGGGTATAGCCGACTACAACCACGACAGGGAAATTTCACTTTGGGAGGCCTTTCAGTACGCGCGTGTGTCCACGCAAATGGAGAGTATACACGGTAAGGTCAACCAGCAGAACCCCAGTTTTGATATGGATGTTGTAGGCGGCTCAGACATCATCCTTACCACTATGTATAAAAAGCGCTCACGGCTCCTCATGCGCGGTTTCCCGCCGTCGGCTCTGGAGTTCCACAACGCCGGCAATATGGATTTAGTATCACGCATACACCTGCCTGGCAGGGACAGCGTTCTTTTCAGCCTTCCCTCCCGGGAGTACCTTATCACCTGCGAGGCAAATGGTAAATTTAAAGCAGCCAAAGTTGATATGACCTGGAACCAGGTCACAGAGCTTACGCCTGCCAGCTTTCGCTCCCTGCCCAAGTCTTATGTTTACCGCAAGGGCGGTCGTGCTATCAACCTCAACCCCCATGCGGGCCGTTTAGGGGTTATTTATACAGAGCCTGCCAGCGGGCTTTCGGCCTGCATTTATAATGTCAGTTATGCCTTTCGGAGTTTTAATTATAAGCTAACTCTCAATGCGGGGTATGGCCAGGGTTCGGCTCTTACCGCCAGCTCAGAAATTAATCACAAAATATTCCGCTTGTCATACCACGCTTCCATGCCATTTTTCCGTTACCCCTACGGCCAGGCTCTGGCAGGCGCGGAGCTGGGTTTTAACAGGGTGTGGCAAAGTCTCAGGGACAGGCGTTTTGATGAGGTGGGTAACCCCGATATTAATGCGTACCCGTCTGTTACAGAGCTGACCGGCAATGTATATGAACTCACCTTTCCCATGGAAAAAGAGTTTTACCTTCCCTTTGGTTTGATAGCCTCCCTGGCCTGGCGTGCCAGTATTTACGGGTCCAAAAATTACAGCACAGGGGGCATGGAGTACAACCTGCGCTTCAGGCCCGGTGCGGGCATCGGCTACAAATTCTAGCGGGCCTTAAGCGGCTTTAACACGGCAGGGGGGGCATTTTATCTGTGCAAACGGGAGCTCTGCCCGTCACCGGTTATCACTTTTTCCAAAAAAAAAGGGCCCGGAATAAACCGGGACCCCTTTGCTTTAAAATACCTGAAACCTACGAACAGCCGCTGGTGGCACCGCAGTCATCGCAAACGGTGCAGGTACCGTTCTGACGTACGCGCAGGGAGCCGCAGGAGCTGCAGGAGTCCCCTGTGTAACCTGCCCGGCGGGATTGCTGGTAAGCCTTTTCTGCGCCTGTAACAGCGGCCGTAAGCTCAACCACCGGCACCCTGACCTCTGGCGTTTTGGCTGGCTGGTTGTTCTCCGGGACATCTTCGATGGAGGGCTTAATATGCAGGAACTCCTGAATATTGAGATAATGGTGGCCCAGAGTGCGGAATACGAAGTCCAGAATGGACGTGGAGTTTTTAATGTGCTCATGGCCGGTAACCGGGCCTGAAGGCTCAAAACGGGTGAATGTAAAGCTGTCCACCAGCTCTTTGAGCGGCACGCCGTACTGTAGAGCCTTACTGGCAAGTACCGCAAAACAGTTGAGTACACCGCGGTAGGAGGCACCCTCTTTATACATGTCGATAAAGATTTCGCCCAGGCTGCCATCGGGATATTCGCCGGTACGCACGAATATTTTGTGGCCGCCCACAGTGCCCTCCTGTACAAAGCCGCCCCGGCGGAAGGGGAGCTTGCGGCGGTTATCGAGAGGCCATTGCTGGATGAGCTCTTTTTTAACTGGTTTGTTCTCAGGATGAGAACTGAAAGCGGGCAGAGCCTTGGCCAGGCGCAGAGCCTCAGGCAGATTGTTGCTGCTGGTAAGAGGTTGAGAGAGCTTGCTGGCATCGCGATAGATGGCAACAGCTTTAATGCCGAGCTCCCAGGCAGATTTATGAATTGCCTCTACGTCGGCCACTGTGGCCGCGCTGGGCAGATTTATAGTTTTGGAAATAGCGCCGCTGATAAAAGACTGAGCGGCAGCCATTATGCGCAAATGCCCATGAGGGGGTATTGTGCGTGTACCCCTAGCGCCGCATTGATTGGCGCAATCAAAAACTGAATAATGCTCACTGAGAAGATGAGGTGCGCCCTCCATGGTTTGGGTACCGCAGCAATAAAGATTGGCCTTGTCGATCTCCTCCTGAGAAAAGCCCAGGTGACTGAGCAGGTTGAAGCCCGGGTCCAGGGTAACGTCTTCGGTTAGACCTAAGCCTGTTTTGAGGAAATTTTCTCCGATTATATAACTGCTGAAAGCCTGGGACATGTCGAAGGCCGAACCAAGCGCTTTGCTGGCCTTAAGGATGATTTCTTGATTAAGGCCCTTTTCCTGAAGGGTTTGGCTGTTTATGTTGGGGGCACCCTCCAATGTGCCGTGACCTTTGCAATAGTACTCTATGTCCCGGATTTGCTGAGGAGTATAGCCCAGCTTTTTAAGTGCGGGCGCTACAGAGTTATTTACAATTTTAAAATAACCGCCGCCTGCCAGCTTTTTGCTCTTAATGAGGGCAAAGTCGGGCTCTATACCGGTGGTATCGCAGTCCATGACCAGACCAATGGTACCTGTGGGTGCCAGTACGCTGACCTGAGCGTTGCGATAGCCGTACTTCTCACCCCAGTCCAGAGCCTGGTCCCAGGCGGCTCTGGCGGCCTTGAGCAGGGTCTCAGTGCAGTCGCCGGCATTAATGGCCACCGGCAGTACACGTAAATCTTCGTATTCGCCTACGTTGGAGCTATAGGCCGCCCGGCGGTGATTGCGGATAACGCGCAGCATCTGGTTTTTATTTTCCGGGTAGCGATCGAAGGGCCCCAGGTCTTTGGCCATTTCAGCAGAAGTAGCATAAGACACCCCCGTCATTATGGCTGTAATGGCGCCAGTGAAAGCCGCCGCCGCCGCGCTGTCATAGGCCAGCCCCATCTTCATAATTACGCTGCCCAGATTGGCATAACCCAGACCCAGGGTACGATACTGGTAACTTTTAAGGGCGATAGACTTAGAGGGGAACTGAGCCATGGTAACGGAAATTTCCAGAACTATGGTCCATAGACGGGAAGCGTATTTAAAGTCCTCAATTTTAAATTCGCCAGTCTCACTGATAAAATGGGCCAGATTAAGGCTGGCCAGATTACAGGCGGTATCATCTAAAAACATGTACTCTGAACAGGGGTTACTGCCGCGTATACGGCCGTCCACGGGGCAGGTGTGCCAATCGTTAATGGTATCATCAAACTGCAGGCCCGGGTCCGCGCATTCCCAGGCAGCCTGGGCTATGTCTTTCCACAATTTGCGGGCCTTAAGGGTTTTAACTGTTTTGCCCTCGGTACGGGAGGTAAGCGCCCAGTCACCGTCTTTTTGAACAGAGGTTAAAAAGGAATGGGGTACACGCACAGAGTTATTGCTGTTTTGCCCCGATACAGTGGCATAACCGTCATCGTTAAAATCCGTACTGATTTCTGAGATATTACACTGGGTAACGCCCTGGGTGCCCAGTTGTACGGCGCGCTGTATCATAGTGTCAGGAACGCCTGATTCCAGTGCTGTCTGGATAATACGTACCAGATTGGCTGAGGGCTTATTTATATCTTTTTCTTTTACGGTTTCCTTCATTATTTCGGTCATGGTTTTGCGCAGATTACGAGTGCCGGTAACCAGTGCGGCCACCTTCTGCTCTTCACGGCTCTTCCAGGTTATAAAACTTTCGACTTCTGGATGGTCGATATCCAGGCACACCATCTTGGCCGCCCGGCGGGTGGTACCGCCAGACTTAATGGAGCCCGCCGCCCTGTCATATATGCGTAAGAAGGACATAAGACCAGAAGACACTCCACCGCTGCCCAGGCGCTCTCCCTCACTGCGGATATTACTGAAATTGGTACCTGTGCCTGAACCAAATTTAAATATGCGGCCCTCGCGAGTAAGCAGGCTGTAAATACCACCGTCGCCCAGCAGGTCGTCTTTCACAGACTGTATAAAACAGGCGTGGGGCTGGGGATGAGTAAAAGCGTCTTCACCCTCTTTAAGCTCGCCTGTTTCGGGGTCAGCATACCAGTGACCCTGCTTGGAGCCTTTTATGCCGTATAAGTATGCCAGGCCGGTGTTAAACCACTGAGGTGAGTTTGGGGCACCCATTTGATGTATCAGCATGTATACCATTTCGTCGAAGAATACCTGGGAATCCTCCTTGGTATCGAAATATTTGTATTTATCCCCCCAGCTCTGCCAGCAGCCAGCCAGCCTGGTAGCTACCTGTTTAACACTGCACTCCATACCTGTTTTTACTTCTCCATTTTCACCCGTCATAGGGCTGCCGTCATCGTTTGTCAGGGGTACATCACAGCGTCTAAGGTACTTTTGTGCTAAAATATCGGTAGCCAGCTGTGACCATTGTTTAGGGACTTCTACTTTAATAGACTGGGAGGCGCTACTACCGTCTTCGTTGCGTATTGTGGATGTTCTCCACTCGTAATTTACAGTGGAAAATGGATTCTGACCTTTTTTGGTGAATCTCCGGGAAATTTTCATGAAAGAGCCCCTTTATACAAGATGTTGTGGTTTACCGTTTTTAAGCACAATTTGTAGGGGTAAGAAATACATACCCAAATAGACACCTGCAATTCTTCTGTAAAGACAGATTGACAATTAAAAAATGGCTATTCAGGCTATTAAACAGCATTATTTGTCAATTAGGCAATAAATGAATTATTATTGGCGTTTTCACATTAATTTTAAGCATTGAATAATTGATAGAGCCTAAATTTGCTTGAATTTAACGTTTAACCCCTTATTTTCAGACTAAATAATGTCATTATGACACATATGATGGGTTTTGGCATGATATTTTTAGACTAAAATAACACAAAATTCACAATCAATTCTTAATCTCAAATAATAAGTTGCAACGCCGGATTTCATTTTTTATAAGCTGGGAAAACATCCTTATTTTGCTGTTATTTTGCTATTAGCGGGTGCTTCCTTTCAGCCTTTATTTTATGGTATCTACAGAGGTTTCAATGCACTATATTCCTGTTATTTTCTCTCTTTACAGCCTCCGAAAAAGAGGTTTTAAGAACACCTGCAGGCCACATTTTTCGGGACTTGCATGGCGGGTGGAGAAAAGGGCAGCGTCAACTTCTTAATTATTGTCGTTAGCTGCTTTAAAACTTGAAATCCCGGGTTTTGATTTTGGGCCTGTAATAACTTTTTAGAGTCCATCTACTGCTGCAAAAAAAGTTTTTTTTGACCTGTTCTTTTGCTTGTAAATCGTGCCTGTTCTAATTGAAAAGGGTTCAGGACTACGGGTATATTAGAATATTGTTATATTGCAAATATGACCGATACGGGTAAATCACTCAAAAAACTCACGGATAATGCCAGAGCTGCCAGCGATATGCTCAAGGCTTTAAGCCATGAAACCCGCCTTATCACTGTTTGCCGCATAGGTAAAGGCGAACGCTCTGTTCAGGAGCTGGAGCACTTTTTAGGCACCAGCCAGAGCAATATTTCCCAGCATTTAGCCCGTCTCAGGGACAAAGGCATACTGGTTACACGTAAAGAGGGTAACCAGGTTTTTTACAGCATAGGCGACCCCCGCGTTCTCAAGCTGGTCAATGCTCTGCAAAACACTTTCTGTTAATTTCAGCATAATGCCCTGGGGTCTGGTTTTTTTCAGAAACATTTAGTATATTAGAATATACTTATATATAAAGAGGCGCATTATGGTTTGGACTTCCGCACTTAAAATTGTTATAGGCGCCGCAGTTGGCGGCAGCCTGGGTTTTGCCTTTTACAAATTCATAGGCTGCAGCACCGGTGCCTGCCCAATTACCAGCAACCCCTGGGTGTCTACTTTCTACGGTGCCTTCCTGGGTGTTCTCATGAGTATGAGTCACGCTGCCTGATTTCTCCGGGTTGTTGTCATAGGCCAAGTTACCCCGTTTTTTTTATAATTCCCTTATGATTTTATAAACGGGGATCTATGTCAAACCTTTTTGCGGCCCGGTCACTTATGACCGTGTCCCTTGTTTTTCACATTGTATTTGCTGTTATTGGCATGACAATGCCCTGGTTAATGGTTATTGCTCATGGCCTGTGGCTTAAAACCGGCGACAAGGACTACCTTACCCTTACCAAAACCTGGACAAAGGGTGTCGCCATGTTCTTTGCTGTAGGGGCAGCTTCAGGTACCATGCTTTCGTTTGAACTGGGTCTTCTCTGGCCGGTTTTTATGGAAAAAGCAGGACCCGTTATCGGCATGCCCTTTTCCTGGGAAGGTACGGCGTTTTTTACTGAAGCCATCTTCCTGGGCCTCTATCTTTACGGGTGGGATCGCCTCCCCCCCCGCATACACTGGCTGTGCGGCCTGATGGTAGGCATAGCGGGGGTTACCTCGGGGGTTTTTGTTGTCTGTGCCAATGCCTGGATGAACAGCCCGGCGGGTTTTGACTGGGTAGGGGGGCAGGCCGTAAACCTTGACCTGTGGGCGGCTATGTTTAATCCTGCCTGGCTCAGCCAAACCTCTCATATGACCGTAGCAGCTTTTCAGGCAGCGGGGTTTGGGGTAGCGGGCGTGCATGCCTTTCTTCTGCTTAGAGGCAACCGGCCCGCTTTGCACAAGAAAGCCATGTTAATGGCTCTTTCTCTTGGTACTTTGGCCGCTCTAATTCAGCCACTCAGCGGAGATTTCAGCGCCAAAGATGTAGCCAAACGTCAGCCTCTTAAACTGGCAGCCATGGAGGCGCATTTTCATACTGAAAAGGGGGCGGGGCTTTATATAGGGGGTATCCCCGACGAAAAAGAGCAAAAAGTTAAATGGGGCATAAAGCTGCCTGGTTTTCTTAGTTTTCTGGCTTATGGTGATTTTAAAGCTGAGGTTTTAGGTCTTAACCATTTTCCCCGAGAAGACTGGCCTCCCATTACCATTACCCATTTATCCTTTCAGATAATGGTGGCTATTGGCGGCCTCACAGCTTCAGTGGGAGCTTTATTCTGGTTTATATTCTTTTTTAAACCAACCGCCCTGCTGGCGCCTCTTTTTCTCCGTCTTCTGGTGTTGTGTGCGCCTCTGGGGTTTCTGGCTGTAGAGGCCGGGTGGTTTGTTACAGAGGTGGGGCGTCAGCCCTGGGTTATTTATAATATCATGAGGACTTCACAGGCTGTCACTCCTATGCAGGGCCTGATTGTGCCCCTGGTTTTCTTCACGTCCATATACATTATGCTGTCTTTTTTAATAGTGTGGCTGATGGGTCGTCAAATTAAGGCCCTGGGCCTTACCGGCGGTCCGGAGGTAACCTCCGCATGATATACGCCATAGTTCTTTTCTACCTGTTTGCTTCTCTCCTGTTGTATTGCCTGTTGGGCGGCGCTGATTTTGGCGCTGGTATCATAGAGGTATTTTCCGGGGAAAAAAAAACTGACAGGGTACGTCATATTATTAACCGTGCCATGGCCCCGGTGTGGGAGGCTAACCATGTCTGGCTTATCGTGGTCATCGTTATTCTTTTTATGGGTTTTCCTCTCATTTTCAGCCGGGTGTCTATTTACTTTCATATCCCTCTCACCCTTATGCTTACAGGCATTATATTCAGGGGCTGCGCTTTTGCATTTCGATACTACGACCCGTTTAATGATAAAAGTCACCAGGTCTACAACAGGATCTTCGCTTTCTCCAGTCTGGTTACACCCATGTTCTTTGGTATAATGATTGGTGCCCTGAGTTCATCACATTTCCCGGAGTTCTATGATGATTTTTATGAGTCCTTTTTGGCGCCCTGGCTGGGATGGGTACCCTTTTTCTCAGGCTTTTTTATAGCCTCCCTTTTCGCTTATCTGGCTGCCGTTTACTTAACAGGTGAGGCCGAAGGTCCCGTAGAAAAGTCCTACTTTGTAAAACAAGCCCAGGGCTATGCGGCTGCTTCAGTAATAACAGGCTTTCTGGTCCTTTTCTTTTCCCAGTGGGCCCGGGTTCGTTTCT
>CAZRWX010000067.1:0-14444 GCA_964603925.1 uncultured Bifidobacteriales bacterium | reverse complement strand
TGGTTTATCAGTTCAAACTTAAATTCCGTGATGAGCCGCGCGCTCGTGGCGGTCTTGTACGGGTACGTGAGTTTATTATGAAGGACGCATACAGCTTTCATTCTGAGGAAGCAGATTTGGATACGTACTACGATAAGGCTTATAAAGCCTACGAGAATATTTTCAGCAGGGTGGGTATAAAGCCAGTTGTTGTTCAGTCTGATACAGGCATTATGGGTGGTAAAATTGCCCATGAGTTTATGCTGGAAGCAGACAGTGGGGAGGACTATCTAATTTTGTCTGAAGACGGGTCCTATTCGGCAAATCAGGAAATCGCTGCTTTTGATAGAGAGAGTATACCTCAGGAGCCTTTGCCGGTAGAGGAGGTGGAGACTCCTGGTAAAAAAACTATTGAAAATGTATGTGCTTTTTTAGGCGCTGAACCAAAACAGACAATGAAGGCTGTATTTTTTACTGGTGGTGATAAACTAATTGCCGCTTTTTTACGCGGAGATTTGGATATAAGCGAAATTAAAATAAAGAATTATTTATCACTGCCAGAGGTACTACCAGCAGAAGACAACGTTATTTTTGATGCCGGTTTTATACCGGGTTATGCCTCTCCGGTTGGTGTAAAAGCTAATGATAACCTGGTTATTTTAATTGATGAATCTATTTCGCAGGGTAATAACTTTATCGGAGGTGCTAATAAAAAAGGTTGTCATCTAAAAAATTTAAACTTTAACAGGGACTTTACGTCTTCCCATGTGGGGGATTTTGCTACGGCCCGGACAGGTCACAAAATGGTGGGTTCATCATCACGTCTCCGTGCTGTTAAAGGCATTGAAATTGGTAACATTTTTAAGCTGGGTACTAAATTTTCTTCCAGTATGGGAGCACAGTTTTTAGATGATGCCGGTAAACCCCATCCTATTATAATGGGGTGTTACGGTATTGGTGTGGGGCGTCTCATGGCCTCCATTATCGAAAACTCCCATGATAAATTTGGTCCCATATGGCCCAAAGAAGTGGCCCCATACCAGGTTCATCTGCTAAACATTGGAGCAGAAAAAGAGGTAGTGGAGGCTTGCGACAGCTTGTATAAGGTTCTACTGGAAGCAGGATACGAGGTACTTTATGATGATCGTGATGAACGCCCCGGGGTTAAATTTAAGGACGCTGATTTATGGGGTATCCCAGTGAGGTTAGGTATAAGTGCTAAAATTATTGGAGAAGGTTTATGCGAATGGAAGCTGAGAAATGAGACTTCATTTGATAAAATCCCCGTAAAGGATATTTTAGATAAACTTAGGGTGTTTTGGTCAGCTGCATAATTTTTACTAGCTTACCGCACAAAAAACTTTAATAATAACCAAATAAGCTAAAAAAACTAAAGTGATATTGGCTATTGAAAAATATTAATTATCACTGTATAATCAGGTGATAGTTGAGTTTTTTGTTGTATTTGGTATTGGAAAGTAAAGATAATCAATAGATAAATTAATGGGTTGTCCATTAAGTCTGCTAGTCTTATATGAAGTATCAGCCTTTACCTAAAGAGCTTAGAGCGGAAGTAACTAAAATTACTCCAAATGCTCGCAGGATCGCCGCCGTTGAGCTTGTAGCTGATCTACTCAAATCCAATCAATCCCTAAACGGGCATGACAAATTACTTACGGCCCATGGTTTAAAAACTGAAGAAGACAATGTTCTTAATTTGCTGAAGGCTTATGACAAAGAGCGGAATCTTCCCTATCATAATGTTGAGCATACACATAGCGTTTTATCGCGTCTCAGGGTATTACTGAGTAAGACTCAACTGCCCCCGGGGGAGGTACAACTTCTTGAAATAGCCGCTCTGTACCATGATATTGAGCATGGTGCGCAGCCTCGTCAGTCCACTAACGGCCGGCTTTCCAATGAGGAGCGCTCTGCTATCAGGGCAGACAGGTATGCTAAGAGCGCGGGTTTCTCTCTTCGTCAAAGGGTTACTTTATACGGCCTCATTATAGGTACTACTTTTTTTGATCCGCTTATTCAGCCTAAAACCCATCTGGAGAAGCTCCTTGTAATTGCTGATTTAGGGGGCTTTTGTGAATCGTCTATGGAGTGGATACGCCAGAGTCTTCATGTTACCCAGGAAAAGCCCCAGGACCAGAGAGCGGCCTCTTTAGAGGACTGGTACTATGAACAGCTTCGCTTTTTGGACTATGTGGAAAACCATTTAATACCCGAGGCTAACCAGCTGCGCTGGGGTATTAAATTGGAGAATAAAAAGGCCTTAATCAATAATTTGATAGAAGACAAACCCCCTCCTCGCAAATTCCATAATATTATTAACAAGCTGCAGAGGTTGTTGATTAACCCGGTCTAAAAAGTATGGCGGATTCGCGGTGATTCCTCACCTTTAACCTCGGTTGTATTTGAACGAAGCCGCTGGGTTCGTGTGCTGAATACATCTGCAGAATAAGAACTCTCGGTGCGCAGGATACGTACATCATCGCAGAGCTCCCGGGGCTCTGTACCGGTTATAAAGTACTCTGTAAAAATATGCCTGCATTCTTCACATGACTGGTCTTTGCCCAGTTGACACAGCTTGATGTTTATAACGTTTTTAGGCTTGATGAAATCTTTTTTGGGGGTGTCCTTATGAATAAATTCCATAACCTCCAGCCATATCGGCAGGGCGTCGCGTGTGCCTGTATGGCCGCGGCCCAGAGGTTTATGATCGTCTGTACCCACCCATACTCCCATAGTATAATCTTTTGTAAAGCCAATATACCAGGCATCTGTCTCCCGGTTGGTAGTGCCGGTTTTACCACCTGAGGGGTGTTGAAAACCGCTTGCCCAGATTGAGGCACCAGTGCCTCTGATATTTACATCCCGCAATATTGAAGTCATCAGGTATGCGGTTTCCTGTCTTATAGTTTCATGATGTTGAGGTATATGCCTGGTGACAATGATGTGATCTTTATTGGAAATGTTGTTGATAAAGTAAGGCTCAGGGCGTATTCCCAGATTTGGGAATACTGTATATGCTGAGGTCATCTCCAGTAAGGTAGCCTCACAGGCGCCTATACCCAGAGCGGGAACTGCCGCTATATGGTGTTTAAGGCCGAAACGGCGGGCGTAGGATACAACTGTTTTTAACCCGTATTTAATGGCCGTTTCGATAGACGGCAGATTCCGGGAGCGGTATAAGGCTCTCCTTAAAGTAGTATTGCCCTCAAATGTGCCGTCATAATTCTTGGGTCGCCATATTTTTGTACTGTCCATTGGGTCTGGTATGGTGATAGGCTGGTCGTTTAGAGAATCCAGAAGCGTAGCGCCGTTATCAATGGCAGCAGTATATACAAAAGCTTTGAAGGCTGAACCCGGTGACCGCAGGGCCTGGAGAGCGCGGTTGAATTTGGATTTGTTAAAATCTGCTCCGCCAACCAGGGCGCGGATTGCTCCGGTCTCATTTTCAATAACTATGAGGGCTGCCTGGGCAGGGCGATACCTGAGTGAATCAGGGAACTTTTCCTTATATTTTTCGTTTTTTTCTTTTCTTAGTTCGTCTGGTTTGATATAAACAGAGTCAAAAATGGAATAAAGAGAATCCCAATGATTCATAAGAGTGTCCATTGGTATTTTAAGGTACCTGTCAATGGCAAAATACCTGGCTGTGGCATATTTCATGCGCTCCTGAATTTCACTTAAACCATTTTGAATTGCCGCTTCAGACTTTATTTGAATAGAATCGTCGAGGGTTGTGTAGACATTCATGCCCTTGCCGTATATGAACTCTTCCCCCCACTTTTTCTCCAGTATTTGACGTATGGACTCAACATAGTATGGAGCTTTTAAATTTGAAGCGGCCCATATTTTAACGTCAAGGGGCTGTTCCCTGGCTTTGGTCAGCTGTGTTTTGGTAATAAAACCCTCTTCATACATGGCATAAAGCACAATATTACGCCTGGCTAAAGACTTTTCAGGGTGACGGTCTGGTCTGTAGGCTTCGGGCCTTTGTAAAAGGCCCGCAAGCAGAGCATATTCGGCTATGCCCAGGGAATCCATGGGTTTGGAAAAATATGTCTGAGCCGCTGACTGGAAGCCATAAGCCCCACCCCCCAGGTATACCTGATTCATATAAAATTCAATGATTTCTTCTTTGGTATAGGTTTGCTCAATTTTGATAGCCAGGAGCATTTCTTTGAGTTTGCGGCCAATGGAACGTTGGGGAGTGAGAAATAAATTCTTAGCTAACTGCTGTGTAAGAGTGGAAGCCCCGCGTACTCTTTGCCCTATAAGAGCCGGGAAGAGGGCAACGGGTATAGCTTGAAGGTTAATGCCCCAATGCTTAAAGAATCTACGGTCTTCAATGGATATTACTGCCTTACTTAACAGAGGGGGAATTTGATTATATGGGGTCCATATTCTGCGTTCGGTGTAAAATTCATGGATTAAAAGAGAATCTTTATCGTAAAGACGTGTAATAAGGGGTGGCGATATCATCTCCAAATTTGCCAGACTGGGGAGCGATTGAGAAAGCTTGCTGGCCAGATATAAGCTGGCGATAAGGACTATAATTGGTAAAATACCGACTATGACAACGCAAACCCAAAGTCTGCGATAGAACTTCCGGACGGCAAGCTGATCGTTAGAGGCTAAAATAAAGGGCTTATTCTGCATTATTACAAGTTAATTTTTTCAGGCGAAAATTGCGTTAAGTTGAAGAAAAGGGTATCTTCTTCATGGATTTAGTTAAGCTAAAAGGAACATTATGCGTTTAAAATATTATTTAAGTTTGTGTCTGGTGGTTTTTTTGGGTGGTTGTGGTGATTCTACCGGCCCGGACAAGGATGCGCCTCAATTTAAAAATTTGGTTAATGCAAATACCCTCATGGTAAATGATACCTTTTCAATTGAGTTCGATGAGGATGTGCGTATAGATCTTATAACTGTGGATACGGTATCGGGGCTGTTTGATTTTGCTTTTTCAGGTGAACGAAAAATTCTTGTTTATGGCACCAATTATAAAAATATCCAAAATACCTTTACCCCGGACATTGATGTAGCCTTTAAAATTAACAGCATCATGGATATAAATGGTAATGGTCCAGTTACTTCTGAGATCATTACACTGAAATTTCACTCCTGGCTTGATAAAGACTATTATAACATCGATTATGTCATGGGTGATACTCTTACAAATCTTACTACTTTTTCTTCATGGGTTAATGGGCAGCCTGTCACTCAGACGCTTGTGTCACAAGGAATTTTATATGAACAGGGTTCAAGGGTCGATGTTAATGATTACAAAATATTGGCTATGAGTGCTTATGATTCGCTAACAATGGAACTTAATTATCGCACTGGCAAAAATATTACCGTTCAGTTGATTGGCCCCTATAAACTCACAGATATTACAGATAGTCTTCCAAGCGATATTGATTCACCCCCGGCAAGCTCTATTATTTGGGAGCGGTTAGAACAAACAGGTGGGAAAATTTCTGTTATCAAATTAGAAATGGAAGGCAAACACCACATTGGTCAGGTGGGAAATTCTGGTCCAGGTATTTATATAATCAAAATACATGCTAAATCATTTGATGATTTTTGCTTTTACAACCTTAAAACTACGATTAAGCCTTTTTAATCCATTAAGTCATATTCGGTTTTAATTAATAGCTGTACAGAATTAGCTGTTTGATACCTTCTGCCCCATGCCGGAGGCCACAATATGATGAAATTAGTGGATTAAGTGTCCGGTCTACACCTCCCAAGTTCTTCTGATAGGCAAGCCCGGAGTGAGAGTTTATGTTGATTTTGTTAACTATGAGCAGCTACTTATTAGATTTTTTTCATCACCCCTTTATCATTTCGGGTTATGAAATTATACTTAGAGCTAGTTGCGGGTGTGGCCAAACTGGATAAGGCATCTGATTACGGATCAGAAGATTGGGGGTTCGAACCCCTCCTCCCGTACCACAAAAATCGGTCTCAAAAGGGCCGATTTTTTTTGTTTAAAATTTCTGTATGGCACGTAAATGCGGCTTTGCTCCCGCTTATTGTTGCAGGTTTGAACAGTTCCTAATTACGCCTTAGACAAATTCTCTTCCAGGATCTCCTGGACCTTGCTGATGTCGGCAGGGCATTTAATAATGGGGTTGGCATATTTGCTTTTTACATCAGGGATTAGACCCTCATGGTAATTGACCTTAAATTCGGAGAATTTAAGGCCGTGGGCTGTGGAAATCACTACTATTTTTTCATCAGAGCCGATTACTTTTTGCTCTTTGAGCTTAATGAGGCAGGCTAGAGCAACCCCTGTATGGGGGCAGCAATACAAGCCGGCACGGTCTGCCAGGTGGGCGGCGTTGGCCAGCTCATCTTCTGTGGACTGGGTTACAATACCGTTAAAATTCCGGAGGGCCTTAACTGCCCGGGGGTAGCTTACCGGATTGCCGATTTGTATAGCACTGGCCAGAGTGGGTTTGGCTTTGACAGGTTCAAATTTGCTAAAATTATTTTGATAAGAAAGGAACAGGGGGTTGGCATTAGCGGCCTGGGCTACTACAATCCTGGGCTTTTTGGTGATGATGCCGGCAGTAAGCATCATTTCGAAGCCATTGGCCAGTGCTGAAACATTACCCAGGTTACCACCTGGGATAATAATAACATCAGGAACCTCCCAGCCGAACTGCTGGCAAATTTCAACACTGATAGTCTTTTGGCCCTCTATACGCAGGGGGTTCATGGAATTGGCCAGGTAAATGGAATTGTCCCTGGTGACCTCCTGAACAATACTCATACAGCCGTCAAAATCGGTGTCCAGGGCTAGAACCAGGGAACCGTGGGAGATGGGCTGAATGAGCTGTGCTGTGCTGATTTTGCCATGTGGTAAAAATACAATAGATGGAATACCAGCATATGCGCAATAGGCGGCTAAAGCCGCGGAAGTATCACCTGTAGAGGCGCAGGCTACAGCCTTAATGGGTATACCCTTTTTAATCATGTGGTTAACCTGGGAAACCAGAACAGTCATGCCCAGGTCTTTAAAAGACCCTGTATGGCTGTTGCCGCAAAGCTTGACCCAGAGCTGTTTAAGACCCAGATGTTTGCTTAGGACCTGCGGCTGGAGAAGGCTTGTCCACCCCTCATTAAGAGAAATAATGTCCTGCTCAGGTAACTGAGGTATGACCCATTCCTTTTTGCCCCATACCCCCGAACCATAAGGTAAACTGCGTAAGGCTGCCCGATCTTCAAATAATTTACGCCAACTGCTGGCGGACCTTTGCTTAATAGAGCTCTCCGAATGATGAACCTGGAGGAGGTCACCCTGAGAATCTCTATATATGACTTTGTCTAATGGGAACCGTTCATCAGATTCCAAGCCTTTAAATACTGCATCAATCATTTTTGGCCCATCATAGGTTAAATTCATCTCTCGCCAGAATTCAAAACTGGAAATTAAAAAAAACCTGTGAAAGCGTCCCCGGTATTAAATAAAAAACACTCTTTAGGAAATTGTTATATTAGTCCGCAATGGTTCAATTTGCAAAATTCATTATTAAACAAAGCAAAACTATGCGATTCTTGTTTCTGTTCTTCTTGTCCCTGGCTGTCTGGGGTTGCCTTACCGACGGTGCTAATCATGCAGGTAACCAGTTTCTTAAAGATCTGGATATTTCCTTCTATCGTCCTCTGGATTCCGTTGAGTTTACTTACCCCATAGATTCTTTTCGAGTTGAGCCTCTGGACGGCGGCTTTTATGATAAGAATATATGGTATGCGGGCAGGCATGAGGGTTTTATTGCCAGCACACGCATGGGCTTTGAGCTGGATTCAGGTGTTGGCGGCAGTCAGTCCCTGCATATTGACATTTTTCCAGATACGCTCTTTAGCGGCTCCTATCTTTTAGACTCCATCCCAATTATTGTTACAAGTATTTTAACCGCCGACACCGTCACTTATGCCATGAGTTCGTCGTTTTTTCAATACTGGGATTCAATTTCTGCTTTCGGTCAGGCTTATGGTCTAACTGCTGTACAGGACACCATTATTATCGCACAGCAGTATACTGGCGGCAGCACTCTGCCTTATCTGGATAATAGCACTACCCTGTACTCATTACCCAACGCGCTTCAGGCGTTGAATGCCATATCTTCAGACTCTGCCATAGAGAGTAAATCCAAATGGCTTCTACTACAGTTTTCTTTAGACCCTGCCGTGGCTGCCAGTAACAATAATTTAATGGTACGGTTTGAATATTATGACAGTTTAATGTTTGTTAAAGAAAGCTATGACACCTCAACAGTACAAAAACATAACTGTGACGCCGCTGTTGCAAGTTGTGACAGCCAGGTTATAGCACATAATATTGATACTTTATCCTCTATCGTTCATAATTTCCCCTTAAATTCTTCTTACAGCAGTCGCCGTTTAAGCACTAATATTTATCATCCAGATTATGGCAGCAATCTTAATCCCAAGATACTGACAGGCAAAAGCCAGGGTCTTCGCTGTATGATTAACCGGGGCAATTTTATCGATAGCTGCAACAAGCATTTTCCAGGGGTCAAAATATCTAATGATAACTCACAGTATAACGCACAATATTATGTGCCCTATGCGGAGGTGTCCTTTGATATCGCCGGGGTTTCCTCATATGGTGAGGGTAAGTCCCGTATGCTAGACATTGTAATGGAGTCAGGTTTGGATACCACACCGCAGTCCTCAGAGTACGCAACTGCCATGATGGTAAATTTAGGCCAGGTTTCCAGCTCCTATTTTATTATCTACAAGGAGTTTATCAATAATGTGCTGGACACTCTGCGCGTCCAATACATTCGCAGTCCAGACTCATTACGATATGAACTGGTGTTTAAGTTCAGCAATAATTCTTCTCAAAACGATACCTTAAATGTGGTTTTAAATCAGTCATTTACTTACCGGCTTAACTATCAGGAATCATCCAATAATTTCAGTCCGCACTGGTGGCAAATCAAGGCTGATACTTCTAAAGTACAGCTTAATTATTTCCATGAAAGCCTTCATCAGCAGGAGGAGTCAACTCTTAATAATTTTGGGGTCTCACGGCAGAGCCACTATGTAATTGGCAGCGATACTCTGGTTCTAAGGTCTACGCACGGTGTGCAAATGCTCCTGAACCGGGGGTCAGCAAACACCGGCTTTTTCCATACTTTTTTACTGCAGCCCCAGCTTAATGCCGGCCTGGACACCATGGGCGTTAAGGTAGGGCGTCCAGTTTTTGGGCAGATACCGTTTTCACTCACAAATGGGCAAATTATAGCCCGGTTTAAGGTATATCTCTACAAATTATGAAACTGTTCTCTTTATCTATTATTGGCCCGCGGTTCTTTATCCTGCTTTTGGGTCTTTGCATGTCATCTTTTTCCTATATGTCACCTTTCAGTATACAGGCCATGGGGCTGGATATTCCCCCTTATAACACCAGAGGCATTGCCATGGGTAACGCTGGTATGGCCTCTATTGAGGGGTATGGTGCTTCAATAAGTAATCCCTCAAAAACTGCCTTCAACCGTAAAACAACATTCCAAGCTATTTTTGAATCAGATTTAAATTACCTGGAAGATAATGAAACATCTAATACTATGTCCTCAACCGGTATCCCTTTTGTAGGTTTTAATTTTCAAGCCGGCAAGTTTGGGCACCTGGGTTTTATATATTTTCAGCGGTTCGAGAAAAAGTTTTCTTATACTCCTCTTACATCATCTTCACCATACATTAAGAGGCTTTATCAGGGCGGTATTTTTGAAATAGCCACAACTTATGCCAGGTCTTTAGGACGTAATCATTCCATAGGGCTGTCTTATCATTTCCTCTGGGGTCAGGAAAGGTCGATAGAGTCAGTTGATTTTACCAGCAGCAATCAGAGCCAGTTCCAGGATCTGATAGGTGATACAACCGAGGTTCGGTGGCCAGGTTCTTATCCGGCATTTTCTTACACAGGGCGCTACCAGAGGTTTAATATTGCATTTCGGGCATCAGTGCCTTTAGGTTATCAAAGGCAGGCCGTTAAAAAGATTTACGCAGTTGAAACAGAAAGCAATACAGTACAGGACTTCACCCTTCCCATGGCATTGAGCGCTGGCGTCAGCTATAAAAAGTCTGATAACGAAGAGTTTGTGGCGGATTTCAGTACCACAGACTGGGATCAGTCATTGGAACCCGGTTCCATAAACAGGGCTTTTCATTTTGGCCTTGGCTATGAATACAGGGGCACTGGCGGGCAATATGACAGCTACTACAAAAAGTTGAAGCTGCGTGGGGGTACGGGTTACGAAAGGCTCTATGTCCGGGAAGTAGACGTATACAAGTTAGCCATTGGTGCGGGTGTCCCTCTGGGTACTCGCGGTAGTTTGTTGGATGTTGCTGTTGAGTATGGGCACCGGGGTGACAAACAGGTACATGCCATTCAGGAGGACTATGTAAAGCTTTCCATAGGTCTTACTGGCATGGGTGTATGGGGCCGTTCCAGCCGCCGGAAGTAGCTCTTACCGTTGCGGGTATAAGTCGGGCGCGTTACTTCGTGCGCGATGAATAGTATAATGGAATTTGACGCCGCCGCCTGTTATTGTTTCTGTATCAATCATTCCGTAATAAATTTCACAAGATATTTTTAAATAGTTAAAATCTTTAGGTTTTAATTTTAGGTAACCGGTTAAATTGCCCTGGAAACCAATTTTACCCCCATTTTGGTTATATAGCAATTGTGGCATAAGGCCAATCTGCATAAGCGAATTACCCCAATGAGGCTTTAAGAAAATCACCTCTGAATAAACCCTCTGTACATTGCTGTTATCAGCCTCTTTAGTGGGATTACTAAGGCTATCCTCTCTGTTATAATCTTTGGCTTTGTATGCTACTCCTAAGGCATACTCATTGGCATTGGATCCGGAATGAAAACGAAAACCGTACCTGGCCTGTGTGAGTGCGCCTTCCGTGTGCGTCTCCTTAGAATTAAGCTTTTCATTGCCGAATGTGTTGAGTTTGAGATCCATAGTGTGCAGAGCGCCCGATGATCTCCATTGAGCTGAGAGTAAATAACCCATGAAGGTGGTATGGTAATTACGGTAACCTGTATATAACTCATAGGCCTCGGTGTTAGGTTTGTTATAGGTAAAAGAATAGCGCAGGTACATAGGACCTGCACGATGCTGTAAATAGGCGCCCAGAAGCATGGCCTGAAGAGGCAAAATATTTGAGTTGGGATACGGGGATAACCCATTATACATATTATCAAAACCCGTTGTATCAGCCACAGGAAGAGCCGAAGTAGACAAAGGCATGCGAAAACCTGCCGAAACATGAAATATATCCTGTACAACCTTTAACCCAATAGTGGTTAATATTGCCACAGGCTCCCTGTATAACGTCGACATTTCACTTGACTGGGCCAGAGTAGACTTGGCCCCAACATGAAACCAGGCGAAGGAAAGCGGCTTTGCAGTTACACCCATATAAGCTATGTGACGTGAATTTATGCTTGATATGGAACCTAGGGCCTCTTGTGAAGCCTGGTTGTCCAGGGAGAAATAGTACATAAGAGGATTGAGGGAATCCCTTTTATCTGTTGATATCTGGGCAAAATCAGGGACTGATAGAACCAGTACGATCAGGCCTGCATAAATAGCAGCTTGTTTCATCAAACCCCGGTTTAAATGTGATTGGGTTGTTAGGCCAGGCTTCACCCTCAAATAATAGTGCGTCCATACTTATACCAAGTTCCCCAAAACTTGATGCCATAAAATAATCAATAGGATGAAGTACCTGTTGACGGAAATAATCGATTTTATATGATGGATCCTCCATATAGACTACCCGGGAAGATTTAAAAAATTTAATTATGTCTTTAGTAAGATGCGGAGTAAATACTTTAAAATTGCCTACCATGGTTTCAGCTGTCATTACCCTGCTGGTGAGAGCGTAACCTCTGGTTGATGCCGTAAACTTTGCGTGAACACTGTCTGGCTCCGTTACATTCAGTATTGGTTTGAGGGTAATTGAGCCCGCAAATACCTGTGCGTTGGACTCCCCATTTATATGAGATAATTTAACGATGGAATTCAGTATTTGGCACTTCATTGAAACTGTGAAAATTTCTATAGGCTGGGAGAGCGCCATAATGCCGATACTGCCCTCCAGAATTTCAATAACCTCTGATGAGTAAAATATGTAATGTGAATTTGGATAGAGAATGTATTTTATACGCTTTTTAACGATAGCTTGATGGACAAAATCTTCATGAGTATACAAGGAGGTACCAGTATTTATATAGCTAATGCTGTCCGGCTGTATAATCCTGTCATTTATAACTGAATGTGCATTTGTCAATGGGGGGGTAAATGCAAATATCTGGCTGACCTGCGCTTTTTCTGAGGAAATTTTTGCATGCTGAAGTATGGACTTGTATATATGATCGGCTGCGTAATAAGGGTGATATAGTATATCGAGAGTAAATACGATTTCATCCACCGGCAGGGTCTCTTCCCGTTGGAGGTTGATTGTACTAATTCGGCAAATAAGCCGGTCCCTTTTTTTTTCAAAAATAACTGCAAAAGTATATCTTTGATTTTTTAAGGAAGAAATGGGCGATAGCTGGTTAATATCCAGAATACCGTTTTTTAAGAAAGAATTGTGAATAGTCTTTTTATGAAGGCGCAGGTCCAGTGGGCGCAATTCTGATTCTTTTATTATGGCTTCCAGGATTCTCAGCTCCAGAGATTCACTGAAAATGCTGTCCAGGTTTGAACCAAAAACCCCCAAAAGCGCAAAATCTGCTGATTTTTGCTTATAAGTGATTTTCTGGCCAAATACATGGTCAATAGAAACTGTTGATATGGTCAACAGCATGATTTTGAAGAATATTCTCATTTGCAAAAAATATAATGCGGCCAAAAGCATCCAGGCTTGAAATTGGCCATTATTAATAATTATATCTCACTAAAATAGGTTCGGGAAAAAATAATCACAAGATAAATAGGGTCATCTCCACCAGGATTATCTTTAATGATTGATAAAAGTTTGTAATGGAGCATTAAAATTATAGACCAAACTATTATGAGAACCCCAAATTATTCAGGTTTTTCTACTGGTTAAGGTTTTTTTACGGGTTAAGGCTTTTTAATTTAAGGAGCAATAAAATGTCAAATTTGATACCTACTAAAGAGGATATACTTAACGAAATCTTGCTTGCTCTGGTTGAGGGAAAGGATCTTGGCGATACCTCCAGAATACTTTATGCTCAGCTTCGGGAAGTTGTTCCCATAGAAAGGCTGGGTATAGCCTTTATAAGCCGGGACCGCAAATTTTTAATTTCCAGGATCAATATTTCAGAGGCTCCCATTAAACTTGTTGATGGTTATAGAGCAAGGATTTCCTCTTCCACGTTAAGAAACTTGCTGGACAATAATAAAAGCAGGATCATCAATGATTTAGGTAAATATCTGGAATCTAAACCTGAAAGTGAGGGCACTCGTCTCATGGTTGAAGAAGGCGTTGCCAGCAGTGTGTCTGTACCTTTGATTTCCAATGGGAAGGCCATAGGTATTTTATTTATTGCCTCCACTGATAAAGGTGCTTATGGTCAAGGGCATATAGATATTGTTAACCATTTGGCTCCCATCATATCCATTATGCTGGAAAAGTCTCTCTTATTAGACAGCCTTAAAAATTCTTCTGATAATTATCAGGAATTTATCGGTCAGAGTGGAACATTAGGAGAAGGGGCAAACTGCGGCCTGAATTGGCATAAATCCTGGATGGAATGGGAATCCTTTATTTTAAGCAATATCTTAAAATTAAGCAGAGGTAAAATTTATGGTAAGGATGGAGCCGCCGAAATATTAAAATTGCCGCCAACTACCCTCCAGGGCAAATTAAAGAAGCTAGGCCTATCTCGGCGTGACATTCACGCCCATGCCATGCCTGTCAGTTAACGTTTTTTATAAATTTAATCAATACTAAAAATGTCCTTGAGTAGAGTAATGGCTATTATTTTGGTAAATTAGTGGCATGAATAGTATTACCCGAGTGTGGCTGGACGAAAGCATTAATAAATGCACCTTATGCGGAGTTTGTGAGGCTATCTGTCCCCAAGTATTTGTCGTACCTCACAAAATGAGGGTAAAAGATGCAAACTTATTTTCTTTTATAAAAGAGATTGAAGAGGCCGTAGATTCCTGCCCGGTAGATGTAATTGCACTAGAATTTGACCACAGCGGTAAAAGAGACAATGAGAGAAGGGCCTTCCCCTTCTAATTAGTTACTGTTCAACGTAACCAAAAATGTCTCCTTCGACTCCGCTCAGGATGACATTTTTAGAAAAATTTGCATGTCATGCTGAGCGGAGTCGAAGTATGGCATGTAAATTCTTCTTATCCTGAACAGTAACTAATTAGTTACTGTTCAGATAAAAGGATTAACATATTTTGCCT
>CAZRWX010000066.1:1338-14465 GCA_964603925.1 uncultured Bifidobacteriales bacterium | reverse complement strand
TTAAAACCATTATCCCCTGGGTCACTAACCAGTTTACAGAGACCATTATCCAAAAGGCCAGAGAACAATTTGGGGAGGATTTCCAGGGCTTCCTCATGCTGGGCGGCATGTCGGGGGGCGGTATGTGTATGTTCTGTAACCCAGCCATCAAAGCCGATTTTCAGGATGGTGTTCTCAAAATTTTACGCGATACCAAAAACGATCTGCAAACGGCCCTGCCCTTTGCCATCGACCCTCTGGTATATGATTTCCGCATTAACTCCCGCGGATCATACGCTGCACTTCTAAGCGATTCAAGCGCCTTAATGCCGGGCAAATACTACCAGCTGCAAATTCCCAATCTGCTATCAGACTCAGTCAACACTCACAACGCTCTGCGCAAAGCCGAGTTTGACTACTTTACCTCCCGTAGGGCGTCTAGTAAAGATGCCGACACCCTTTTACGTTCCCTGGTCAGCAATCTTTTTCAGGTCTCCCAGTCAGCGGTTAATGATGAAAAGAAAATATGGGATCAGGAATCTGAAAAAATCAAAGCCGAAAATGGTTTTGATCCCATTCAGCATGAGCAGCTGCGCTCGGACATAAAAAGCGGCCGTATCGGCCTGGCCCGCAACCGCCTGCCGGCGGATACCCAGATACAGGATGTAGCAGATGGGGATACTGTATCCTACTCATCCATGGATAAATATACTTCAGCCGGGGAGGCCGCCATCAGGGGCGGCAAGGTGGCTGTATTTTCCCTGGCAGCGGGTATGGGCACACGCTGGAGCCAGGGTGCAGGCGTTATCAAAGCCCTGAACCCGTTTGTTTGTATCAATGGCAGGCACCGCAATTTCCTGGACATACACCTGGCCAAATCCCGCAAAGCCGCCCGGATATTTGGCGGCGGCATCCCACACATCATTTCCGCCAGCTACCTCACCCAGGATGCCATCACGCAGTATTTAAACAGGCAGGGCAAAGGCCTTAATACCTATGTATCCCCCGGCCGCACCATTAACCAGCGACTGGTACCTATGGTCAGGGACCTCCACTTCCTCTGGGAGGAAAGCGCCCATGGCAAACTCGATGAACAAAGGCAAAAGGTCCAGGACATGGTACACCAGGCTCTTATGGACTGGGCAAAGTCAAAAGGCGAGGGTTCGGATTATACCGGCAATGTACCCCTGCAGCGCCTCAATCCCCCCGGTCACTGGTATGAGGTGCCCAACCTTCTGAAGAATGGCACACTTAAAAAACTCCTGGAGGATTCCCCGGGGCTTGACACCATTATGCTTCACAATATCGACACCGTGGGTGCCGGCATAGATCCCGCTCTTCTGGGCTATCACTTAAACAATGGCAGTACACTTACCTTTGAGGTTATCCCCCGGCGCGTTAACGACCGCGGCGGCGGCCTGGCTCGTGTTAATGGTCAGCTGCGCCTTTTAGAAGGCCTGGCTCAACCAAGAGAAGAAGACGAACTCAAGCTTCGGTACTACAACTCCATGACAACATGGATTCAAATAGAGGGGCTGCTTGCCTTTTTTGGTCTGACCAGGGCTGATTTAGATGATGAGATAAAGATAAACGCAGCCATAAGGGCCGCTGCCGGTAAGCTGCCCACCTACGGCACTATTAAGGACGCCAAATACCGCTGGGGCCAGGGCCAGGAGGATATATATCCCGTTATGCAGTTCGAAAAGCTCTGGAGCGATATGACATCCATGGTAGACCTGGACTGCGCTTTTGCAGTAGTGCCGCGCCAAAGGGGCCAGCAGCTTAAGGATATCTCTGAGCTGGATGCCTGGGCTAATGACGGCAGTAAAGCCTATATTGAATCACTTTGTGATTTTGGGTAGATGGGTCTTTTATTAATTCTTCTTATTCAAAGCTGATTGTTGTTTTATCACTCCTTCAAGATTTTTCAAATCAGCAATATCTTTTGGCCTTCCTGATGCTGCCTTGTTTTTAAGCAAATCCGATTGAGAAATAATCGAAATATCTATTCCATCAATATTTACAACTTTTCGTTTTTGGTAACAATTTTGGAAATTTATTCCAGAAGCCTGATTCAATATCTCAATACGAATCGGTGAGCGGCCCATTCGAAATACACGACCAATATCCTGAAATTTTTCTTTCGAAACTTCAGGAGCGCCAAATTCATATAGAGCCTTAAGCAATTTATTCAGGTTCTCATCTTCAACCGTAATAAAAATATCCAAATCTGCCGTAGCACGTGGTGCACCATATATACCCACAGCCCAACCACCCAGAAGCAGATAATCAACCTTGTTCTTGTTCAACAAATTCAAAAAATCTCTGAAGTCTTCCGGTAGTTGCTTCCGGGCCATAGAAACACTCCCTTAAATAAGTTATCATTTCCAGTTTTTCCTCTACTGAGGCTGTTGACCAATATTTTTCATCGTCTTCCTGTATTGTCTCCTGGTCAGTAAATGCTACATCCATTCTATCGAGTTTCATAGCTGCCTCCGGCTGGGAATATTTATTAGCCTTATACTATTATACATTTCTTTTAACTCTGCTTCAGATCTTTCACGTTCTCAACCCTTTCTTATAACCTGGTAAAACTGTTCAATATTTTTTTGAAAGCTTTCCGGTATACGATGCCAATCCAGAAGATCTACCCTAAAGGGTAAATTAGAGTCTTCCAAGGCCTGCCTCAGACTACTCAATATTTCAAATGGTAATCTTTCCTGCCCCATAATAACCAGATCTAAATCACTTCCCGGATGAGCCCCTCTAGTTATCCTGCTACCGAAAACACGCACATCTATGCCCGGTACATGCGCATCTAAAATTTTGCACACAACATCCAGTTGTTTACTGGAGATATCAATCTTCACGGGCATTTTGCCTCATGGAAGTTTCCAGGCCTCGAACATCCTTCAGGAAATTATCCAAAAGCCCCAGGGTATCCTGGGCAAAACCTACTCCGTAATCATGAGCGGTGTTGTTGCGGTTTTCTCTGTACATAAACCAGCGCTCAACTGTTTCCTGATCCTCAATAAGACCATGCTTTAGGGCCTCCCGGAATACATTCTTAAACGTGAGCACGTCCACACCCCGGGGAGAACCGATATATGCTTTTAAAGTTTTACGCAACAGCTTACCAGAGGTTTCAAGAGTCAATTCAAAACCTTTAACAACCGCATTGCGATATACCTCATAATCAATACTATTATCGGGCGATTTCCTCAGCATATTTAGAGACGATTCTAATGTTCTGATACACCGCTGTAGATGTTCTGTATTAACATTCATTTATAATACCCTTTTTGAGTTTATTCGCGTTCCCGTTTCTGATTGGGAAGCCATCCAGGAGTAATGATAAAAATTTAATCATCTTTAAAATAATCTCTCACAAACCCCAGTAACAAAAACCGGCTTTCTGCATTTCCTCCCGGTTAAAAATTCGGCGGATATCGATTAGAATTGGTTTTACGCCTTCGTTAAAAAGCCCCGTCAGGTCATTGGTAGATAAATTTCGGTATTTATCATGACCTGTAGCCACAACAACTACATCTGACTTGGGCAAATCACTTCCCGGAATCAAAGTGATACCAAATTCCTTTTTAACCTCTTTTGGATCAGCATAGGCGTCGGTCACTTTAACCTCGATACCATAAGACTCCAGCTCCCTTATTATATCTATAACACGGGTATTACGGATATCAGAAACATTTTCTTTAAAGGTAAGACCCATAATGAGGGCAGAAGAACCCTTAACCTGCATACCCGATTGAATCATCATCTTTATAGTTTTTCCTACTATTTTATGACCCATTCTATCATTAATTCTACGACCAGCCAGGATAACCTCTGGATTATACCCCGCTTCCTTGGCCTTATGAGTTAAGTAGTATGGATCAACGCCGATACAGTGACCGCCCACCAGACCGGGAGAGAACTTTAGAAAATTCCATTTCGTGCCCGCGGCTTCCAGCACCTCTTTAGTATCAATATTCAACAGGTCAAATACAATAGAAAGTTCGTTCATCAACGCGATATTCAGATCTCTCTGGGTATTTTCAATAACCTTGGCTGCTTCGGCAACTTTAATGGAGCCTGCGCGATAAACGCCGGCTTCTACCACCATTTCATAAACAGCTGCCACCACATCCAGGGTTTCAGCATCCTGGGCGCTGACTATTTTAAGTATTTTCTTAAGAGTATGCTCTTTATCACCGGGGTTTATTCTCTCAGGAGAATATCCAAGTTTAAAATCTTTACCGCATACCATTCCGGAGGTCTTCTCCAGAATTTTACCACATACATCCTCTGTAACCCCGGGATAAACTGTGGACTCGTATACAACGATTGCGCCCTTACTGAGGTTTGCGCCTACAGTTTCTGATGCGCGGATAACGGGAGTTAGGTCAGGGTTCTTGGCTTTATCTATGGGAGTGGGTACAGCTACAATTATAAAAGATGCTCTTTTTAAAGCTTCAGGGTCACAGGTATATTCAACTGTAGTATCCTTAAGTTCGGCTTCTGTGAGTTCCCGGGAAGGGTCTACATTATTTTTAAGCATTTCTACCCGCTCGGGGCTTATCTCAAAACCAATGACTTTGGTTTTTTGGCCCAGGGCCACAGCCAGCGGTAAACCCACATAGCCCAAACCAACTACAGCAATAGTGGCTTCACTTGTTTTTATTTGGTTAATTAATTTGCTATTCATATTTACCTTTCTTTCATGGGATAATCCCAGAATTAGTCATTTAAATTATCAAGTTCCGCTTCAAACTCTTCGATTGTAGGCAAGGAAGATTTAAACTTATCAGGGAGATTTTGGGTAATGGTGTATTCGCTCACACCAATAGGTTTATGTATATCTTTCAGGGTGTATTCCACCACGGTTTTGTTTTTAGACTTACAAATTAAAATACCTATTGTAGGGTTATCAAATTCAGTTTTTAATAGCCCATCCACAGCCGACACATAAAAATTAAGCTTGCCGGCGAACTCAGGTTTAAACTTAACCGCTTTTAACTCCACCACCACATAGCTGTGAAGATGCACATGGTAAAACAAAAGGTCGATATAAAAGTCATCACCCTCCACAATCAGCTTGTATTGCCGTGAGATAAAGGAAAAACCTGCTCCCAGTTCCAATAAAAACTTCGTAACCTGAGATATCAGTGCATCCTCCAGTTCTTTTTCATCATGTTTTTCCCGAATAGTAAGAAAATCAAAATTGTAGGGGTCCTTAATAGTTTGGGAAGCCAAATCTGATTGAGGCTGAGGTAAAGTCGCTTTAAAATTATTAATAGCCTTCCCCTCACGACTGTACAAACTTCCCTCAATTTGATGGGTCAGTACCGCCCGTGACCAGCCATTTTGGATGGTTTTTTGCAGGTAAAACAGGGCCTCATTCTGATTCTTTATTTTAGTCAGGAGTATAACATTATGCCACCAGGGTATTTGCGTAGCAAGCTGCTTCGCAATTGCCTCTTGACCAGACCAAAAGTTTCGCCACTGGCGCATTAGTTCCAAATTTCTCCTTGAGAAGCCCTTTATCTCTGGAAATTCGGCAGTAAGGTCTTTGCTAAGCTGGTTTAAAAAACCATCCCCCCAAACAGCATTTTTTTGTTTTTCCAAAATGTCACTACCAAGGTCCCAATAGAAAAGTAATAGTTCCTGGTTAACCTTAACCGCAGCATTGAGTTGAACTTGCCGCACTTTGGCTTTTAAACATTTTAGCCAGCTGGCATACTGTTTATTTTTTGTAATCAAGTTACTCATACTCACATAATCCACATTCATTTACACAAGAACAACTCAGCTATGTACCAAAAATTTTACTCCTAAATAGAAAAAATACCGCCCCCAGGATACAAACACCCGCCCAAAGATAATCCAGGGTAAGCTTCTCTTTCATATACAATATGGAAAAAGGTATAAAAATGGATAAGGTAATGGCCTCCTGCAGGATCTTAAGTTGCCCAACAGACATGGACTGATGGCCAATACGATTTGCGGGCACCTGCAGCAAATACTCAAATAACGCTATCCCCCAGCTTACCAGGGCCGCAATTATCCAGGGTTTATGTGAGAGATTTCGCAAATGCCCGTACCAGGCGAATGTCATGAAGACATTACTGCAGCACAGCAACAAAGTTGTGATTAAAATCCGGTTCATAATCTTTCGTTTATCCTGCCTTTTAAGTAACCCTCAATTGGACATTAAGATACACTAACCTTCAATCCTTCAGTATTTAAACTAAAATCCACAATTCTGGCCTTTTCATCCTCGAATTCATTTTGCAGCCTTTGCCTTAGCTTACTGGCGGAATCAGGGCTGTCAGACACAAAAAACGCATATCCTCCGCCCCCGGCTCCCAGTAGCTTGACACCAGAATAGTAAGGACTCAAACGTGAAAGCATTTTGTCTATTTGCGGATTTGTGGTACTGGGATGTATCCGCTTATTTGCTTCCCAGGAACTTTGAACACACCTGGCCACACCCTGCAGGTCCCTGAGCGCTATCTCTTTACGCACGTCCAGGGCCAGCTGCTTTACGCGCTCCAGGGTAAAAAGGAATGCGGGCGACATGGAGTTAAAGTGCCCCACAACTTCCCCCAGGATATTTTTGGCCAACCGGGTAATGCCTGTATAAAAAAGCGTCATACTGTTTTTACAGTGCTCATCCATAAACAAATGAGAATCCAACTGATAAACTATGGGGCTGGGTTTAAGTCCTGGCTGGCTTTCCAAATATTTTACCCCGCCAGTAAGGCCGCCTATTTGATCCTGCCAGCCGCCGCCGGTAGTTAGCATCTGCTCCATCTGTAATACCTGCCGGATAATGTCCTCCTGGCTTATCCGTTGCCCAAAGGCGCGGTGCAGTGCCCCAAGTATAGTAGCAGCCAAAACCGATGAAGTACCAAGGCCGCTCCCTTTGGGTATGGCTGAGAGAAGCGTAATCTCCATACCGCAACCAAGCTTTTTTAAGACAGTTTTAAGACTGCCTTTGCCGCTCTGATCCCCAAAACCTAAGAGACACAGGGCGGCTTTTGGCAGGGAAAATGGCGAAGTGGGGCTTTGATAATCGTTAAGCTGGCTGAATGTCCCAATGGTTTCCCCCATCCCTAAATCAATAGAATGAAACCGGATTATGGGCTCCGAAGTACGCCGACAGAATACTTGAATGGGAGGTTGCCCATTCAAGTTTACGGCCACATTTACAACCTTGCCACCGTTCCTGAGGGTATAAGGGGGGGTGTCTGACCAGCCTCCGGCTAAATCGAGCCGTACCGGAGAGCGTGCCCACACAATTTGATCAACCTTTATGCCCACATTTTTTGGTACATGTTGAATGTTGCTGATATATTGAATGGGGTTTTGGTCCTCAACGATGGAGTTCCTGGCTTTACTACTGAGTGATTTTAGCAGCTCTGCTCTGTATTCTCTAAGTAATGGGTTGTCCGTATCCTTACAAATTGATTGTAAAAGAACTTCATCATTTGAATCTTTAAATACTTCAACAAAATCACTAAGGCAAATATTGCGCCAACCGGCATTGTTAAGGATTTGTGATCTTAAGCTTATTGCCCGGGCTTTGGCTCTTTGCATGTCCCTGTCCAGAACATCTGTTTTATCATTTATTTCACGGATAGAATAACGTTTAAGGGCCTTAAAGCGTTTACCCCAGTCCGGGTCAGCGGGCAAGTGCCAGTAGCCGGTCAGCATTGGGTCCTGGGCATTCATACCAAATAGTTTGGCATCCCAAAGGTCAAAAACCTTATCAGAGGAGAATATATCCGAAGGTTTCAGCTTTCGTTCTTTAAGCCAGTGTGATAACCCTATACCGCAAAATTTTAAATTATCCAGGTCTTTCTGAACACCAAAAGTGTCGTCTGTAGAGTAAACCATACATGCATCAACTTTGGATAGCCTCCTCTGATCAATGCATATACCCTGAGGGACTTCCAGTTCCATCTGAGCACCGTTAAGGCCCATTATAAGGTTGTCTCCCATTACCGTGGCAATAGAACAATCACGGCAATTCTCTACTAAGGTTTTATTTTTGCTGAAGCCATAAAAGTTTGCATTTGTGCTATTATAAACAATTATGGCGCCATCCTGCGGTTTAAGCTCGGCGCTGCCCATATGGTAAAAGGGCATTAGCTCCTTCTGTATCATTTCCTCACAGGAAGCAGGGAAATCTTTGAGAGAACCAAAATGTAAAAAGGTAGTGGAATTTGTTAATACACCGCTTAGTTTATGAGGACGGAAATATTTAAACAGCTTTTTTAGTAAGGTTTTTGGCAGACGGGTTCGGCTGATAACCCGTTTCACAAAATCACCTTCATTTATTCCAGGTATTGCTGCTGTTAACACTTCCAGATAAATATCAAAAGAAGCTGTTCCATTTTTAATTTCATCAATAAAACATTTACCTGCACCCAGGCTTTCCCCACTCAGTTCCACAAACTTATTAGCGGCTTCCGGCTCAAAGGATAACAGCCCCATATCCAGGGCACAGTCATTGCTGCCTTCTAAAACAGCGTGTTTGCCAAGATACGCGGGTGATAACTTTTGGTAAAAATCCGTAATGCGATTTTTTTCCGCATCAAACTTGAATACCCCATGCCTGGAACCTGTTTCAAAAGAAACCGGCTTGGCAAAACCACATATACCGTGGCGACTATCTTTTACGCTGGAAGGGTCAAAGTCAATAAGTACATCCCCGGACCCTACCAGTAATTCACCCTGCTTCCAGGGATATTTTAAAAATAAATTGAGCTGAACATCCAGTACCACTGGCGGCATAATTGAACTGCTCCCCACTGGTATAGGCGCAAAAAGTTTACCCTCCGGCGCATAGCAGGGCAAACGCCTGCTCTCACCTCCGGCATGAAGAATAAGGATTTTATGTGTACAGAAGAACTCCAGAGAATCTTTGATATTATAATCCTTAAGAAGGTTGTGGATAGCAAGCAAAGTACCGCCGCCACTGCCTATACGCCCCTTAACCGGATCTGAATAGACTTTAAAATCTATTTCCCTGGGGTAAAGGCCCGCGGACTTACGCCTTTCCAGTAAAGCCTGAAAAACTTTGGCCTGTTTTGGCGAAGAAGCGGTGATTATACAAATATCAAATAAATTCAAAACTAAACTCCTGCAGATTGATTATAGGGAACCTTTAAAAATTAGTCATTCCGGCTTGACCGGAATCTAATACCTATGAAATTTTAGAGGTTCCCTGTATATTATCATAATTTAAGCCACTCTTTAAACAACGGATCCGTCAAACAGTATTTTTTGTTCCTTTTCATAATTAGGCCTCTCCTTACAAGCCTGGCAACAGTCTGCTGAAGTGTTGATATGGCCCCCAGATTAAATTTATGAACAAAATCTGATGAAAATATCTCCTGTTGCCCTTCTTGTGCTATAGCCTTGAGGAAATGTCTTTCCTTCATTTTCAAAGTATCCCATATCTCATTAAAAGCATGGCTTTCCATTTGAATTGATAGAGTAAGCGCCTTTTTAACATCTTTCCCGGTTATAACCGAAGTGGAAGCAGACGCTGCCCAAATCTGCCTGCACAAAAGTTGGGTATAATAGGGATGACCCTGAGAATAATTTAAAATTTCCTCACAAACTTCAGGCGAAATTTGCTTTCCATTCAATTTAAATACAGCAACTATATGTTTTTGCCAGTGTACTCTTTCTATTACATCCAATTCATAGTGCATTCCAAATTTGTAGAATGGCCGGGATTTGTCCATAAATATATCCTGCATCAAATGGTGCTGACTACCACAAAAGGCATAGGAAACATTCTGATGGTGTTGGAAGGCAGATCTCATTTCCCTTTCTAAAAGGTCACTGTCAGGCATATTTTTTATTTCCTGAAATTCATCAAAAATTATACATGCCTTTTTGTGATGTGCGGTGCAATAAGATTCTAAACTATTGAATAATTCCTGAAGCGAAGTACTTTTTCTTAACACCTGAGTACCAACTTCCAGCTCAATGGTCTGGGCACCTAAATCTTTTAAAACAATCTTAGGCTTAATAGATGGCAACAAATCCCGAATAAGGGCAAATACCTTATCCGCTGGAGATTTAATGGATTTTATAATGCAGTTTGAATAATCTGTATAGAACTTTTCCAGGGACGTAATGCGATATAAGTCAATATAAAAGCGAAGCATTCCCTTATCACCCAGTTCACTTAACACTTTATTGACAAGAGAGGTTTTACCATATCTTCTGGGAGAAAACAGTATAACACTTTGACCTTGTGAAAGGGCCTCTGTAAGGTCCTTAATTTCCCTGGTTCTATTTATGAACGCGTTCCCAGCTACAGCTTTACCAAATAAAAACGGATTTTCCATAGATCGGCCAATTTTAAATTATATAATCTTACGTTACGTAAATTAATATAATTATTTTAATACTTTTTACGTTACTCAATATAGAGTTTATACATTCAGGCAATCCAATTATCAATTTGTATATATTTATATGCCAAAATTGGCTTTTTTCATCCATATAGTGTCCGATGAGCGTTCCACCTTAGACGGACACGCTCCATCGGCTTGTTAGAACGCCAAGCTTCGCTTTTCGTTCTAATTTCTGCCTAATATAGTCATTACCGCAAGTGACCCGCCCAGGTTGGGGAACGTGCCTGCCTTCCGCTTAGGAGGCCGGTCAAGCCGGAATTGCAGCCTGCGGCAAAATTGAAGGAGCAGCCATGCTAAACACAAAGCCTGATTCCAGACAAGCTGGAATGACTGCATGGCGGTGATGCCCCATGACATTAAACTAAAATAGCACATTTTGGACAGCCACTATATAGCTATTAGCAAGTTTCATTTACCATTCCGCCTGGAACTCAGCGCCCATTTCATTGTCCCCATCCAGCACATTCTTTAGGAAAACACGAATATTTAGATAAGGGTTCCAATACCCACTGATTTCGTGGCAAAGGGTTGCCACTCGTAAGGCATTGCCTTTCAGGAACTCTTTTGTGGTCTCATCAGTATCCTGATGGATCCTCCCCAAAACTGCGCCATTCTGAGTTCCTTTTACATTCCACTCAACCCTCTCCCGGATTTGTAGAACCTTTATGGGTCTATAAGAGGCCTGGATATCCAAAGACCAGGAATCGGGACCCAACTTGCTGGCGCTGGGCACATTATAATGCCGGAAACTGGTATATGGTTCACGACCATTATAAGTCCAGGGTTCCACCCGGCTGTACTCAACCACAATATCGGCATCCAGATATTCCCAGGGCGCCACTGCCTGGAACCCACCCAAAACCGCCCAACGGTTTTCCCAGAAATCATCAAAAAAGGTGCCTGGTCCCAGCAGGTCATCAATAAAAACCTCTCCCCAAAAGGATACATAGGATAAAGCCGTATACATAAAGTCCACACTCATGGCATCGTTGTCCCGCCCGCCGGCGTTATCCTCAGCAAAGGCCAGGGGAACAAGTGGTATTAAATACGCAGGGTCAAGATCACGCTGCTGATATATGACCGCATCCTGAAAGGCGATACTCAAAGAAGGCGCGGGCCGAAACTCAAACCGGTGGATGTGGGCATACTTAAGGACAGAGTGATCTGTATCTGTCATTTTAAGGAAGTAGTTGTCTACATACAGCCAATCGGCAAAATCAATCCGCGCTTCCGCAAAATAATAGGGGGGCGTATTCCGGGACGCTGTTAGGGAGGAAAAATACCCCGGCCCCATGTGCAGGTGGTCGCGTCCCACTTTCAGATCCAACCAGGGCAGCTGCGCCAGCAGGTAATACTCAAATTGAGCACAAGTGCGCGAGGTTAATAAGCTGTCCCCCGAGCCCTTTTCCACAGAGCAGGACTCCCCGTAATCGGGGTCGAACTGATGAGAGTATTGCGCCTCACTGGATGTCTCAGTAAAAACACCGCCGCGGGAGAAGAAGACCAAACCCGGCTGTATATCACCAAAAACCCTGAGACCTATACCACCCAGAACATTTGTGTTTGTTGTATCAAGAAAAGACCCGAAAGCAATTGGTGACAGATTAAAACCATGCTGCCTGACTGTATCCCGCCATTGAACCAGTGAGTGATTATTAAATGGGTAAAGACCATCTAGTCTGTATTGATCATATTCAGTCAAATCAGCTTTTTTTAGAAAAGGGCGCATATGTTCTAAATTCTGAGGGAAGTGTTGAACCGGGTAGAGCACCCGGCCACGGGACTGAATGCGTCTTAATACTTCAAAACCAGAATTAAGAGGGGAAATATCCAAATCCGGCCCTGAAATACAGATCTTGGGAATACATATTCCCAGTAGAAAGGCTGATAAAAAACTATACCATTTCATAGGTTATTAAGAGTACGCATTAGTCTCCCGCTTGCTTTTTTAAAATTTCAATGACCTGTGAAATTTCATGTATAAAGCTCTCCATGCGTGTAAAAATTTCCTTGGCCTTTTCCTCGTCATAAATATGGGGAGTGCTATTTCTGTCATTCATCATCTGTAGCCAGAGTTCCTCATTAGTAATCCATTTCTGTTGAAAAGCCCCTTTTATAGCTGTCTTGGGGCTGTTTACCTCAATGCCCTGATTAATCAAGAAATCTTTGAACGTCTTCCAAGTGAGTTCAAAAGCTATTTCAAAACGCTGAATAACCCCATCCCTTTCAATATCACTAACCTTGAGACCTTTGGGAGCTTCCTCCAGACGTTTAAAAGCCTGCTCCAGTTTACCCAACCGGAAATCCGCCTTATTATGTTTTAGATCGTTCATATAAAATTTTACCATCCTTGTTTATCTGCTCTTTCAAGCATTCACCCGCTTCATTCAACCAGACAAAGTCCACATCCAACAAAGTTTCCATGTTATCATCCACTTCTGACCAGAGCCAGACCCATTTATTGTCAGGGTCTTCAGCGTCAATGGCAATATCGAAGTCTGATAACGCTCTGGCATCCCCCCTGGCACGGGAACCATAAAGTATCAACCTGCGCACATCCATCATTTCCAATGACTTTTTCAAAATAAAGCCAAATAGCCGACGGCTCCTTTTGTCCTGGGGCCAGGAAAAACTCCTGGCAATCTCTTCAATATTAATGGCAATTTTGTTCATTTATACTAATCGAAACGGGTGTAGTCTTTTCAATAT
>CAZRWX010000066.1:0-1238 GCA_964603925.1 uncultured Bifidobacteriales bacterium | reverse complement strand
TCTTTCTCCGCGCCTCCGCGCCTCCGCGCGATATTATTTTTGTTTTAAAAGCATGCCCCGCTCCACAAACCGGGGAGCCGCACCCAATCGAAACTCTACAATATGACCTGACCATTCTTTACCCGTTCCAGATCTGCTTTCATCATAATCCCAACCAGTTCCTCAAACTTAACTTTAGGCTCCCAACCCAGCTGTTTTTTAGCTTTAGCCGGGTCACCCAGCAGGAATTCAACCTCTGTCGGCCGGTAGAATTTGGGACTTACTTCCACTATTACTTTGCCTGTTTTGCGGTCAATGCCTTTTTCAGCTTCTCCCTCCCCCTCCCAGGCAATATCCATATCCGTATACCGGGCGGCCTCTTCTACAAACTCCCTGACAGAATGGGCCTCCCCTGTTGCCACTACATAATCGTCGGGTTTAGGCTGCTGCAGCATCATCCACATCATTTCCACGTAATCCCGGGCATAACCCCAGTCCCTTTTGGCATCCAGATTACCAAGGCGAAGGGTTTTGTCCCAGCCATGCTTAATTCTGGCTAAAGAAAGCGTAATTTTGCGGGTAACAAAGTTCTCCCCCCGGCGTTCGGATTCGTGGTTAAACAATATTCCATTACTGGCATGCATATTATAAGCCTCCCGGTAGTTTTTTATAATCCAGAAGGCATAAAGCTTGGCCACACCGTAGGGGGAGCGGGGATGAAAAGGAGTAAGCTCTGTCTGAGGGATTTCCTCCACCTTTCCAAATAACTCTGAGGTAGAGGCCTGATAAAAACGGGCTTCTTCATTTTTATTGATGCGAAGGCCTTCCAGTAGCCTGAGTACGCCGGTGCCATCTACATCGGCCGTATATTCGGGGGACTCAAAAGACACCTTAACATGACTTTGGGCCGCCAGATTGTAGATTTCAGAAGGCCTGACGCGGGACAAAATACTGTTAATGCTGCTGGAATCGGATAAATCCCCATAATGTAAATCGAAAATAAGGCCTTTTTTATTGGCTTTATCCCGGATTAGGTCGATCCTCCCGCGATTAAACAGGGACGTGCGCCGGATTAAACCATGAACATCATAACCCTTATCAAGCAAAAACTCCACTAAAAACGACCCATCCTGACCTGTAACCCCCGTAATCAGGGCTGCTTGTTTTGACATTTAAAATTCTCCTGTGATATTAATGCTTTAAATTTAGATATTCATTGTACTCCAGTTAAAAATAAACGAAAAACCACCAGGAATATC
>CAZRWX010000065.1:0-14929 GCA_964603925.1 uncultured Bifidobacteriales bacterium | reverse complement strand
ACACTGTTTTCTGAGCTTTCTTGATGTTCCTGCTCAGTTAAGGTTACAAGTTTCAGACTGCCGCTCTCCATAAGACGACCTTCCAGCTTATTAATAGCCTCTTTATACTCACCAGCCACAATATGAGCCTCCCCGGCCAAAGCACTCATTCGGATTGAGTCGGGCCAAAGTGCTTCTGCTTTCTGCCTGATTTGTGCCAGAATAGTCATTTGCCTTTCAGAAATTGCATACCTGATACCATTTTGAGCAGACAGGAAAGGAGGTGAAGACTGGTTTAGAGAATCTAAATATGAAAGCAGAGCCTCATCGCGCTGTTTATTACTCCATTCAATGTTGCCCTTGATCATAAGTACCCTGCTGTCTGTTTGATCACAGGATAAGATTGATTCCAATGCCTCTTGATTACGGCCCAGACGGTTAAGGGCGATAGCACTGTAGATAGTAGCAAGTGTACCCTTGCCTTCCTTTTCCTCAAGTTTTTTATAGGCTTCGTAAGCTATTTCGTTCTCCCCGGCCTGTGAGGCTTGAATGCCAGCATGATAAAGAAACTCCATCTGTTTTGCGGCATCCACCTTATACCATTTCTTCCAGGCACGCTGGATAAAGATAGCGGCCGCTCGTTTAAACCCATTTTTATTAAGTATCTCTGCAATGGCCACTTCCTGCAATGGGTCTTTGGCTCCGGTAAGCACTATACTTATAAGCTGCCGGGCTCCACCATGTTTGGTGTAAGCTTGAATGTATTTTTTGTGGTAGTTCCACTCGCCCTGAAGCTTGTTTAAATTTGCGACCTGCAGAAGTGAGAGACAATAATGTAAATGGTATTCGGAGTTCTCCGGGTCCATCTGTATTGCTTTTTGATGATAGGTTATGGATTTATTTTCCTGGTCCTCTTCAAAGGCAAGTATGCGCCCGTAATAACTCAGAGCTTCGGGATAGTCTGGGGCCGCCCGCAATGCCACCTCCAGTAATTGCCGGGAAAGTTTAACATCCCCCCTCTCAAGATAACGCCTGGCCATATTGGTATTTGCAAAAGGATGATTAGGATTAAGCTCTAGCGCGTGACGGCAATAAGACATACTGGTTTCATCATCCTTTAACTTTTCCAAAATAAAACCATACATCGCCCAATAATCAGCATTATCTTCTTTAAGACTTACTAAGAGCTCTAAGTGGGTTTTAGCACTAACGAGATTGTTAATAAAATAAGCATGCAATGCTGCTTCAAATATAATCTGGGTATTTTTAGGTTCCAGGGAACAGCATTTACAAAGAATTGAATAGTTAAAGAAAATATGTTCATCAGGGTCCTGAGGATTTTCCAGGCTACCGAAATTTGGCTCTGGCAGGACAAAGCCGGCACCCTCTAAAAAAATATTTTCAGGATTTAACGAATCTAATTTAGTAGCCCAGTCCGGATGTGACTGGAGTAGATCCAGGCTTTTAGTTAGGTACGACCTGGCCTTTTCAGCCTGCCCTAATCCTAAATACTGTAAACCTGTAAACCTCCACAGTTCATTATTCTCTGGAAATTTGATCAAAGCCTTCTCAGCATATTTGATATCTGCGTTGTCTTTAAAAAAGCACCCAAGCCAGGTCAACTCAGCCTCGGCCAAACCGGTAGAATCCTCAGAATCAGCAGAATGAAAAAGTGCTGTAAAACCTTGGTCTAGCTGGCTGTTATCGTCTTCTAATACACCATTTATTACCAGATATTTACCGTAAAGATAATTCTGATAACTTGACCGCTCTGAAACAGCGCCCAGCGTGGTAAGAGTATTTGCCCTTTCCTCTTTGGAGGACCATGGTCTGGATAAAATGCCAGGATCCTTTATATCAAGCTGACTATCTGGAGAAGATGGGGTATTTATGTTGTCATTATGAGATTTTTTGTTTTGTCGACTCTTTTTTTTCGCCATAAATTAACTCAAGGTCTATTTGATGTGATTTTGTCCTAATTTGGCGCTAAAGATAGCCTTATACCTGCTGTTTTGCACATTTATTGCCCTTAACAAAACGACATTAATTATTTCCATAAATGTGATCTATATCAAAGCAGAATTGGATTTCCTCCTGTATAATTTAAACATCATATCAGTTTAAATTGGAGGTTTTTTTATATGGAGCGTTATGCCCGAATAAATAATCAAATCGACCAGATTTTCGGAAAACAGCACCTAAAACAAGAAGACTCATGGTGGACAGAGTTATCTGGAATAACTCAAGGGCAAATCACAGCATCATGCAGCCAGACTATGGGCTTGGACGAATCATTTGTAAGGCTGGGTGACAGCTATACTCATCTTAAAAGCCAGGAAAATGCAATAAACTGTTATAGGGAGGCCCTTAGAATTAATCCGGGCAATATGATGGCCTTTAACCGACTTTTACTTCTGCCCTTTCACCTGGTAAATGAAGATATGGAAATTGCCTTAAACAAGCAGAGGCGGGCATTAAATGATGACCAGTTTTTTGAAACTCTGGCAGTTAATGACACATTCAGGCAAACGCTGATTGGCGGTTATATTATTCTTTCTAATGTGGTTATATCCCTCCCCCCCAAAAAGCTGAAATTAATATTGGAAAGCATAGAAAACCTGGATGATAAATATTTTTCTAAACACGGTACAGAGCTCCATGATCGGGGCTTAATATTATTGGATAATACCTCGTTTTACTGGATGATTAACAGATGTCAGGAGTCTTTGACAGGAGGAGGGAATTCCTTCCCGGTATTAATAATTTTATCCCGTGAAGAATACCGGGATTTAAAAAATGTACTGTTCCGGGCATAGTGTAACATTGCTTATCAGATATTACAGGGAACACCAGGAACTAAACCAGACTGACTCTTATTAAGAGCTGCCAGAGTTATTAAAAACAAGGCTAGCGTGGCATTATAGCGATCTTACTATTCGAAAACCAGTGTATTCATTTTTATCTTCCGGCTTAATCTTCAACCTGTTACTGCCGCGCAGTGCGGGTGAAGAATATCGCCAACAGGAACCTTTAGCTACCTTATAATCACCCGACACAGGCCCCTGGGGATTGTTGGGCAACTGGGGATAAGGCCCATGCCAATCGTTAACCCACTCCCATACATTACCAGCCATATCATAAATCCCGATTGAATTAGCCAGCTTCCCGGCTACATCATGTGCGCTGTTTCCTGAATTTGTAATATACCAGGCATAGAGGCCGGCGCTGTCAGGGTTGTTGCCCCAGTAATAAGCATTACCTGAATCCGCGCTGTAAGCGTATTCCCATTCAGCCTCGGTTGGTAGACGATAACCTTTTTTCAAATAGTCAATTTCTACTATGTTGCCATTTATGGTATAAACAGCCTCCAGGTTATGAAGGACACTTAGTTGATTGCAATAACTTACAGCCATATACCAGGAAACATTACTGATTGGCTTGTAATCATCAGAGGCATCGAAGTTACGGCTGGGAAAAACAGCCCGATACTCACCTTGAGTAACCTCGGTGGCTTTAATTAAAAAATCGCTGACACATACATTGAATGCTGGAGCCTCATCTGACTCCTGACTAATGTAGCTGCCCATTATAAAACACCCGCCCGTTACCGTTACCATCAGGGGCTCCAGCCCATCCGCCTTGCCGTTATTATTAGAATCGGCTGATAAGCCCTGACCTATATAATACTCCCCCTGGGGGTCAAAAGGACTATTGAAATCACGCTCCTTACAACCCCAGGCAGCTATTAAATAAATTATTAGAACGAAAAGCAAAGCTTTACGTTCTAAAAAGCCGATGGAGCGTGTCTCACACTTATGAGAATGTTCATCGGACATTGAGAGAATAAATAAACGCATAGCTATCAAAATGAAAATATAAAGATAGAGATACCAAAACTAACCGCACTGAGAATAGCGAATGTCTGAGCCTTATTGTCTTCCTTTTCCACCTTATGGCGAGCGGCATCAACAGGCTGATTATAAAGAGCTGCTTTATACTCTTTATAATATTTATCACCCTGGCTTGTAGCCTGCTGTGACATATAACCCAGGACACCGCCCGTAAACGTAAACATAGCGCCAGAAATAAGACGAGTAACCTTTTTACGATTCTTGATTCTGACAGCTCTGTTATGATTTTCCCTGGCCATAGCCGCCGCCCTGGCGCTGCTAATAGAATCTTGGGTGGCCTTAACTAAACGCTTTTTAAAAATATAGGCTTTGGATGACAGACCCGGATACCAATGAGAATTTGATACCTCACTCGGGTAGGAAAATTTCCCCTGCACAGGATATATATCGCTGCCAGCCAGCAACTCCGCACTGTCCAGACCGATATAATATTTATTACCATCTTCAGAAGGAAACTGCAGATTCCAGAAATATATTCTTACTTTAACAGTGCTGGAATCGAGTTTTGTGGCCTTTAAAGAGCGAACGGGAGCATGAAAAACACCGGTATATTTAAACTTGAACTTTTCTGATATTTTTTTGATTTCCAGATCCCAAAAATGCCCCTTCTCCTGCCTGCTCAATTTAGTTATGGCCCCACCTGACAGGGTATCACACAGGTATCGATATTCTATACCCTCAATAGCGCTATCTATACTGACCAGGGCAGACTCATACTTGTTGATGGCTGTTTTAAACTCCAAATTAAGCATCCGGAGCTCAGCTGCCTTATCCAAATCATAATCAGCTTTACGCCTGGCATAGACCGAATCACCCTCCTGTATAATACCAGGGTCTAATAATGGATAAGTTTCCTGGAAAATTTTATTTAAGGATGAATCCCGCTGCCTTACTGTTTCAAACTGTTCTGTAATTATGGAATGTCTGTTATAATATTCCCACACATCAGAACCGTCGTGAAGAGAAAGCTTGCGTAGATTAAGGCGAGTGGTAAAACCCTTATAAGGCGTAATTTTGGGCACCATCTGAATGAATGTGCTTGCTGTTGTGTCGGCGTGAAGTTTAATTGGTAACTCCTGTTGATAAAAGCCATCCCCCTTAATTTTAATTCTAAAATAAGTTGAGACGCTATCTGCCAGGGCGATGGGGGTTTTGCCTTTAAGCTTACCTCTAATGTAAACCTCCATGCCCTGAGGATTGGTATATACCCATATTTTGTACAGTGGAACATTTACAGGCAGAGCCCGCAACCAGGTACCAGCATTGTTATAGTAAAGCTCTTTAACACCTGGCGCAACAACATAATTATCACAAAAATAGACTTTGTCTAAATCCCTAAAAGGCAGAGATAAACTCTTCCTGAAGAACTTAACCCTGATAACTTCTGAGAAATCAAGGTCTTCTACCTTAAAAAAAGTGTGACTAACAAGGCTGCGTGTATGAAATTTGCCTGGATAAAGGCTGTAGTTTTCGGTAGTAAATTTGACCCTCATATACACAGGACCCGGGGTTATATTACCTGCTTCGGGGAAGAAACTCGGCCCCTCCTGCAGAGGCATTATGAGAGAATCATTAGATGCAGGCAGAGTGTCTTTTATAATAAAATGAGATATATAATAAGGGTCGGCGTCTGCAAAGCCCGACAGCATAAAAAATGCTGTTGAGAAAAGAAATATAAATACCCGCCCTTTGATGAAGCAGAGAGCAATAAACAAAGAACCCAGCTCTCCGGAGCTTGTATTAAAAAAACAAGAAAAAAAATTGCGCACCATTAAACCCTTACTTTTACAAAGTAGAAACTGTCGGTATTTCTGGCCTGAATTGGAGATATTACTTTCTTAAAAAACCGCTTAAAATAATATTAAGCATAACTGAGTCCGGCATACACCTTATAAATAAATTCCTGATACCTGTCATAATACGGGACTCCCACTGCCCCGCCCTGCCTAAATAATGCCCCCGCCATTGAGCAGAAGCTACTTGGGGACGCCGCCGGGCCTGGAAATTTTTAAGACCAGTGTACATGGAAGAGCTGAAATTTATGTATTGAGATAATTGAAACGCATCCTCAATAGCAAGGGCCGCCCCCTGCCCAAAGTTTGGTGTCATGGCATGGGCGGCATCCCCAATTAAAATAATACGCCCCTTTTTCCACATATTCAGACGGACATTAAATATACGATCCTGCAATATTTCATGTTCTGGAGTAATTTTGTTTAACATACCCCCCACATGCCAGCCAAAATCCGCAAAATGTTTTTTTAAGAAATCCAATCTCAATTCTGGCTCCAGATCTAAATCCTGCGGACAATTCATAAAGGCATAACAATAGCAATGATTGCGATCCATGGGTGCCAGCCCAAAGCGCTTGCCTCGACCCCATAACTCAAATGAAGCCCCCTCCTCCAGGTCGGGTATGCCAGAAGTCAAAAAACGCCAGCAATGATACCCTGCGTAAACGGGCTTGCTGGTCCCAAATAACAGGTTACGGACTTGAGAATGAACACCATCAGCGCCTACAACCAGGGAATAATGCTCCTGAGTACCATCACTGAAAGTAACATCTACCCCATTACGGCTCTGTTGAAACCTGGAAATACGCGTATTCAGCCATATTTCTGTCTCTTTAAGATATTTGGCCAGAGTATGATGCAGTTCGGCCCGGTGAAGGCCTAAAACCGTGGTATAAGGCGGTTCCACATCGGCAATATTAAGGTCCGTTAACAGGCGCCCACTTGCAGTCATAAGCTTGAGCCTGCTTATTTTTGACCCGGAATTCTCAATCTCCCGGCCCACGCCTATTTCATATAAAGTCTGCAGAGCATGTAAATTAAGCACTATGCCAGTGTTTAAAGGCTCAAACTTTTCGGCCTGTTCTATTACGTTGGTACGAATACCCGCTTTTTGGAGGACTAAAGCCATGGTAAGGCCCGCTATACCCGAGCCAACGATAAGTACCTTTTCCTCTGTATTAGTCATTATAAAATAGGCCCATTTATAAAAAAACTTTAAAAATTTAGGCGAAAGTCCTCAAATCTATTCCTTAATATTTTACCATTTTTTGGGGAATTAGTACTTCAGGCATCCCAACTTTAGGGTTATTACAACTACCAACCTGAGCCGATGTCTTCCCAGCCACTACCTTTAATTTGCATAATTTAGATATGTTTACACCTAAATTGATAAAAATTCAGTGCTTTTCAGAAAACATAATAAAGAAATGAAGAGTCATTTAGAAAGTGGATTATTGGGGTTTAAATGTAGGTGCTGTCTACACAACAGAGCCAGAAAGAGGTAAGGGATGGGCAACTCGTAAAGTACGTGGACTTATACAGGCACTGAAAACTGAAAATCTGAATTACATACAATACATATACGAAATCCACAACATCGCATCCGTAAAAGTAGCGAAAAAGGCCGGCTTTTCTCCTATATTTGAAACAGTTATATGCTTCAGGAGATAACCTGATCCGCCTTCAGCCGGGTTCGTGGTAAAAAAGGACAACTCTATCTTCGAAAATAGATATATTTTGCCGGCTGAACAGGCCCTTAAGCCTTAGCACAAACTGCTGCTCAAGCACCCATTGCTGAGCAGGCCAAATCGTCATGTGTATACGCAGGAACAGTTCTCCGGTCTCAAGCCTGACAGGCTTTTGAACCATGGGCATCAAGAAGAAAATTTCCGGGAATTGCTTAAATAACTCTTCGCCCAGAACCCTAGCAAGATTCTGCGCTTTATCAAAATCGGTTTCATTGGCCAGGGCAATATCAGCATAAGCACCGAGGGCCCCCTTTTTAAAGGTACCGACAAGGGCAATATTACGGTTAGGCAGGCATATGGTCTGCCCAAAATAATTACGGATTTTAGTCATACGCAGGCCAAGCTCCTCCACAATACCTGTTTGGCCGGAAATTTCCACCATATCACCCACCTGAAACTGACCCTCCAGTACAATAAAAAAACCAGTAACGAAATCTTGAACCAAACCCTGAGAACCAAAACCAATAGCAAGGCCTATAACCGAGAGTGAAGCAAGGTAGGCGGTATAGTCTACTCCAATTTCTGAAAGGACAAAACCCAGAACTGTAAAGTAAATGATATATTTGAGCACATTGAGAGCAATTGAATGAAGTGTCATTTGACGATTTTTATTATGCCTGAATAACAGGCCGACAGGGCCCCAGTTACTGAAGATCAAGAAACGGCTGACAAGGCCGAGCCCAAAAATAAGCAGCTGTGCCATAACCAGAATCCCGATAATAATTAGAAGTCTCCAAATCTTTTTATAAAAACCCGGTGAAGTTATATCCACCCACCCCTGTATGCCCCCCAGGGTTTGTTCTAAATCCTTCTGCCGGGAAAATTTTAATGATTGCTTGAGCCCCGCTCCGGAAAAAGTAAGAAATTCGCTGCCGGCCTCCAGAGCATACACTGATGTACTATCCTCAGTTTTCATGAAAATATTGCCATTTTGCAGCTTATAAATACCCTTTTTGCCATTGAGATAATAAAAGCCTTCATTGTCAAATGTGACTTCTAACTTTTGGTTGCCGGCCTGTGCCGACCAGCGGCCAATAAGGGCTTTTGCATCCGCGCTTTGCTGGGCATCGGCAAGAACACCTTGAGCCGATAACGATGAGATGAACAGGCATAGGAAAATACAGACTCCCACTACCTGCCTTATTGGATAAGGTGTCATAGAACTATTTTGGTTTATAGTATTTTTCATTTTATTAAAGGTAGCAAAAGGATGGCCTTAAACAGATTAGAGACTTTTGAGACTTTTGAAGCTTTTGAGACTTAATTCCAGAATTACTGACTGTTGTATTGTCAATACTATTCATGTATTTGCGGAGTCTTTTATTCTAACAGACATAATTTTAAGACTGTCAAAATTTACTGGTTTAAGACAACGTTATAATGCTCAATTATGACTAACAGGGCTGTAAATTTCACCCAATGCTATCCAGCGGGCTTACATGAGCCTTTTTTAGCTGCTTAATGGCTATATTTTAAAAGATATCACGTTAAAAGGTTAAATTTTAGAATATATGGACCAAACATTAGAAATTCAAAACCTGAAAGCAGAATTAGAAAAGGTACATTCTCAGTTCAATATCTTTTATAAGCTCACCAAGGTAATGAGAACCACTCTGCATCTGGAGGAGGCTGCTTTTATTATTCTCACCGGGCTTACCGCCCATCACGGTCTGGGGTTTAATCGAGCCTTTCTCTTTCTAGCCGACAACAAGAATAAAACACTTAAAGGTTTCATGGGCATTGGCCCTGTGGACGGCAGTGAAGCCCAGAAGATTTGGAACCTTATAGAGGTCCAGAAAATGGATCTTTATGGACTAATCTACAACTATCATGGTATTAAGGAGGGTGCAGTTAACTCACCATTAATGAAGCTGACACGTTCTATCAGCATGTCATTAGATTCCCAGTCAGAACTGGTTCATGATATTATCCATTCACAATCACCTTTTGTCATTACAGAAGGTATGATTAAGCAACGATACTCAAACGACCAAATCATCGGTAAACTCAACCTTTTCAATTTTGCCGCAGCTTCCCTGGCTTCATCAACCGGGTTTGCGGGTATGATACTGGTCGATAACCTCGTAACAGGCAAAACCATCACAGAAGAAGATATCCATATATTTTCCATGTTCATTGACCAGGCAGCCGGTGCTATTGAAAACTGCAAGGAATACGAATACACCCTTACCAGGGCAAGTACCGACACCCTTACAGGTCTCTGGAATCATGGCTCTTTTCAATGGCGCTTAGGGGAAAAAATTGCCAAGAGCTCTAAAGAGAACGAGCCCCTGTCAATACTTATGGCAGACATCGATCATTTTAAAAAATTTAATGATTCCTTCGGCCATCAGTTAGGGGATGAAGCCCTTAAACTTATTGCCCATACTTTCAAATCCAGTGCAAGAGACAAAGACATCGCCTGCCGCTATGGGGGGGAAGAGTTTGCCTTAATCATGCCCTGTACAAATCCAGAAACAGCCAGGGCAATAGCCGAACGGATACGTAATGCAGTAGAGCAGGTATCCCTGAATGAGCACTCCTTTTCTATCAGTATTGGAGTTTCATCCTTTCCTCAAGACACCCATACCAAACATGAACTCTTGCGTAAAGCTGACATGGCCTTATATCGCGCCAAAAGGGAGGGCAGGAACAGGGTGATTTCAGCATAAGGGCACACAGTCTGTACTTGCATTCATACCCTTTTTACTATAATGAGGCCCTGATAAGTTAAATTTAGCACTAGAAATTATTAAAAGGAAATTGACTATAATGACACCACAAAACGAACAGGAAAAAGCGACCCTTAATTTCCAAGGCAAGAGCATTGAGCTTCCCATTATCAAGGGAACAGAAGATGAAATTGCCATTGACATCAGGAATCTCCGCAAAGAAACGGGCTGTATTACCTATGACAGAGGTTTTTCTAATACTGGTTCCTGCCTTAGTGATATTACATTTCTTGATGGTGAGCGCAGTATCCTGCGCTACCGGGGTTACGACATTGAGGATATCCTGAAGCAATGTGTATTTGTTGAGGTTGCCTATCTACTGGTACACGGCAAACTCCCCTCCCAGGAGGAACTCCGGGGGTTCAGTGATTACCTCAATGAGCACTCCATGATACATGAAGACATGCATAATTTTTTCGATGGCATGCCTTCCAATTCTCATCCCATGGCAATTCTTTCTGCCATGGTTACCTCTCTTTCCTGCTTTTATCCCCATATCACAGAGGGTGACCCAAATTTTGATATAACAGCCGCTCGCCTTATTTCCAAAGTACGCACAATTGCAGCATATTCTTACAGGAAGTCCATAGGCTCACCCATTGTATATCCCAAATATGATCTCCCCTATTGCGCCAATTTTATAAACATGATGTTTTCGTCACCTGTTAAAGAGTTTGAGATAAAGCCTATAGTAGTAGACACCCTCAACAAACTTTTCATCCTTCATGCCGACCATGAGCAAAACTGCTCCACCTCGGTGGTACGCATGGCGGCCAGCTCCGGTGTTAACCTTTACGCTTCCATATCAGCGGGCATTTCAGCCCTCTGGGGCCCACTGCATGGCGGGGCTAATCAGGCCGTTATAGAAATGCTTACAGATATTTTGAAAAATGGCTACAGCGTAAAAAAAATTATTGAGAAGGCTAAAGATAAGTCAGACCCCTTCCGGCTTATGGGTTTTGGCCATGCGGTTTACAAAAATATGGACCCGCGCAATAAAATCATTAAAAAAATGTGTGACACCCTGCTTCCCGCCCTTAATGTTAACGACCCCCTTCTCGATATAGCCAGGGAGCTTGAAGAGGCCGCTCTTAAAGACAACTATTTTATTGAACGTAAACTTTTCCCAAATGTAGATTTTTACTCAGGCATTATATACCGTGCCATTGGCATTCCCACTAATATGATGACAGTGCTTTTTGCCATTGGCCGCCTGCCTGGTTGGATAGCCCACTGGCAGGAGAATACCCAAAACTCCAAAAGCAAAATATGGCGGCCCCGGCAAGTATATACAGGGCCAAAACGCAGACCCTTCCTGTTTATAAAAGACAGGTAGTTTAATTTCCCCTGCTATTGCTGTTATTTCTTGATTTGATCGATTGCTTCGTTAATCCAATCAAATTTCGCGTCTTTTTCCTTTAAATTATCCCTTATATTCTCAAGCGTGCTGATAATTTTGTTCCCAGCAATTGCAACTATACCATCCAATGCCTGTTTCCATACAATTGAATTATCCACTTTAATTATTCCCAGCAAAAAATTAAGAGAAGCTGCATCTTTGTGTTTCCAGATAACTTCAACAATTATTTCCCTCATATCAATGTCAGATTCAGACCTGTATTCATCATATAAAATTGGCAAATTATCATTTGGCAATTCAATGAGTGTATGATATGAGTTTTCATTTCCATCTACACACTTATTTAGAAGTTCTCTTATTTCTGTCTTATTCATTTATTCCTTTACAAAATTGTTTCAAGGGATTTCACAAAAAAAGCACCAGCCCCGGTCTGGTGCTTTTTAAAGTAAAAATTGCCGGAGAGAAGACTCGAACTTCTCACACATGAAGTTTTCAGATTGTTTTATTTGTATTCATTCTGCATTAAGGTTTTTCAAGATTTTCTTCGCCAGGGGTTCTTTAATCTCTTTATGCCGGGGTACGGCTTCTGTTATCCCATTTTTGGGATTGATCCAAAGTGAATGCGAGCTTCCTTCCCTTTTCAAGTAGCAGCCCGAAATTCGCAGCTTACGTTCTAGCTCCCGCCGTTTCATCCAATAAAGACCTTGTCCTGTATAGCATCTTTCGGCAATCCGCGAAGTATATCCATACGGCGGTCCTCCAGAATTAATTCAATGGCCTGCCTTAGATTTTCCTTGGTTTCCTCAATAGTCTCTCCTTGCCCGTTAGCACCTGGTACCTCCGGGCAAATAGCCCAATATCCGCCCTCGGGCGCAGTTTCGATAATTGCTGTAAATTCTGCTTTCATAGATGACTCCCGTCATGTTTTACCGGTATTCATACTCAGATACCTGTTATTCCTAAAATATAATTCATAATAGGATGATGGCCCTTATCCATTATGACTATTGTGTTATCCATGTTATCCTCAAAAATAAAAGGACACCAATTCCCATAAAATCTTACAGTAAAATCAGCAAATCGCAGTACACTTCAACACAAATCAACATGTATCACATACTTCATAACCTTTTAAAAACTAATGTGTTATGGGAACTTAATCCTAAAAATGGAGCCTTGTGATAATAGAAAAGATAATTTTGCCGAAGAGAAGACTCGAACTTCCCCACATGAACCTGAATCATGCGTGTCTACCAATTCCACCACTTCGACTATATAAGTGTTAAAACTGGGAATTAACCCTCAATATGTCAATAAATTATCCCCGAATAGGGACAGAATGGGCCTTTACCGATCAGAAATTTGAAAATTTTGCTATTTTTGCTGTTTTTAAAGGATTTCCACACCATGTCTACGCCTGTTCGAGACAAACCTAAAGTTAAACAGTGGCTTAATGCCGTCAAAGGAGAGGACTGCGGAATTCATGGTTGGTTCCCCTATCGGGAAGGAAGCTTCTGTTGCGCTGGTCTTTTGCAGGGAGTAAATACCAACGCAGCACTGGCGAAAAAAGGAAAGCTGCTGTTAAAGAACGGGATAAGCTTGAAATTATTGCCCAGTGGTGGTTTGAAAATAAGGATAACCTGGACGCTCCTGAGCTTTTAAAATCTTCATTTGATGCGGATATAGAGACCTTCATTAGAATGAAAAACGCTAATTGCAAGCAAATCTCACAAAAAAAATCCCGAACAATGCTGAAGCACTTTAAGAGTTGCACAGGCTTTGATTCTGTAGTGCCATCACCAGGTATCCGATTTTTCGCTGGCCCAACCGCAATGGGCGGCTATTTTTTTTATTCATTCATTCTTGTCTTTTCCTTGGTTCACTTCAAAATCTTCCATTTCCCGGCTTTCGTCGGCCCGGTATATGTTACATAGGAGAATAGGTAGCCTGTTCATTTAGCTTCCCAATTTGGACTGGCTTTATTCCTAAGAGGTCTTTTATGAATTTAAGCATTGTATGTTCCTTATTCCGTCTGCCTTTCCATAACAAAATCTTCAGCCATCCAGTTTTACCGCTTTGGTTTATCATGTAATCGTGACTCTGACCCCGAATCACTATCCGCTTTCCATTCAGGCGATTTATTTCCGTTTTCTTTACACCATCCAAGCATATTGATAATACCGCTGCCCCAGCGTTCAATGGTTTCAGATTCGCCGTCTGCAATTATTATTTTTAGTTTTTTTAGATTCATGATGATAGAACTCCTCTTTCAAGCCTGCCCTGGGGCCGTGATTCAACAATATCAGGCACACCTTCCGAGAAAATCGCGTTGCCGGTGTGATTGGAGTAAATCTGAAAGACGAATTCCAGCCAGTATTGAAAAGACTTCCCGTATTTTAGGTACATCCATATTTCATCTTCATCCACTGAGGCGCGAAGCCGCTGAAAGAACTCATCCCATTGCTTTCTTCCGGTAGCACGGAATACATAAGGCGTATTGAACGTTACCCAGTTTCCGCCTTCCGATAAGGGCGGCAGCAGGCGCACATACCAGACTTCCCCCGCTGTCCCGCTGTATCCGCTTTTGCATTCGCAGGAAAATTCCTCTTTATGGGGAATGTCCCATAAATACAATTTATTTCCATCCACATGGGTAACCTCATAAAAACAGCAATAAGAATCAAGCAGGTCTTCCATAGGTTGTAAAGTATATTTCATAATGCCTTTTTTTGTTATATATTCCATAAATAGCATTCCAAGGCTCAGGTTTTTATCATAAATTGAGATGTCCAGATTATACCAGGCGCTGAAAAAGGTATTGGTAACCGGGCTCATGGGCGGGTAGGACGGCATGTATTCTTCCTGCATGTCATATATAAGGTTGTTGTGGTCGGCCAGCAGATTAATTTTGTCCAGCGCCTGTTCGGAAAACTCGGAGCAAGTATTAAACACCGCCATGTATACTTTAAAATCCAGTCCTCCTTCAAAGTCTTTGCCATCCAGTTCGCCTTTGTTCCATGACCTTAAAAATGACAGATCATCTTTGCTCTTGGGAAATGAGATGTCGCTATTCAGGGTTTTCGTTAATAATTTGCTTGCCATAATGTCCTCATGTCGGTACTACATATCCTATTTTTTTTTAAACAAGTTTTAAACGCGCCCAAATGTTTATGAGGGACCGCAAGGCGATTTTCCCCGGCCCTGAAACAATATTTTTTGGCCGAGGTATCATTTGCTATCAGCATGGCGGTTATATCGTCCCTGGTTTTGATTAGCAATGCTTCCTCGGGACTTTCCAGGGACTGCTGTTTTTTCCCGATACCCTCAAACAGCTTTTTGAAAACACCCGGAACAGAGGTCCCCGAATTCTGTTCTATAAACCCGATAACTTCATCTAAGGTTCCGC
>CAZRWX010000064.1:0-15174 GCA_964603925.1 uncultured Bifidobacteriales bacterium | reverse complement strand
GGTATCAGTATGACCTATTCCCGGCCAAAGCTGCAAACAACAGGGAATCATTTTTTCGGCGATGGTAAAATTGAATCTCTTATTAACCTGCCTCTCTCGTTCAAAAATTTGTCAAATGTTGAAATTTATCGATGGAAAGGGCATGCCCGGCTGGAAATAGAATCTCAATATGAACAATACGGCTACTTCGATGTAGTTGCCCGTGTCCGGATAGATTCTCAAGATAACAGCCAGAATGCAGTAAAAAGCGTTCATATAATGGTTAATGAAGGTAAACGCTACCTGTTTGATTATGTCAGGCTTGTAACTACTGACAGTTCTTCAATTCTGATAAAACCCGATAAACTTCGTATAAAAGAGGGTGATGGCTTTAACAGAGAATTTATCTGGCGGGATAAACGTGATATTGAAAAAGTATATGGCAATGCAGGCTATGCAAACAGAAAAATCAGGTATACCATAGATATTAAAGAAGGTTCTAAATCAGTTTCTTTAACATTTTTTATCACCCCTAATCAAATTACAGTTCTGGACACTTTAATTATTTACAACACTCGCGAGGGGACTTTATATAACTCTTCGGGTGTTACCAGGTCTCATTATTTAAGGGATCTGTTTGCTTTGAACAAAAGCGATACTGTGGGTGTGGATCATGTAAACGCATACAAACGAAAACTTAAATCCACCAGGGTATTCAGTTATATACGGGTTAGGGACAGCGTTATTGAATCAAGCCCCGAAAAATTCAGCGCTCTACGGCTTAATCTTGAAGAGCGTGTACCAGGCAGGATGAAAGCATCACTATTCTTTGAAAGTATTGACGGTTTTGGTATTGACGGGCAATGGACTCATAAAAATATTTTAGGTCGGTTTTATCAAGGTAAGATGGGTACCAGGCTGGCGCAAAAACGGCAGTCTCTAAATATGGGGCTGGCATCGCCGCTGCTTTTTGGAACCCTTGTAAGGTTTGATAATGATCTTGATTTAGACTGGCGTCAGGATAGAGAAATTGACCAGGGACAGAGACATTTTGAAGCTTTGTATTCAGCTACATTTTCTTATCCGGTTTTCAGTTGGGGCAGCCTGCGCAGTAAATTACAATTTGAAAGTACGCTAAATAAGCTTATTGAAAGTGACACTCTGGTCAGGGACAGGATAATAAATTCTAATTTGATAACTTCTTTTTCTTTGAGATTTTTAGACAATGTGTTCAGTCCTACAAAGGGTAGCCGCTGGAGTTTTATCTGGGGTAATGGCGGGCCGTTTATTGACGATAATAATGATGAATTTTATTTCACACAGCTGCGTCACAATTGGCTGGAGTTAAACAGCGCTATTTATGTGCCTGTAAAAATGCTGGGTATACTGGCTTTACGGGGAGATGGCGGTATATTTTTTGGCAAGGGCAGAACCAACTCCAGACGTTTTTATCTGGGTGGAAGAAGCAGTGTCCGTAACGAACAATTCCAGAATATCTGCCCGGATAAAGACACATTTACCGATGATGTGACAGGGCTGGTAGTCGTAGAATGCAATCCACAGGTTGAGCCCGTGTACTTTTTAACCTCACTGGAGGTTCGCACTTCATTCTTTAAATCTTTTAATATAATCAGGCCGTTTCATTTTATAAAAAGAATGCAGATTGTGCCATTTATTGATTATGGGAATGTATGGGACAAAGGTGAAAGCATTAAAGATGAAGGCAAGGGACTGGCCCTTGGTCTGGGTTTGAGGCTGCCGGTTACGTTCCTCCAATTTCGGTTTGATTATGCTGTTGGTTGGGATAATGGTCCAGATTATGCAAATTCAGCTTATTATATCGATCTGACTCAAGCATTTTAGGGGGGTAATATCCAAATTCACGGAAAATGGTTGAAGGGGATTTTTTTCTTATTTATGCCCTGTTTTTTTGATATAATCAAGTTATGAATTTTGGTAAACCGGAATATCTAGGTAAAAGTGGCTTCTCGCGGCTAGGTAAGCGTACTAAAAAAAAGCTAACTCTTTTACCCGATGCTGCCAGGATTCTCACCTCAAGATCAATAAAAGTCCTAAACTCCGTTGTTAAAAAAAAGGTTACGTTATCTGATGACGCGGCCCGGCAAATCGCCATGGTTTTAAAGGGTATGTTAAAAAACAGGCCAAAATAAGGCATAGGGGCAGATATTGCATTTGCCGCTTTCTCAAATTACAAAATTTTTATAGATTAAACTGAAGGACTGGATACGGACGTAAAGGTTCAGATTGTACTATCAAAGGGGTTAATAATGAATACAAAAAATACCATTGTAATATCAAGCATCCTTTTATGCTTCTCCATCACATTTCTCTGGTCAGAGGAGAGTGAACCATCCAATGTGCCGCCCAGGGGTGGGGAGGGTTTTGTTTATGTGGAGACTACTCCGTCTAATGCCTTGGTGTATCTTGATGGCGATGAGCTTGGCCGCACACCCACAGACACTATCAAATTCCGCTCAGGTAGGTTTGATTTTACTGTGATGTATAAAGGTGAGGAACTCATAAATGAGCGTGTTAATATCTGGCCTGGTAAAATTACCCGTCTTATAAAAACCTTGACTATGCCCTATGGCACAGTGGTGATAACCACTAACCCCTCCAGTGCCAATATTCAAGTTGACGGAGCAGATGTGGGCCGTACTGAGGGCGGCCCTCTGACTATTAATAACGTAGCTGCCGGTACCCACATACTTAAAATTTATCGCAAAGGCTGGCGGTCCAGTGAGGTGGAAATCTCCATTGAGGGTGAAGATACTGTAAGGGCCGATATCAAACTCCAAAAGTAAAAGGCCCGGTAATTCAGGCCTTTAGCAATTAGCCTTCTTGCAAACATCCAGTTGTCTGGCAACAGGAACTGAATATGCAATCTTCATGTGTAAATGTGCTTTTATAATTTGTCGATTGTTTATTGACTACTTAACAGTCTGCGTTTAATACGCGCGCTTCGCATAACAATGCGCGCAAATTATTGCGCGAATCTAACATCTTAAATAGCCAGAAATATTAAAAATCGCTTTTAAAGGCTGGTTTTTGAATTTCGGTTAATTGGCATGCAGTTTGCATATTACCGGGTAAATTTCTTTTCAATTAACTGTAAGGAGCCTAAAATGAAAAATTATTTTAATAAAATCAGAGAGTCTCTAACAATATTATCTGTTGGAGCCTTATTAGCGAGTCCGTGGGCTTTTGGTAATGAAGATAAAAAATTCCAGGATGCTGAACAGGAGTTGTCTCAGATTGGGACAGCCAGTAAAAATTCCAGTCTTACAGGCGATGCCCCGCTGTTGTATTCATCACGCCCATATGATTTGCCCAGGCTTTTTACAATTCCTACAGCGTACTCTCTGCAGTCATATGGTTTGCGCTTTGGCGGGCAGGGTAATATTCATTCTACAATGTCTAATATGACAACTGAGGCACTTAAAGCTTCGGTCTCTATTGGCCTGGGAGGAGTGGCCGAACTTGGGTACCAGTTGGAGGAACGATATACAACTGGCAACAGTTCGGATAATATTCTGATGGGTCATTTTAAAATGCAGCTTATAAAAGAGAGAGCTTATTTGCCAGCTCTGTCTGTATCGGCGGGGCAGAACCTTAGAGAAAATTTCAGAGATGGGAAAGATGTGAACTACAAAATGAGCAGAAGCTCATTTGATCTGGCGCTTTCCAAAACCATTTATGCCGGTAATTATATTATTTCTGTTCATCCGGGAGTGCAATGGCTGGATGATAAAGTAACTCAGTACAATTATGCTGAGGTTCCTGAAAATGGTTATGACATACAGCGTCCTAACTTAAGGCTTGGTGTGACATGGCAGACACAGCGGAATATTGTATATATGTTTGAAACCAAATACCTGAGCCCTTCCAGGGTTGACGACCTTAATCCTGCCAGTACTGATGTCCAGAATATTGGTATAAGTTTTACCCGTGCTGTAGAAAATAATCTGGGAGTGCGCTATTATATCCGTAACTGGTTGTGTATAGATGCCGGTATCCGTAATGTATACGATTTGGATATTCAGGAAGCTGACATGAAACTTCATGCAAATTTTGTAGGAGTAGTGCCACTGAATACTATGTATACCCGCATAGAGAACTTAATCCGTAATTAAGGAAGGAATAATATGAAAATTTTAAATATTATATTCCTGTGTCTTCTGGCGGCAGGTAGTGCAGCAAATGCCGATCCAGATATTGACCATGGCTCTCTTTTAGCGGTGATAGATATTCAAAATAATACTGGTGAATATCAGGCCTTTGTCAGCGGTATGCCCGATATGCTTATTACTGAACTTCTCCAGCGTGGAAGTATCCAACTGGTGGAGCGAACAAAAATACAAACTGCCATGAAAGCCCTTAAGCTGGAAGCCTCGGGGCTTACTGAAGAAAAGAACCTGCAGTTGGGAAAGTGGGTTGGGGCAGGGGGCATTATCGTCGGAGTATTCAATAAGATGGAAAACAAGTACCGTCTGGATATTCGGGTAATCGATGTGAAAAAAGGTACTATTTCGGAAGCCGCGAGTTCTACAAGACCCAGTCATGCTCTTTTGGAATTAATTCCAGACGTCGGAGAGCAATTGCTGATTCGATTGGGCCGGCGTCAATCGGAAAAACTGCAGCGCGAGGGGAAAAATCAACATCTTCAGGTACCTGTAAAAGACACTCTGCCCCAATGCCGTGTCCAAATTGAGTATAAAATAATACTTGGTCTTCTCACAGAGAGACCTATTCATTTCCAGAAGGTAAGGGTGTTTCTAGATGGTGTCCTTATTCATACCAGCAGGGCCATTAATCAGTTAAATACTTATCTGCTGGTTTTTGAAGGCTTTGTGCCTTCAGGTGTGCACGAAATAAGGCTGGAACACGGTATATTAAACGCTGATGGCTCCTGGATGCGTACGCTGGAGGAACAGCCGGAGAGCCACAGATACAATCTTCAACCCCTGGGTAATGTTCTCCTGCAATACAAAATGAGAGCTGAACCAAGATGGAATTCCTTTACTCTTTTGAAAGTCAGGAATTAATTCTAATGGTTTTTATAATTATTTCCGATAAGAAATTAGACCATAATGGGGTTACCTTTGTGTTGCCCCTTATGAGGGTTGGTTTTGAGGACAAGGCGAATGAAAAGAGGTTTTTTTTTAATTTTAATCAATATTCTGATGATAATGCGCCATAAGGTCTTTTTGGCGATTCTGTTTTCAGTTTTCTGTATTACCCAAGCTCAAACAGGAGTGGATAATTATATGGTAACGGCTGGGTTAGGGCCTGGTACCCATGGCACTCTGGGGGTTATGAGTTTTGCTATCAGGTCTGGTAACAGTATAATTTCAGCACGGGGGAGTGCTACTGCCGATTTAACATATGCCGGGGGTGTGCCTCTTTTTGTGAATTTCGCCGAAAAAAATGTTGCTGATGTTGGTCTATTAATGGGAATGATAGACAAGAAGAGCTTCTTTTATATATCCGGCGCTCTGGGTTTAAGCTATGTAAGCGTTAGCAGCAAAGTTGTAATTACTCCAGTTACTACTGATGGCGCCCCGGGCAAATCGGAGGTTTATACAGTAAACAAAAGTGCTATGGGTTTACCCTTTGAGGTGCAAATGATGGCTAATGCTTATGCTCTTGGTGTAGGTGTTTATATATACGGGGATCTTAACTTTGAAAGCTCTTATGGTGGGGCTGCTCTTTGTATTCAATTAGGTAAACTGCTTTAATTTACCTAATTCAGGCAATCTCGTATTCTTTGACCTTATAGAGGAGACAACGGCGGCTTATGCCAAGATCCGCCGCGGTTCTGGTTTTGTTCCACCTGTTTTTATCCAAAGTACTGATGATTACATCTTTTTCATGCTTTTGTTTTATTAACTTAAAATCCCCGATATTTTCGCGCTGGGGGCTCTGGGTGCTGGTAGTGGGTAAACTTAAATTAAGTGTATTGTTTTCACCCAACACGACGGCACGTTCCAGCTGGTTCTCCAGCTCGCGTATGTTGCCAGGCCAGTTATAATCCATAAGAAGGTCTTTCTGATACCCCGCCAGTTGGTAAGCGGTATCATACCTCTGATTAAATTTGTTCAGGAAGTATCCGGCTAAAAGGAGAATATCCTGCCCTCTGGATCTTAAAGAAGGAAGTTCAATAGGAATTATATTCAAACGGTAAAAAAGGTCTTCGCGAAAATCGCCCTGGAAAACTGCTTGCTGCAGATTTTGATTAGTAGCTGCCAGCAATCTGAAATCAATGTCAATGGAGGTAAGTGCACCTACCGGGTCTACTTTCTTTTCCTGAAGCACGCGCAGAAGTTTAACCTGCATGGTCAGCGGTAGTTCACCTATTTCATCTAAAAAAATTGTGCCGCCATGGGCTAAGGTAAACTTGCCCGGTTTACTCTCCATAGCACCTGTAAAAGCTCCTTTTTCGTACCCGAAAAGCTCACTTTCCATTAAATTCTCTGGTATAGCGCCGCAATTGATGGCAATAAAGGCCTTATCTTTTCGAGGGCTGTTCTGGTGGATTGCCTTAGCCAGAACCTCTTTGCCTGTACCGCTCTCACCTAAAATTAATACACTGGAATCGCTGACCGCAGCTTTGAGAGCCACCTTTTGACAGGCCACAAAATTATCAGATTCCCCAATAATACCTTCAATTTTAGGAGAATGGGCAAGATTTGAAACTGGTTCACTTCTTTTAAGGTTTTCCAACAGCAATTTTTTAACAATGGAACGTATATCAGAATTTTCAAATGGCTTGGTGAAAAAATCGGAAGCTCCCAGCCTCATGGCTTTTATTACAGTCTCCATAGAGCCATGGGCTGTGATCATAAGAAACTTAACTCCGGGCTGCTCCTGCTTTACCTTCTGTAAAAATTCAAGCCCATCCATACCAGGCATTTTTATATCACAGATAACTACATCTATATTCTCCTCCTCAATAAATGTCATAGCACATTCTGCAGATTCGGCAGTAAAAACAGCCTTTGTCAGAGGTTTGAGAGCTGCTTTAAGAATTTCGCGGATGTTCTCCTCATCATCAACAATAAGGATTCTTCCTTGAAGATTTTCGTCTTGTGTATTGTTATTCATAAGTTGTCTTTAGTTGTAACCTGGGTTATGGGGAGCTGTAGTGTAAAAATGGCACCTTGCTCTTTAGCTATGAAATATAAATCACCGCCCATTTCTTTTGCAATTTTACGAGAAATTGCCAGTCCCAGCCCTGTGCCCTTTGTAGAAGTAGTAAAAAAAGGTTCAAATATTTTATCCTGCACTGCGGGCCTTATGCCAGGGCCGTCATCTTCTATGTTTATTTGAATATTTGAACCTTGGAGATATGCCCTTAAGCGGATATTTATGCCAGGTGGTTGATACCTTTTTGCGTTCAGCACCAGGTTTAGGAGTATTTGCCCAATACCGTCCGGGTCGCATTCTACGATGATATCGCAGTTATTCAGATCTAAAATAATGACTTTATCCTTATCGGCTTCCACCTGATTTTGTCTTGATATAAAGTCCTGCAGCAATTCAGCTATGTTTACGCTCCTGATGTTAATTTTGAAGGGATGGGAAAACTCCAGGAAGCGTCGCACTGTGTGGCTCAGGCGGACCGAATCGCTTAATATCATATCAATAAATTTATGGGGATTATCAGGATTTTCCTTAAGTATTTGCGCTGCTCCATAGATACCTTCCAGAGGGTTTTTAATTTCGTGGGCCATGGCCGCCGACATCATCCCCGCACGGGTAAGGTGCTCCTGCTGTGCACGGGCTTTTAGCAGATAGTGCTGATAAAGGTGACTGCCCAATAGCTCCAGAACGCTGCTCAGGATGTTTTTAACAACATGCCAACTCTCTGCATGATAGGCGCTCTCATTGAACAGCATAAGGCCCATAAGGTGGCTTTTAGTTTTAACCGGAAGTACCAGGTCCGCATGAAACCTGTTAAGTACCCGAAGCTGCATGAGTATATGGTGCTTATTTTGACGGCCGAACTGACCTGTTCGCAGGGCGAGTAGAAGCTGTTTACGGCATATAATATCACTTAAATCGGCAGTTTCAAATATACGTGTATTGATTGAACTCCCGGTAAATTGCCCGGCAAAATTTGGTGAGGAGCGATAGAATATATTGTTTTTATATTCAAACAAGACCGATCGTCCTTTTTCATAACCGTATTCTTTTTCCATGCGGCTTAAGAGAAGTTTAAGCATATCCTCCGGAGATGCAACCTCGCTAAGCTGTTCTGAGAGGGTTGTGTATAAGGTGCGATAAGAAAACCTTACCGGAAAAAACCGCCGCCTGATACCGCGGGTTATAAAACCAGCAAGGGGTGTAAGTGCGTACAAAAAACCAGTACATATAAATATCAGAAGAAAATTACCGCTGAAAATTTCTACAGAATAATACCCGGCAATATGAGCCAGCCAGGTGGAGGCGTGATAAATAGTGAATATTAAGGTGAAAAGAAGTGCGAAATATAAAATCTGCATTATGAGCTTTTTAGCTGTCTGTCCGCCACCCATAATGTTAAACCTGTAAATAGCCCAGTATATTATGCCGCCGAAAAGGCAGGGGGATAAGTCTGATATGGGGTAAAGGGGCTCAAAATAAATACCCCAGAATTCCAGACAACCTGTACCAAAACCAAGCAGGGCACCCAGAAAAATATATAGAGACTGAATTCGAAGTTGAGGTATGCGTTGATCATTACGCGGATAAAGAATAAACAAACCCATGCCCATGAACAGCAGGTAGGTGAATAAATAAACTGTATACAAAGGTGTGGCTACTTTGTAATAACCGTATGGTGTAAGCCGCTCGTCCAGAGAAAGCAGATTCATGTGCTCCAGGGCTATAAAAATAAATGAGGTAGCAAAGGCGATATAGATAAGTATTTTGTATACACCTCTCTCACGAAAACTGAGTTTACAGCAGAATCGGAAAAATGTGGAATAAATTAAGGAGGCCCCGGTAAAAGACACTTTAGACCAGAAGAGGGGGTCCGTTTCAATGGGAATTACCAGGGGTAAATTTTTAATGAGTTTGCCTGCCTGCCACAGACCAATGGCAAGGGTTACACTGATGAAACTGAGCCCTCCGCGGCTTTTACGTTTGAGGATGAGTAATAAACTTAATGTGGTAAGAGCGCATATCGAAATCAGGGAAAAAATAATTTCCGGATGATGGAGAAACGATTGCATTTAGAGGCTTTTAAGGAAATCCGGCAGTAACGACTCAGTGAGCTTCTTTTTGGCTGCCTGACAGGCCTTTAGGCCTGCCTGGGTGTAGTCAAGATGCCCACCTTTAATGTCTGGTACAGACAGGGTGTAGATATCCTTGGCCTGGCTCATATTGCGTATGGTAATGGTAATGTCTGCCACGGAGAAAAACAGACCATGCATCTCGCTGACTTTACGTGTGTCCAGTTTGATGGTGATTTTATAATCCGCGGTTTCGGCTTTATCAGCAATATCATAGCCCTTATCCTGAAGGAACCTGGCCGCTGATGGTAAAAGCACGGGGCTTTGTAATTGTGCACCAAGATTCAGCTCTGTGGATTCAATAAAAAAATTGACAGCGTTGACCTTGATTTGGAAAACCTGAGAAGGAAGGATGAGATTGCGGGCCAGCCAGCTACTGGAAGTTTGCGTGCTGTCATAGGGCAAAAGGGCGCTTAGGTCTGGAGTGAGGGTGACTGTTGCGTGTTTAAACCCTGAATGTATCTGAGAAACTGGTATGTAGACAGCGCCTTGATCGTCGCTTAGAGCTTTTTCCTTGAGCACCCCCTGGCCAAGGGTAAAGTATGCTTTAACAGGCAGCCGCTTTAAAGGGATGAGTGCTTTACCCGGTATATTAAAACTTACGCTGGCTGACAGCGGGGCGGGCAGGGGCAAACCTCCACGAGCCGTAATATCTGAGGCCTTTGAGGCAAAGGCTATTTCACTAAAAAGCTGTTGCAGGCTTTTTTGCACCCCCAGCAAAGCGTCGAAAACCTCCCGGGAACGGGTGCCCGCAAAAAAAGGGCCCATACCCTGCTCCAGGGAAGAAAAGGCTCTGAGATAGAAGGCTGCACCCTCCGCAATGGCCCCCTGCTTAACCAGGTTGTCGGCCTGACTTTGCAAAAGGCTGGCATTGGAAATGATTTGTTCCTGCTGGCGGGCAAGACCTTGCTGATAAGTTTTTTTGGATAGCCGGTAGTAAATGCAATAAACACTGGCATCCTCCCATGCATCCACCTTTTCGTAACCCTGTAGAAAAGCCCAGGTTGATGCTTTGATATGTGAGGTATATTGCTCCTGAAGATCGGCATTGTCCTCTTGTTTGGTAATGGTTTCTTCTGAGGACACAAGCACCCATATATCTGAGGCAATTTGCTTTAGGGCCTCTTTTTGTGCTACATTGTGAAATTGGGTCGGATGTTGGGACTTACTGGACTGGCCTACACCCGTGTAATACTGCTGGCTGACTGGACGTTGTGTAACCCAGGTGGGCATAGCGGACTCTGCCAATGACCTGGCTGGTAATAAGACCAGGAAGATAAGAATAAATGAGATGCCGGCGGTTTTCATAATTGGTTTAGCTTAAGTTTAGCTAAAGTAGGAATCGCCGCTACCTTCTACAAGCGGCCGGGCAAAGTTAAAACACAGAATCCGACAGACTCCAGGTAAGACAATAAAAACCTGATGGAGGTTCAGACTCTTAAGGGCATGTCTGCAGTTGTAGCGGGGTTGACCGGGCTTTTAATGATATTTTCTGATATTGCAGATAACCCTCAACGCAGGATATTAAAAATCTGAAATTGTCTAAACCGTAATCGTTAAGTTTTTTTGGAGAGAGTGTAAGAGCTTTTAAAAGGCGCAGACAGCAAGGCATATCCAGTTTGCGCAGGTCTTTAAACTGCTTTTTCTCCGCTTTTCCAGGTGGCATATATTTTATCCACCATCGTGATTCCTTCCACTGAGTCAGCATACTGTTAAATTGATGGATAGAGTATGATTCTCCATTCAGCTGTATTTTGTTTTTAATATGAGTAAAATCACTCGTCCAGTGATTTCGGAGCTCACTATAGGACAATTTGATTCCATTGGGTTTTTCTGGAACAAGTGACATTAGTTAAACTTCCGGAAAAAGGAATTAAAATTAAGCTGTATTTTGTAACTACTCAGGTATCTAGGGAAGGCAAAACGTGTCATTTCGAACGATTCTCAATATATGTTCCAGTGAGAAATCTCGTGAAACAAATCGTAAACGGGATTTCTCCCTTGAAAACAAATGAGGAACTGGTCGAAATGACAAAATTGGAGCATCTATGGTACCTGAGTAGTTACTGTATTTTTAATAATTACTGGAATAGGTGCCTCAATTAATATAACCCGCTCCGGGAGCTTTGACCAATACGGGTTATTAATGATGGGTAAACGCTATTTAGGCAAAATATTAGTTTTAGACATTGAAATAGTTTCAGGAACACATAAACAGGGGGAATTTAATGAGTGCGTATCGTTATGAATCGGATAGTCTCGGCAAAGTTAAAATACCCTACAAAGCCTATTATGGTCCCCAGACTCAAAGGGCTGTGGAGAACTTCCCGGTAAGTGGTATCCGCTTTGGGCGTTCATTTCTCATGGCTATGGGTTATATAAAAAAACACTCAGCCATAGTTAACGGTGATCTTGGTCTAATACCAGCAGGTATATCAAAGGCCATTCAAAAGGCTTCTCAGGAGCTGATAGACGGCAAGCTGGACGAGCAATTTCCCCTTGATATCTACCAGACTGGTTCAGGTACTTCTACTAATATGAATGCCAACGAAGTGATAGCTAAAAGGGCTGTGGAACTTTTGGCTGGTGGGCAAAAAAAACTTATTCATCCAAATGATCATGTTAATTTCGGGCAAAGCTCCAACGATGTCATACCTACGGCCATCAGGATTGCGGCTGTTTTAAGCTCCCGCGGGCATCTGCTGCCTTCGGCTCATTCTTTGATAAAGTCATTTGAAATTAAACAAAAGCAATATGGCAGGGTGGTTAAAACCGGCCGCACACATCTCATGGACGCTATGCCTGTTACTTTTGGGCAGATGTTCTCCGGTTATGCTCAACAGTTGAAATATGGGTGCCGGGCAGTTAAAAATGCGCTGAATTCTGTGAGTGAGCTACCTCTGGGGGGCACAGCAGTGGGTACGGGCATAAATACTCATCCAAAGTTTGGTGCATTATTTGCATCGTCATTATCCCTGGATACAGGGGTAACTTTTAAAGAGGCGGCTAACCATTTTGAAGCCCAGGGGTCGGTTGACGCTCCCGTTGAAGTTAGCGGGGCCATAAAACGTCTGGCGGTAAGTGTTTTTAAGATTTGTAACGATTTAAGGTGGATGAATTCAGGCCCTAATGCGGGGTTGGGTGAGATAGAATTAGCAGCCCTTCAGCCAGGTTCGTCCATTATGCCCGGCAAGGTTAATCCCGTAATTGAAGAAAGTACGGCTATGGTGTGCGCTCAGGTTGTTGGTAATGATGCGGCTATTACTCTGGGAGCAATGTCGGGTAATTTTGAGCTTAACGTAATGCTCCCTCTGGTGGCTCATAATCTTCTGGAGTCTATCCGGTTGTTGGGTAATGCCTGCACAAACCTGGGGGAGCGTTCTGTTTCAAAACTTAATATTCGTCAGGAAAGAGTTCAGGAGCAAATAGAGCGTAATCCAATTCTTGTGACAGCACTTAATCCTGTTATAGGTTACGATCTGGCTGCTAAAATAGCCAAGCGTGCCTTTAAAACAGGTCTTCCTTTGTTGGAAGTGGCAAAAGGCATGTGTGATATACCCGAGAGTGAGCTTAAAAAAATATTAGATCCAATAAAAATGACACGGGGTGGTTTTATTAAATAAATCCCTAAAAGAATTTATAATTCCCTATTTATAATTTATAATTCCCCATAAGCACCCGTAGCTCAATTGGATAGAGTGTTGGCCTCCGAAGCCAAAGGTTATGCGTTCAAGTCGCATCGGGTGTACCATTTTTTAGCGATTTCGAGCTAAATCAAGAGCATTGGTAATCCAGTTTCCGCCGCTTTATACTGCCTGTTCCCCTGTTTTCAAAAAGCAACACCTACAGTAACATCTACTATAGGCGATATTCTGGGAGCGTTTTCGTATTCTGTAAGGAGATAATCCATTGATAAACTCATTTGCCAGGATAAGCCGAAAATTGGCATCAGCCATTCTACAGCCTCTAAACCAATTGTAACCAGTATGGATTTAAGATGGTCCGGAGGATCTGCTATGGCATTGCTAAGGGTGCCTTTATTAAATTCGGGACCTGGTTTTGAATATTTAAAACCACCTGTAATAAAAATTTCTCTTACCATGCCCTCTCTGGTATGATTGATGTCTCGCCAGGGAATGGAGACACCCGCTGACATAAATGTGCCCTCTTCTTTAGAACTGGAAAAAACCCCAAAGTTGAATTCCGCAGGTTTTAATGCTGTAATAGATATTGCTGCCTTGGCTGTTTCTAATAAGGCTGACATGACTGACAGCTTTAGAGTGAGGATGGATGGCGTGCTCTCGTATTCTGGCCCGACATCCGAATATTCTGTATCAAAATCTGCGTTTGCAAAATGGCAAAATAATAGAAGCATAAATGTTATGGCGGAGAAAGTTTTCATTTGCCTGTATGTGAAATATTTGAATGTTTCAGGGCGATGCTCCACAAATAATTATAAAACCTTAAAAAACAAAAAACAATCTATCTAAAAATACAATAGGCCCCAGGAAGGGCCTATATAGAAAATGTCTTGTATAAAATTGAGCTTAAAACCAGAACCTGGGGCCGCCCTTTATACTGGGGGTGAACCCTGTATCTTTGCTGGAGCCGTCCAGACTGTTGGTTTTTAATATGCCTATTTCAGCAAAAAGATTATAATGCCTGGAAGCGTATATCTCGGTGCCGAAAATGGCCCTTAGACCCATGTGGATGTCTGATTTGGCCTGACCGGGTGCGGTATAGCCAATAATAGCCAGAGGCTCCAGCGAGGCGTACATCCGCATATAGTTGGTAAAAACAAGACTGCCACCCGAAATTCTGATATATGTTAACAACCCCCATTCGTCCTTGTCTGATGTGCCAAGGTTGAGCCAAAGGTCTGCACCTACACCAATACCCAGTAAACCCTCGTATGTGAGAGGCCGTTCCATTTGAGGAAGCGGAATTTTGGGCAGGTTAATTTCAAGGCCTAAAGCAGCATTACCTGAAATGGAGCTGGCTCCAATACCAAAACCAGCTTTGTTGCCCCAGGTACTGATTTTGCCCTCGGCTAATGGGGTGAGAATACCTTTGTTTAAATCAGATTCTCCCGGAGGAGATTCCAAGTTTTTTAAGCGCATTTCCAAATTATTAATTTTGTAAGTCTCCATGGAGCGTAGCTTGTCCTCCAGTATTTGCAGCCTGCCGGGTTGAGAGGCAGCATCTTCCTGCTTTATGACCTCCTCAGGCTGGGAAATATCAGCCTGTGAACTGTCCTGTGTGATTGGGGTGGTGGAATCTTCCCCAAATGACAAACTTATACTGAATAATAAACACAATAACCATAGCTTTTTCATATTCCCCCCTTAAATTGGTAATAAAAGTACTTAATAAATCTATCTTGTTTATGGCTTTTTTAAAATAGAAAAATGATAATTCAGGAGAATCTTTTTTTAGTTACACAAGCCGCTGTCCAGTCTGCACAGGTGAGAGCGCCTGGTTTTTTTACCCTCAGACGGCACTTTTTAACCTGTGGCCAAGTCTCCAAAATAAGGTCACACCCGCGATCAGCCATAGTTTCAATTAGCTGAAACTTGCTTTTTTGAGCCCATTGGGTAAGCATGGAAGAAAGGGGTGTGTAGTCTATAGTATGAGAAACTTCATCATTTTGGGCGGCTTTCTGAAAGCTGAAGTAGAGCTTAACATCTAATAGAAGATCCTGCTTATTAAGCCTTTCATCAGGAAGAATACCAATGATGCATGTTATTCTCAGATTTTTTATTTGTAGTTTGTCTGTCATTTGCTTTTTATAGGAATTGACTGTTGGCTTGGGCTTTAGCTTATAATCAGCAAAGATAATACCCAATGAGCATTTTCACATCCTTGCTTCGACTACAAGTCCGCTCATCCTGAGTACTGA
>CAZRWX010000063.1:13818-15193 GCA_964603925.1 uncultured Bifidobacteriales bacterium | reverse complement strand
CCTCAGAGTAAAGGGAAGGTTGAGAACGTAATAAAGTATAATAAATACATAATATAAAAATGATTTAAAGAGGTTAAACGCATTACAAACAAATAATTCACCTAAAATGATTACAACCGATAAGTTGGAACGTCTGATATTAGACCAGAAGAAATCTTTCCGTGATAATAAAGCGGGTTCTAAAAGGTCTGTTGATTTCAATAAATATCTCAGGGCCAGCAATATATGCATTATATCCGGCGTGCGCAGGTGTGGCAAATCTACCCTGCTTCGGCAGTTCTCCAACTTTTTCAAGATCTATCATTACCTTAATTTTGATGATGAAAGGCTGGTAGATTTTACCGTTGAAGATTTCGACCTTCTACTCACTCTTTTTCATAAAACATCCAAGTCCAAAACATTGTTCTTTGATGAAATTCAGAACATAGAATATTGGGAAAGGTTTATAAGAAGGGCCCACGACCAGGGCTATAAAATTTTCATTACAGGTTCCAATGCCAGGTTGCTAAGCTCAGAGTTAGGCACATACCTTACCGGCAGGTACTACTTAATTGAGTTGTACCCATTTAGTTTTCGGGAGTATCTGGTTCACAGGGGGGTGAACGAAGTATGGGGGGCTACAACAGAGCGAGCCAGTCTCATGGCAGAGTTTGACACCTACTTTAATATGGGCGGGTTCCCGGAGTTCTTAAAGGATAAAGACAAAGAATATCTAATCCGTATTTTCAGTGATATTTTACAAAGAGATATCGCCTCAAGGTACAATATCCGCAATACCAAAGAGCTCCGGCAGCTTGCACATCACCTGTTCAGTCATTTTACCAACGATTCCAGCTACAACTCTCTTGCCGCTGCTGTTGGGGTCAAGTCGGCTAATACAATTAAAGATTATATCGATCACATGGAGAGTGCTTACCTTGTCTTTGAATTATTCAAATACGACTACTCTTTAAAAAAGCAGCACATAAACCAGAAAAAGGTATATGTGATAGACAATGCCATGCGTGACTCAATTTCTTTTTCTTTCAGCGGTGACAGGGGCAAATACCTGGAGAACCTGGTGTATCTTGAGATAAGGAGGTCTGAAAAAAATATATTCTTCCACCGTAATAAAAGTGAATGCGATTTTATTGTCACCCAAAAGGGCAGGGTAAACTCTGCTATCCAGGTATGTTATGAGCTTTCTTCGGTAAACATTAAACGGGAGCTAAAAGGGCTTAGGGAAGCCATGGAGTTGTTTAATCTACCCCATGGCCAGGTTGTAACTTATGCCCAGTCAAACAGTGATGTAAAATTAGATACGCCGGATATTACTGTTAAGCCTGCCTGGCAGTGGCTATTGGAAAGGCCTTAATCGCAATCGCAATCGCAATCG
>CAZRWX010000063.1:0-13718 GCA_964603925.1 uncultured Bifidobacteriales bacterium | reverse complement strand
CCTTACAGCATCTCGAAAATGCCGGCAGCACCCATACCGCCGCCGATACACATACTAACAATACCGAACTTATTACCTCGGCGTTTCATTTCGTGAAGCAGTTGTACAGTCAGCTTAGCGCCCGTACAGCCCAGAGGGTGGCCAAGAGCGATAGCGCCGCCGTTGACATTGACTTTGTTCAGGGGAATGCCCAACTCTTTGACTGTGGCAACAGCCTGGGAGGCAAAGGCCTCGTTGATTTCAAACAGGTCGATGTCTTCGAGCTTCATGCCGGCTTTTTCCAATACTTTAGGTATGGCGAAGGCCGGGCCGATGCCCATGATTTCTGGTGGAACACCTATTACTGCGTATTTAATCAGACGGGCGATAGGGGTGATGTTATTTTCCTGAGCATAACTCTCTGAAGTAAGAAGGGTCATTGCGGCACCGTCACTGGTCTGAGAACAGTTGCCGGCGGTTACAGTGCCGTTAACCTTGAATACCGCTTTGAGTTTGGCAAGGCCCTCAAGAGTGGTATCGGCACGTACACCTTCATCAACTTTGAACTCAAACTCCTCGGTTATGAGTTTTCGTTTGCTGTCCAGGTGGGACTTCTTGTATTTAATGGGTACGATTTCTGCTTCGAATTTACCGGCTTTAATGGCCGCTGCTGCTTTTTGGTGGCTCTCCACTGCGAATGAATCCTGCTCCTCGCGGGTGATGTTATACTTTTCTGCAACACGTTCAGCTGTAAGGCCCATGCTCATATAAGCCTCGGGCTGCTTTTGCACCAAGTCATAGTCCGGACTGATAAGATTGCCCCCCATGGGGATGCGGCTCATGCTTTCTACTCCGCCTGCCATCATTACCTCGGACTCACTTAAACGGATGCGGTCGTTGGCCAAAGATATGGACTGAAGGCCCGATGAACACTGACGGTTGAGGGTGAAGCCAGCGCTCTCATTAGGGAGACCGGCCAAAAGGCCCACCAGGCGCGCTATGTTCATGCCCTGCTCGGCCTCGGGAAATGCGCAGCCCAGGATAACGTCCTCAACTGCGCCCGCGCTCACACCAGAACGTTTAAGTGCTTCGACTGCGCAGGCTGCGGCCATGGCCTCTGGTCTGGCTCCAGTTAACGAGCCTCTTCCGGATTTGCCTACTGCTGTGCGTACAGCTGATACAATAACGGCGTTTTCCATAATGTCTCCTCAATTTCTCAGGGGTTTACCATTTTTCAACATATGTTCAATTCTTTCCTGTGTTTTTTTGGTGCCCACCAGCATCATGAACTCTTCCCTCTCCAGATCGAGAAGGTATTCTTCGTTAATAATGGTACCAGGCGCCACATTGCCACCGGCCATGATTTTGCCTACACTGCGGGCGATAAGCTGATCGTGTTCGCTGGCATAACCGGCCTCCCGTACCAGGAATACACCGGCTTCGAAAGCTGCTAAAGCGTCTGTACCCAGGGCCTCTATATGCACAGCGGGTGCTGGGGGCCTGTAACCGGCACGGGACATGGCCAGAACCTCTGCTTTGGCCCTGTCAATGCGGGTGGCGTCGTTGGATACCACAATGGCGCGTTTGTCCAGGTAACCTATATCAAAAGCCTCGTAAGCGCTGGTAGATACCTTTGCCATGGCAATGGCCTCAAACTTGGCAACCAGGTTTTTAAGCTTGGGACCGGGCAGGTGCTTGTCCATGCCGCGCAGGGCCATTTCTTTGGTTCCGCCGCCAGCCGGCAGCAGACCAACACCGGCCTCTACCAGCCCCATGTATGTCTCTGGTGAAAGTACCGGCCGCTGACTGTGGAGTACAAACTCGCAGCCCCCGCCTAATGCCATACCGTGAGCACTGACTACTACCGGGGTACCTGAGTACTTAATGGCCATACACGCCCTCTGGAACTGTTTGATGGCGAACTCAATATTCTCGTACTCACCGTTGATGGCGTCCATAAGTATCATACCGATGTTGGCGCCCGCGCAGAAGTGGGGGGCCTGATTAGCTATTACCAGGCCGTCATAAGAGTTATTGGCCATGTCTACCGCATCGATGACTGACTGCAGGCTTTCAAGATCCTGAGCGTTCATCTTGGTGTGGAACTCTAACATGGCCACCCTGTCGCCGATATCCCATAAAGTGGCAGCGCTGTTTGTTTTGACCGGACGCGATACCTGTTTATGGAGCTTGAGTTCAAAACCCCTGGAGGAAATGGACTGACGGGTATCACCGCTGAGGTTCTTAATTTTAAGGCCCTTCTCTACAACATGATAGCATTTGCTGTCGCCCTCTGCCTGGGTTTTAACCCACTGAGCAAGCTCCATATTACGTTTATTGAGTACCTTTTCGACAGAGTCTATGCCAATGGCGTCAATGGTTTTGAAAGGACCTATTTCCCAGCCGAACCCGAGCTCCATAGCGTCATCAATGTTCTTTAGATTGTCTGAAATACCCTGGGCAACCTGGGAGGCATAAGCCAGAGTCTCTGCTACTATTGCCTGGGCGGCCTCTGCCCCACGGCCTTTAGCCTCAAACAGCCTGCTGAGCTTTTTTTCTATGGTGGAGGCTTTGAATACATCTTTGAGCTCCGGGAAATCTGGTTTCATGGCCTCGCGGTAGTCACCGGTAGCAAGGTCCAGGGAGAAGATAGTTTTGCCGTCTTTTTTGTAAAAGCCTGCACCGACTTTGTTACCAATGCGTTTGTCATCAAAGAGCTTTTGCAGAATGGGATCTACAGTATAAAATGCACCCTCACTGGGCAGGGCACCGTTCATGTTATTAATGATGTGGCAGAGTGTGTCTAAACCCACAAGATCCGCTAACCTGAATGTGCCGGTTTTGGGGCGGCCCATGAGAGAACCTGTGAGTTTGTCTATCTCCTCTATGGTGAGGTTGAACTCCCGGGTGATTTTAAGAACATTGACCATAGCGTGAACACCCACACGGTTGGCTATAAAGCTGGGGCTGTCCAGACAGGGAACTGGTATTTTGTTGAGTACCTCAAACAGGGTGTGTTCAATACGCTCCACAGTCTCTATGGAGGTGGCCTGGGTCTCAATAACCTCTACCAGCTTTAAGTAACGGGGGGGATTAAAAAAGTGCGTGCCCAGGAAGCGTGAGGCCAGGTCTTCATTAAATTTTTGTGATAATGTTTTAAGGGGTATACCAGAAGTATTGGTAGAAATGATGGTGTTCGGGCCAACCAGAGGTGCCAGCTTTTCAAAAAGAGACAGCTTTATGCCCTCCTTCTCTATGATGGCCTCAATTACCCAGTCTGACTGGGCTGCCTTTGTGAGGTCATCGTCAAGATTGCCTGTTGTGATAAGGTTAAGAGTATCGGCGGTGTAAAGGGGTGATGGTTTGATTTTTTTAAGCCCTGCTTTGGCATTGTCTGCCAGGCTGTTTTTGTTCTTGCCCTCACTGGCTAAATCCAATAACAGGCACGGAATGCCGCAATTTGCCAATTGGGCTGCAATTTGAGCGCCCATGACTCCACTACCAATGACTGATGCGCTGCGAATTGGTTTCATAGTCTTTCCCTTCTTGAGTTCTGTTGACTGCTAAGATTATAAATTTTTTTTACCTGGAAATTCTACTTTTTTTGTTTTATTGACAGTTTACACACTGATTTTACAAATATCCATTTAGACTGACCCGGTTTGCTGACACCCTCACGGCTGAATAGTGGGCTTGTTGGATTTTAGCCTGTTTAAGCCGACCGCTCACTCAGTGTATAACGATTCTATTTCTTCCTTATATTTTTTCTCAATAATATGACGGCGAATTTTCATAGAAGGGGTTAGCTCATCATTCTCAATACTGATAGGGTGCTTTATAATGGCGAACTTCTGAATTTGCTCCCATTTATTAAGCTCGGCGTTTACCTCATCAACTGTTTTTTGGATATCTGATATAACTTTGCCTGAACGTAGAAAATCAACGTCGTTTAAGTTTGATGACATCATTGCTGATTTTAATGCCGCGATATTTTCAAAATCAGGAAACAACAGGCAGGTGACAAATTTTCTGCCTTCGGCAACAACCATAGCCATATCAATGATTTTGCTTTTGTTAACCAGAGCGCTCTCTATAGGAATAGGAGGTACATATTTACCATTAACGGTTTTAAAGAGCTCTTTTTTACGCCCTGATATTTTTATGAAGCCTTCACTGTCTAATTCTCCCAGGTCACCTGTCTGGAACCACTTTTCCTCATTTATAACCTTTTTTGTTTCTTCAGGTTTAAGGTAGTAGCCGTTCATAACGTGGGGGCCCCTCGTCAATATCTCCCCGTCATCAGAAACCTTAACCTCCAGGCCCGGGAAGGGCTTGCCAACAGTACCCACTTTACGAGCCCCGGGGTAATTACTGGTGATAACGGGTGATGTCTCGGTGCAGCCGTAACCCTCGTAAATGGGAATACCAACATTAAGGAAAAAGTTGTACAGGGTAGGGGAGAGAGGGGCGCTGCCGCTTATGGCCAGGCGCAGACGCCCACCCAGAGCGGCCCTCATTTTGGAGTAAACGAGTTTATCGAAAATTTTATCCAGCAAACCAGAGCTGCGCTGATAATCTAAATTTAGAGCCCGGTTAAAGGCTGTTTCGGCTATCTTCTTTTTAAGACCATGGGCCTCATCTACATTACTACGCATTTTTGCGAACACCTTTTCTAGAAGCCTGGGAACCAGGGTAATAATGGTAGGGCTGAGCTCGCGCAGATTGTCGCCTACCTTTTTTACCTCTTCGGCGAAATGTAAGCTTATACCCGCGGAGAGATAGTACATAGTGACCATGCGCTCAAATACATGGGCCAGGGGAAGGCAGGAAAGAGCGCTGTCTTTAAGGGTATCCAGAGGGTACCTTTCTGCGGCCCCATGTATCTGGCTGACCAGGTTGCCATGGGTGATTTCGACGCCTTTGGGGATGCCCGTACTGCCTGATGTGTAAATAATTGTAGCAAGATCATCAGGCTGGATTTTGTCACAGGCAGCCTCAAACTCCCCGGGTGTTGTAACTTTACGCTTATTACCGGATTCTACAATTTTGTCAAAGGGTATGAATTTGGTGTTGTCATTGCCCATGGGTTGAAAACAGATTATATGTTCAATGTCGTTGAGGAAAGGTTCAAGCATACTCAACTGCTCAATATTGTCCATGAAAATGATTTTAATGGCGGCCTCTTCCAGCTCGTATTTAAGGTTTTTTGGAGAAATATTGGGGAACAGAGGGACAGTTACTCCGCCAAATGAGGAAATGGCAAAATCCATCATCATCCAGTAGGGTGAGGGGGAGGCAATAATGCCTATATTAGAACCATGTGAGGCCCCCAGCTGCCTTAACCCCAGACTGAGAGACTCAATAGTCTGCCCAAATTCAGCTGTGGATATTGGCTGCCAAATGCCGTTTTGTTTAAAGGATAAGGCGCGGGGGTTATTAAAATTTCTGGTAATGTACTTAACCAGCTGGGGCAGGGTGTGGAAATGTTTGGCCATGTTTGTCCTTTGAGGGGGTGACTGGGCAAATGTTAAAACTAATAGATTACTGTTGAATACATAAGATAGCTTCTTTCTAAAATAGTCATTCCCGTAAATGACCCCGCTTTAAGCTGGGGAATGCGCCTGCCTTGCCGATGTGGTAAACACGAAGGCAGGACGGGAATCTGCCTGGATTATAAGCTATTTTAGCAGGATTTGATTTTGATTCCAGACAAGCTGGAATGACTCCACACTAAAATAGCGAATTTTAGACAGGCACTAGAGAGTATTATACCATATTTAAACTGCCGTTTGAATAAAAAAACACCTGAATTTAATAGACTATATTCAGGTGTTTTTTAAAAGGATTAAAAATAAAACGAGCCCCGGACCAGGGGCTCGTATAAGAATTAACAATCTATCAGGAGTTCTGCTTCTCTAAATCAACAGAGTCTCCAATAGTTTCTACGGGAATAGGGTGCTTTTGCAGGTAATCCTGCCACTCTTGAGCCTCTTTATTTTTAAAATAATCTACAACGCTTAAGTTGAGCTTACGGTTGGCGACGTCCATTTCGGTGACAATGGCCGGTAGCACATCATCAACTTTAAAAGCGTCTGAGGCTTTGTTTATGTTTTCTGTAGTGAGTTTGTTATTGGGGATAAAACCCTCACATTTGTTCTCCAGCTCAATAACAGCACCCCTGTCCAGAAGACGGATTATTTTACCTGTAACGGCTGTGCCGTTGGGCATTTTTTTAGCTACAGTGTCCCATGGGTCATCAAAAAGATGCTTCATGGAGAGGGAAATCCTGCGTTTGTCTTTGTCTACAGCCAGGATAACACATTCAACCTCATCACCTTTTTTGAGAATTTCTGAGGGGTGATTGATTTTCTGGGTCCAGCTCATGTCTGAGACATGGATAAGACCGTCAACGCCCTCTTTGATCTCGATAAAGGCCCCAAAGGCGGCCAAGTTACGGATAGTGCCTTTAACTTTAGCACCAACTGGGAGCTCATCCTCAATTTGGGACCAGGGATCTGGCTGAGTCTGCTTAAGGCCCAGAGAGATTTTCTGATTACTCTCGTCAAGTTTGAGTACCTGCCCGACAATTTCATCGCCAACCTTAACCAGCTGGGAAGGATGTTTAATGTTTTGGGTCCATGACATTTCTGAGATATGAATAAGGCCCTCAACACCCTGCTCAATCTCCATGAAAGCGCCGTAATCTGTGATGGATACTATTTTACCCCTAACCAGGGAGCCTTCGGGATATTTGCCTGATACGTTTTTCCAGGGATGATCGTTTAGCTGTTTGAGACCAAGAGAAATACGTTCTTTCTTTTCGTTAAAATCCAGAACCTGGACTTTAATTTTAGCACCAAGCCTGACAACCTCTGAAGGGTGATTAACACGGCCCCATGACATATCTGTAATGTGCAGCAGACCATCTACGCCGCCGAGATCAACGAACGCGCCGAAATCCGTAATGTTTTTGACTGTGCCCTCACGTGTTTGACCTTTTTCAAGGTTTTCAATAATATCGTTACGCATTTGAGAGCGTTCCTGTTCCAGTATGACACGGCGGGAAACAACAATGTTCCGGCGGAGTTTGTTTACCTTGATAACTTTTACTTCTATTGTGTGGCCAATAAGAGAATCCAGATCTGGAATGGCCCTTAAATCGATTTGGGAACCGGGCAGGAAGGTCTCAATACTGAGGACATCTACAATAACACCGCCCTTAATTTTACGAAGAACATTACCTGCTATTTTAGTGCCCTTTTCGTAAGTGTCGTTGATGGTATCCCATACTTTGAGGAAGTCGGCTTTGGATTTGGAAAGAATGATTTGGCCATCCTGATCTTCTATCTGCTCCAGGCTGACTTCAACCTCCAAACCGACTGCCAGGTCATCCGTATCTTTAAACTCGTCTCTGGGAATAATGCCTTCAGATTTAAAGTTGATGTCTACATAGACATCTGAATCTGTAATGCGGACAATTCGGCCTTTGATGAGCTTGCCCTCTTCCACACCATGGATAGTGGACTCATAAAGAGGAAGAACCTCTTTGATTCTCTCATCATTGACTGGATTTTCCTCAAGCTCAAAGTCTCTGAGGTCTTCTGCCGTACCATATAATAATTGTGACATAATTGCTCCTGATTAGGAACTCCTTTAAAAAAGGAGATTTGTTAAGGTGATTGGTTCTATTTAGGGAAAGTGTCTGAAACAAGCTCTACAATGCACTGAACCTGCTCCTCAAGTGTTAAATTAGTTGTGTCTATCCTGATTGCATCCTCAGCCTGCTTAAGCGGGCTGTGCTCTCTGGTGGAATCTTTATTGTCTCTATCCTCAATATTTTTAATAACCTGATCGTAAGTAATGTTAATGCCCTTGGCCACAAGCTCTTTAAGACGCCTTTCGGCTCTGATTGCAGGATCTGCCCAGAGGAAAAATTTAAAATCTGCTTCGGGAAAAACTACTGTGCCAATATCACGGCCTTCTACAATAGAGGAACGTGAATTGCCGACATTGCGCTGCAGGTTGACAAGATGCTGCCTGACCTGGGGGATAGCGCAGAAATCGGAAACTTGATTGTTAACCTCCGGATGCCTGATCTCTTTGCTGACATCTTTACCGTTAAGCAAAAGAGTGCCTTCGTCAGTAAAATCGAATTGGAGCGTTTTGGTAAGCTCAATTACCTGAGATACCTGAGTAGACTGAATGCCCTTTTGCAGGCAGGCCAGGGCTACACCCCGGTACATGGCACCAGTATCTATAAACAGGATATCCAATGCCAGGGCGGCCTTTTTGGCCGTACTACTTTTACCAGCGCCGCTTACGCCGTCAACTGTTATAATGTATTTGCTGGTATCTGAGGCCATTATAGAATTAAGAGCCGAAATCTATCAAAATTGAGTATAAATATCAAGTTATAATATGTTTGCCAATTGGCTTTATCCCCAGGAATGTCCCGCCGTGAGTGTCTGCGAATTAATTATTGCACCCGGCCGGGTAAATTCTAAGTTTTATTATTAAAGATTCATTCATTTCCCGGGGGTAAGATGTCTTCAATTTTAAGACTTTTAGCGGTTTTCTTACTTGTTTCCTTCTCCTTAGCTGAAGATATCTCCTTATCGGACAGTGCAGCTTCAGGGTCTCAAGTAGATAGTTCCTTAGCGTCGGCTAATGATACAGCCTCCCTTCCTGACACCTTAAGCTCTTTTATTGCGGCTGATGCGAGTCCACCGGAGCCTGTTGGGCCCGAATCACCCGCAAAGCCCTCAGCCATGGCGGTGTTTAACAATAGTATTGCAAGTTTTCTCTTCTTTGATATCAGTTTTGGAGTTTTTAAGAGTTCTAAGGTTGACAGGGAAGGCAATCCGGTTTTGAGTGATGACGGGGCTCAAGTTGTTCAAACTCAGAAGATACCCATTATAATTTTTGTTCTGCTTTTTGGTGGTGTGTTCTTTACCTTTCGGTTTGGCTGGGTAAACATCAAAGGTTTCAAACATTCATTAAAAGTAATTATGGGTAAATATGATAAACCCGAACACAAAGGTGAAATCACTCACTTCAGGGCTTTAACCAGTGCATTGTCTGCAACTGTTGGCTTGGGTAATATTGCCGGAGTTGCCATAGCCATACAAATGGGTGGTCCTGGTGCTGTATTCTGGATGACTATTGCTGCCATTTTTGGAATGTCGTCTAAATTTGCCAGTTGTACTTTGTCTCAGCTATACCGCAAGGTTAATATCAACGGATCCATATCTGGTGGTCCCATGTATTATCTGGATTTGGGTCTTAAAGAAAAAGGCCCGTTATGGTCTGTTTTTGGCAAATTACTGGCTTTTATCTATGCTATTTTTGTAATAGGGGGGGCCATTGGCGGGGGTAATATGTTTCAAATTAACCAGACTGTTGAAGCTTACGTCACCACCTTCAATTTGCCAACTGGTAATAGTATAGACATGGTAATAGGTCAGGTAGACGCCACGGCTTTTGGCATAGGTATTATAGTAGCCATTTTTGTAGGTGTCGTAATTCTTGGAGGAATTAAGCGTATTGGGGCTGCAACCTCCAAAGTAGTGCCTATTATGGTTGGTATGTATATTCTGTCCTCTCTATTTATCATTTTTAAGAATTATGAGAAAATACCCGAAGTTATAAGCTTAATAGTAAAAATGGCTTTTACCGGGAACGCCTTTTACGGAGGTATGATAGGGGTGTTTGTGTGGGGCATCAAAAGGGCGTCATTCTCAAATGAGGCCGGTCTAGGCAGTGCGGCCATAGCTCATGCAGCAGCTAAAACAGATGAGCCGGTACGCGAGGGTATAGTGGCAATGTTAGGCCCTTTTATTGATACTATCGTGGTATGTAATATGACGGCTTTTGTTGTCATAATATCCGGTGCCTGGAATGAACCCAGTATTCCTCATGAGGCTGGTGTGGCTCTTACTACTTACGCTTATGGTACGGCTATCAGCTGGTTTCCCTATGTTTTGACGGGCTGTATTGGGCTGTTTGCTTATTCTACTATGATTTCGTGGTGTTATTATGGAGAGAGAGCGTGGATTTATTTACTGGATCATGTAAAGGATGGTTTTGGTTTAAAAACAATGCTGATATATAGATTGATGTTCCTTTTTTTCATTATAGTTGGGGCCGTTAATACTTTGTCTGACGTGCTTCTCTTCACAGATTTACTAATTCTCAGCATGGCATTTCCTAATATAATAGGAGTGATAATTCTCTCTGGAAAGATAAAGAGACTCAAAGACGATTATGTTCGACGTCTTAAATCCGGTGAAATACACGCTTATTAAAAGCTGGTAATTTTCTAATACATAAAAGGGGCCGTTTTTGGCCCTTTTTTGGTTTTATCCCTTCCCTAAAGCCAATTTTTAGGCTGTTTTGGGCAAGGAATCTCCTAACCATCATATTCATTAATAACTTGCGATCGATCGTCTCATAATTTATTTAATAAAAAACGCTTACTGGAGATAATTATGAGTTTTATAAGAAAATCAATCCTAACCGGAGCGACTGTAATCTTATCTGTAATGGGCTTATTTGCGGATGGTCCATATCAAAAAGCGCTTAATCTATTGAATGATAGAGATTCTGTAGATGCAATGCTGGCTTTTCAGGAGTGTACAAATTATAAGAACTGCAGTGACAGTGCCTATTTATATCTGGCAAACCTTCATCTTTCTCTTAATCAGGACAGCGCCGCTTACTTCTCCTGCCTGGGTATTTTTATTGAAAAGGGTTATGGGCATTTTGACCATCAGTTTCAAGTTGGCGCTCATCTGGCACGCAATCGGAAACCAGGGGCCGATAAATGGCTCAAGCAACTGCTTAAAGATCCGCAATATGGTCTACAGTCCGCCGCGTTGCTGGCAGACTATTACCGTCAAACTTATTCTTTTGATTCTGCCTTTAAATACCGCCTTGTACAGGAACGTATGGGGCCGCGCAATACTGTTTTGGGGCGCTCCAATCTTGTACGTGCTATCGAGTTACGTAATCCGGCGTTAATGAAATCCCTGGGCAATAAGATTTACGGACAGAATAATTCAGACCCCATTGCAAATCTGGCTCTGGCTCAGGTGGCCTTTCAGAAGAATGATATTAAAACAGCCATGAGTCATGCCATGCAGTGCGGTCGTAAGCACATTAACCAGTATGATTTGTACCGTCCCCGTTTATATGCTCTTTACTATCATCAAAGGTGGGACCTTCTTGTCCGTGAGGTAAGGGCATTTAAAAATGAAGTAATTAATTTTGACCAGGATGCTTATCTCCTGGCTCATGCGCTGGTACAAACTGGTCGAAGCGCGTCTTCACTGCCCTATCTTAACAAAATATATCGAGGAGGTATCTTTGCTTTCCCGGATTCCTTTATGGTTGCCAGCATATTTTTTAATCACTCCCAGTACACGGCCGCAAAAAAAATATTCTTAAACCTTCAGCATCATAATAGATCTGAGATATATGAAAAACTTGGTGATATCTATACAGCTCAGGATTCTGTTTTCAAAGCAGTGGATTATTATAGACAATCTGCTTTTATTACCGGTGATTCCAAAGACCATCGGAAATATGCAAGCGCGGCTGTAGGCGCTGGTCTTTATGGCAAAGCTCTTCCTTCCCTGGAGCTATTGCAGGAGCGTCATCCAGAGGACTTGAATGTTTTAAAACAGCTGCATCAAGTTTATAAGATTCAGAATAATATCACTAAACTTATGGAACTTATACCTCAAAGACTGAAACTTGAACCTGGCAATGACGCGCTTTCCTATGAGCTGGCAAAGTTATATACCCGGAATCGCCAATGGGCAAATGCCGAATATGTACTGGCAGGTCTTTATTATAATAACAAGGACCAAAAAGAAGTCGGTAAGCTGTATGCTATGGTACTGCACAAGCAGAAAAAATTTCATCAGGCTTTAAGTTTACTGGAAGGCCTTTCTGCGGAAAGCCCCGCAGACAAAGATATTCTGCAGGAAATTCTAGCTATACCAGATTCAGTATTAAAAGAAGGTTCAAGAATTGTATATACGCAAAAATTATTGGATGTAGAGCCTTTGAATATTTATTTACGCAAGTCTCTTATTAGCATGCTTGGTCGTGAAGAGCCAAAAAGGCCCGGTTATATAAACGAATTAGTTGCCTTGTATGAGCAAACTCCATCTGATACCCGTGTATTAAAACTTATTGTCACACAAATGCTCCAAAACGGCAAACGACTGGAGGTTATACCATATCTGGAAAACCTGGTAAAACTGGATAATGATTTTGACCAATTGGTAACTCTTTCGAGCTTGTATGAGCAATCTGGAGACAGGATAAAGTGTCTTGCTATTCTGGAGCGTGCCTACCTGGAGGCTCCTGAAGATGAAATCGCCCTCAAAATTTATGATTATAAGAAAGGCCTGGGCGGGGATCAGCAAGCACTGGATTTCCTAACACGTCACGCAGCCAGAGGTTCTTATTGCGGATCTGTGGTTTATTCAACGCTTTCCCGGAGCATGGAGGGTATAAGTTCCCGAAATGCTCTGGCATATGCTGAAAAGGCATTCAGTTCTCAGCGTAATGCCCAAACCGCTTTTCACTTATCAAGGCTGCGGCTTTTATTGGGTATAGGCGGTTCGGTGGCTAGTTCTTCGTATCCTTGTGACCATTTTTCCTATCAGGGAGACACTCTCTGGTACCTGGAGGGTTTGAAAGCTTATACCGGAGAAAATTTTGAAATTGCGGTTCGTAATTTCAATAAAATAGGAGAACGTTCACTTTTAGATGAATGCTATAACCCCTTGATCTTGTCCCTCCATCACAAACGTGACTGGCAGGCTATTTTAGTACGTTCGCAGAATGTTAGAACTGAGGAGTTGAAACCAGAAACATTTTTTGCTGTTTGTGAAGCATCTCTTAAGCTGGGCCAATATCCAGATCTTAAAAAACGCAGTAGCACATACATGAACACTTACCCTGGTGATACTGTTGCCGGCACTTTTCTGGCTTTAGCTTACTTTAATCTTAATCAATATGATAAAGCTTTGCCTTTGTTAGAAAAGGGTCTGGGGATAAAAAAATATCATCGTGCCTGGGTTTGGGCTCATGGCTATTCAAATTTTATGCTCAAGCAATATGCTGATGCGGAGCGCATTTGGGCTGGTGAATCTGCCAGCTTTAGTGACTGGGATACTGCATATTACTATCGCAGTGAGGGCTTGTTGGCGCTTAATGACAGCCTGAGCGCCTTAAATGTGTTACGCTCTGGTCTCAGCCTTCATCCGGAAAGCCGTCTGCTTTTATCTCAGAGTGCGAGTCTTACAGAAGCCCTCAATGATGAGGTATCATCCTTTAATTACTCATCTAAACTGGAATCTCTGGAGCCTGGCAACAGCAGGAATAAAATACGCCTGGCCCGTTATTATATCCAGAAGCAGCAACCTCAAAAGGCTTTGGATTTAATGGCATCACCACTCGCAGGTCAAAGTTATGAAGCCCTTTTAGTGCTTGCCAGCGCTCAGTTGTCAGTTTCAAAATACCAGGAAGCTATCCAAACCTGCACCAAAGCCATAAAACTGAAAAAGAAAACACCGCAAGCCTATTTATATCTCTCAAAAGCTTACGAACAGACTGGTGACTTTGAACAGAGCCAGATGTTTTTTAGAAAATATACTCGGGTGGCTGGCCGTTAATGTCTGATGAGCATTCTCACATCCTTGCTTCGACTACAAGTCCGCTCATCC
>CAZRWX010000062.1:0-15355 GCA_964603925.1 uncultured Bifidobacteriales bacterium | reverse complement strand
ATGATAGGTCTTTGCATGGCCGCCAGCGGCTGCCCCAGGTTTGAGTTCCTGCGGCCGCTGTTATTTGTTCATTTACCCTTTTCCTCAATGGAGGAGACCCTATTCAGAGTTATTTCCATGTACTTAATGGGGCAGTTTTTTATCCAGAAAAATGGTGGTAAAGCAGACTGCGACCTAACAGGTCTGGCAAAAAAGTATGAAGAAATTTCCATTGTTAACCGCTGTATTATTCGCCGGTTCAAGTCTATCAATATCAATGATGCATCCATAAATGCTCTTGTCACTCTGGAGTGCTTCGCCGAAAACACTTCCTTTTCTATATCTAAGGGCGCTCTCAGCGATGTGGAACAATATTTTAAGCATTACTTAAAATAAACCTTTTAAGTCCAGTTTATTTTTCACGGAATTTAATTAATACCGGTGTTTTGTGGATTTTTTTTAAAAATTAAGCAGAATGGCTCTGTAAGTAACTAAATTTTAGTTGTCATTTTCATCTGACTCAAATGGCTTATAATCAATCCCATAAAAGTACACCTTCCCATAAACTACATCAACTAAGGGGCTGTCCCGTATGATTAGAGTTCTATCTAGCTTAATTTTGACTCTCTATCTCACTAATTGCGCCGTTTATAAACAGCTTACACCAGAGCCTCTGCCCTCCAATCAGGAGCAGCAAGGTTATACAGAGCTCAAAAAAGGCAAAAACCCTTTTAAGGTTAAAGAGGGCAAACAGCTTTTTATAAATTTCCCGGCACCTTCCGATCAAAACTATTATTTGGTCCTTAAAATCCCTGATAAAGGCAAATTAACCACTTCATTTACAGCTGAAATGGGTAAAAAGAACCTGCCAGGCGCCCGCATTAAGGATGAAACTCATGATCCTCAAAATTTAAGCCTGTATGCCATAAATAAAGGTACTGCAGGTTATTACTGGCTCATAGATTCCGCCTCCTCAGACGTTATGCTTCAACTGGACTATCGTTATGTGCCCCAGTGGCGCTATAAGTTCGAAAACAAACACACTCAGTATAAGGCTATCCTTAATAATAACATTGTAGAGCGTAACACATATCAGGGTATTGGTCAGGGCGCTGATATGGATAAGTTCATTTACAAACCTGCCATAGACAGCATTACCAGGCATTATGCCAGTCTAAAGGCTGTATATGACGAGCTGCTGGCAATAGAAAGCATCTTCCCATCCTCCATAATTAATTCTCAAGACAAGGCCTATCAAGACTATCTCCAGCTAAAAAGGTCTCTGGAGGATGAAATCAATTTCCAGCAAAATTACCTGGCCACTCTTGGTTTTATGGATATAGAGCTTAAAACCCGTGGCAATCCCGGCCAGTTTCTTAATTATATCGATTCTTTTAATAATTTTTTTAGTAAAAAGGGCAAGCTGGCGGTAAATGTGGTAAAAGAGTGCCAGAGGCTTTTAACTGGCAGGCTTCATGAGCTGGTTGGCTATTACGATCAGCGTCTGTCGGGTAAAGCGGATATAGAGCCTTTTGAACCGGAGCTTTATCGCATACCAGAGTTTAAGAAATTGAACAGCCTCTACGATACCGCCGCTGTTACCAGGCCCCAATTTTTTATAGTTCAGGATAAATTTGTTCGGGGATTTGACGAAAAAAGCATTGCGCTGCTGGCCGCTAAAAATATTTTCCGTAAAGTTACCACTACTATTTCAGCTGAAGGCCCTATGCCCTCCAATGGCTTTTTCGATGAGGCCATGAAACATCTTAAGGATCTTAAACCAAGTATACCGGCACCCTTTGACGCTACCTTTGATAAGTATATGGATTTTGCATCTGCAGTTGCCATAAATAAGGATCTAGCCATGTTTAATGCAGAACTTAAAAAACTTTTTATGGATTACCGTCTGGCAGGGGAGGTTGTAGGCGAGGTTAATGCTCTAAAAGAGCAAAAAGATTACAGCGCCATGCTGGGCATATTAAAGGAGCATAAACAGCTTTCCTTCCTGGTTAACAAGTATAAAGATCTGGATAAAATGTCTGTAGAAGAGCAGTCAAAGCAAATTAGTGAAAGCCTGCAAAAGTATTCCTGGAGGGAGGCCGAAAATAATCTTACCAAACTTCATCGGGATGAAAATTTCCTCGATATTGATAAAATTCTCCCATTAAAAAAAGAAAGGGTTCTGAATTTGGAAGATTCACTTTATATAAAGGTTGATAATGTAACCAGGTACCGTGTAAGCAAGTTTAGTGAGGAGAAGGCGGGCGTACTTGAGAATGTAGATTCTCTTTATAACGATTCGGTCTTTTTTCCTGCTCACGATATAAAGTTCTCCTCAGGTAACAAAAATGACCTTATCCAGCGCAAAGAAGCACTGATAGTGCATCTTGCAAAACTTAAAGAGTTCGAGTTCCCCGCCAAAGCCATAGATCTTTCTTATAAAAACTTTTTAAGAGATCCTGTAAAAGATGGTGTACTTAAAGCCCGGGCGGTTGTTACTCATGGCAAGCACTACAAAGGTGAAGATAAAAAAATCATACGTATGGTGGCCGAGTGTAACCCCTGGGAGGCCAAGTGGATAGTTGAACCCACTAAATACCGTCGGGTATTCGCCATACCTGTTACCACCAAAAAGCACAGTGAAAATACCTATTTATGCCGTTTAAATATACGCATACCAACAGAGGCCAAATTTCCTGTTTATGACGTAAATATAAAGTTGCCCAAAGAGGTTGCCGAGGGTGCGGACCAAAAGCAGTGGTACGAAAAAATCACACTTAATAAAGAGTTGTTAAAAAATGAGGGCCGTTTTACCATTTCAGCACCCAACTCAGGTAACAATTATGAATGCCAGATTACGCCGGTCCGCATGAATGCAGATAAAAGCAATGTGCTGGAGATCTATTTTAAACACAATTCTTTCAAGGCTTTTCCTGTAAGTGTAATGGCACAAAAACCCCTTATTAAAAAGAATTAGGCCAGTATTTTAGAAAGGATTTTTTATGAAAAAACTATACATAATTGGCGGCGTAGTATTATTAGTAATTACCGCCGGGCTCCTGTATTATTTTGTATTTGCTAAAAATTTAAGCGGGCGTATAGTAATACCTTATATTGCTCACCAGAAACCAAGAGTAGACCCCCACATACCGGGCGCAATCTCATTATCCGACAAACTGGATGAGGTTCTGTTCGACGGCCTTTTTAATGTAGCCGCTAATCCCAGTGGTATTACTTATGAGGATGGGCTAGGCGAGTTAACAGGCATTGACGATAAGAATATTGTCACCATTCGCCTAAAGCCCAAAAAGCGCTGGCATTCAAGCTATGGCGTCACTATGGTAAAGGACGAGGTGACCATTAGTGCTAAGCAAGCCGTATCTTTTGCCGCCAGTGACCTTAAATTTACTCTTAACCGTATCCGTTCCCTTGGCAGTATGAGCCCGGATTTCATCCTTGTATCCCAGGCTGTTAATGATTTTACCTTTTCTGGCCCAGACGAAAGCGGGGATATCCGTTTTAAATTCCGCAGCGACCGCATGTGGACAGACGCTGATATTAAGGAGGTCCTTTCCTTTAAAATACTGCCGGCTACCTCACAAATGGATGCTCCAGCTTATAATATAGGTACTGGCCCATATCTTTATGCGGGAGAGTTTGAAAACACCATTTACTATCATCAAAGTCCAGGCGGGCAAGCGCAAATACCACAGGTTCTGTTAAAGCCTTTTATTGATAACAGTACCTTTGCCACAGAGCTTCGTAACAGTAATATCAATTCATTGCTAAATACCCCTTTTGGCAGTATTTCGCCTATACTAGCCGATACTAAAAAGTTCTTTCATAAGTCCAGTATATCCACCTGCTTCTTTGCTCTGTTATTTAACACCCAGCGCCTCAATCAGGAGCAGCGTGTGGCTCTTCGCGCCCTTATCAGTAATACACAACTGGTAAAACGGTTTTTTAAAATAGGCACCATGCAGCAGCGTCATATTGCCAATTATAAGGGTGAGGGTAACAATTACAAGGACTATCTCAATTACAGTATGTTTCCAACCACCACTTATTATGTTCAGGAGCAGGTTGTCACTCCTCTTAAACGCCATGGCAAACCCGATCTATCCATTTTACCGGACACTGTGAGAGTGCAAACATGCCTAAACTATGGCTACCGTGAAGAGTTGGCCTCTCTGGTAGAAATTATCAACGACCCGGGTGTATTTGGCGGTAAGGTAAAGGCCGCTGCAGTTTCCAACACCCAGATTAAACTTGGTGAGTACGATGCTGTTTTGGTACCCGTCACCGGCTATCGCAGTAACTTTTTATTCGATCTTTACGATATACTCTTACGGGAGCCGGATTTCGCTGTTAAGCGCATACATCTTAAAACCCGTGCAGGCAGCAAGGGGGAGGTTACTATCGATCCCTCATCATTTACACCCTCTCGTAACTTCTTAAACCTGGACGCCCGTCGCGAGGATGGAGACTTTGAAAACATTAAAAAACTTCTTGAATACGTATATGGTTTCATGTCCACCAGCGAGATAGGCGATAAGCAGGCATATGCTCAGTATATAGACCAGCTGGATCAGGATATGGCCCTTGGCAGCTGGCTTTTTTCTCTACCCTCCCTGGCTTATTTCCGTACTCAGTTTGATGAGAGTACAATAGACCTCTATGGTATAGCCTCCCAGCTTTCTACTATCGAAAAATGGCAGGAGCAAAAAAAGCGTTAACCTGCAGATATGAAGTCTCTCCTTATGGTTAAGATGAAAGCGGTGACGCTTATTTTGCTGTTACATATAACCGCTTCAGCGTCTACCTACATTATCCTGGATAACGCCTCCAATTTTAGGATATTAAACCGGTATGAGCAGTCTTTATCTGCGGATGAGTTCAAACGTTTTGGTTCCCAAACACCCTGCCTGGTTATTGAGGAAGATGAACTCCTGGGTGACGAGATTACTCAAGCCCTTAAGTTTTCTTTTGATGGCGAAGTGTATTATTTACAGAAAGGGGATAACGGCAGGCTGGTCAATAAAACCGGCAAAGCAGAGGGGGTGCTGGTGTTACAAAATTGCAGGTCAATGGGGGACACTATCGAGGTTAAGAAAAACGGCGTACTAGAATTATCAGCCAGCCTTTCCGGGGCCCTTAAGGGTAAGAGCATGGCAGAGGGTGATCAATTTAAGCGGCTGTTTAAATACCGGGACAAAGTTTACCTAAGCAGTTTAAGGAAAGCGGGTTTATTTGGCTGGGTTCCTCAAAATAAATCCAGCGCCTGGCAGCAGGTAAAGTCACAAACCATCAACAGGCCCTACCAGCTTACATCGGTTATTAAAAAGCAGCTTACAGCCAGGTTAAAGTCTGCCAACAAACTATATGAGCAGTTATTCAACAGTCTGCAGGTTATTTCCGGTAAGAGTGCGCCTTTACCAGTGTGGCAATGCAAAGATTCTGAACAGGGTCTTTTTTGCAGTCTCCAGGGGGCAAAGAGCTATGCACTACAGCTTGAATCCAGTAATAAAATGCTGGCGAGAGATTTAGAAAATATTCTGCTGGGTGTACCTTACGTAGTTAATTTCTCAGGCAGTCAGCTAGCCGTTGTGCCAAGCTCCTCATCAGACAGGCCGGTCAGGTGAAAACCCGCATTACCGAGCATATAATTAGTATCGTGCTGGTTGGCGGGGTACTACTGTCGCTTTTTTTCGCGGCTTATTCCAGTAAAAGCGGTTCTAATAAAGCAGCAACTCTTGATATCCAGAACTTTTTGGAATTAGATTATATTGATTATACCAACCCCTATCATAAGACCCTGCTGGGGGAGGTGCTTAATATATTTTATCCAGAAGATATTCTTCAAAATAAGGCTGTAGCTCAAAAGCTTTTTGATTATAAGGACAACGAATTACTTAATTCCGTTCAGACTAAACATTTATCCCAGACCATGTCCTGGGTTAAATTCAGGCAATTAACCTGGATGTATATAAAATTCCTTATTATTTATATCAGTGTGCTGCTCTTCACCTACTATGGGGTTCAAACTATGGGGGTATGGCGTTTTATTAAAAATCGTCAAGCTGTCTGTGATACTACTCAAATCCAGAAAGCAGGCGAGGGTGTAACCATTAGCCGGTATATTATTTCATTTTTTGGCAGTGCAGGCAAATTCCTGGGGTCACTAATTTTATTTTCTCCCGCTTATGTTATAGCCTATTCTCTACGGACAGATTTCAATACCGATATGATGCTTTTTATAATTATCCTTGGCGTGGTATCCAACGGTCTTTTAATAAATTATGCCAACAAGTTTTATAGTTTTCTCAAAACAGAAAGCCGTAAAGGTTATGTAGAAACAGCCCTGGCCAAGGGTTTACAGAGCTCTTACACCTATGGCTCTAAAGGCACTATCAGCTGGGGTGATATTTTACAGCCTGTAAAAAGTTTTAAAGGTCATGTGCTTGGCCACATATTTGCTAATGCCAGGCTGCAGTATTTGTCTACGGTAAAAGAGCAGGCGGTTTTTCTGATTACGGGTTTGGTTATTATAGAAATGGCTTTAAATATTCACGGCTATATAAGTTATGAAATGCTGCAGCAGCTCTTGTATGGCAACTGGGACATTGTCATTATTATTCTTTTTTTCCTCTTTAACACAGTAAAGTTTACAGAGCTTATCACAGATTATCTTGTTCACAAAACTTTTACCCGTTTCAATAATTAGCATAAGCCTGAGTATTTTTTAAAGATGCCTCCCCGCAAATCCAAACCAGCCTTAAACAGAGATATACAATTTCTCAGTTCGGGCCTTCCCTCCGCTGAGGGTGGGGGCAAAAAGCCTGCTTTAGTACAGCCATTGTCATCAGGCAAACCAGAGGCACGCTCTGTTTCGGGTATTCAGGCATCTGAAGTTAATGCCCGCAGCATCAAACATATTAAACGAAAATATCCTCAGGACATTAAGTGGGTGTGTATCTGGTCGGGCGTTATGTTGTTTGTATTAATGTGGAACCTGATATTCCTCAATACACCTGCCTTTAAGCAAATTTTAGCCGGATGGCTAAATACATTTATTGTCTCTATTCAAGTCATAGCTTTTACTCTGGTTTTTGCCTGGCTTACAACCCAGGCTCTTTTTTATCTGGAATCCCGGAAAAAGCGGGTATTTTACCTTATATTAACTTTCGGCATTAACCTCACGCGCTCCATACCACAAATACTGGGGGTGCTGTTTGGTACTATTTGGATAACGTCCTTTATTCGTTCTGGCGGGTTGACCAGTCCTTTTTTAATATTTGTGCTTATTTCGCTTTTTATGTCAGTTTTTATTTTCGCTGAGGTTGTCGACCTCATGCGGGAGCGTATTAATCATTATCAAACCAGAGATTTCTTCAGTGCCATGAGAGTGTGCGGCATCAGTGAATTTCGCATTATAAACTTTCATATATTGTGGAAGAACAGCCGTGTACACATTATAAACAAGCTTATTACAATTTTTGGTATGGCCATATTCCTGCAGTGCAGTGTGGATTTTATTATCTCCGTAGGTCTCAGTACTCATACTGATTTGGTTACACTGCCAGCCACTCTGGGCAGCCTGCTCGCCAAAATAGACAGTAAACAGGATATCCTTTCCATTGGGTATACTATCACTAACCCCGGCTACTTCTTTAATCTTATTTTTAAACATTTACAGGGCATTACGGTTTCATTTATAATCGTCTTTTCGCTCCTTAGCATATACCACATTTCCAATGGTTATGCTGAAAGGCACAGGCTGTGAGTATAACGGGTGCTAAGCATTTCAAGGTTAAGGTGGATACAGCCTCGCGTGCACTTGTATCCATTGACGATTTTGCTTATCCTGAGAATAAGATCATGTTCCTTTTCGGGGAATCCGGTATTGGTAAAACCATGATTTCAAAAGCCATTTACGGGTTATTGGATCCTGGAGAACTAACCATTAATGTCAACGGCCGCCCTTATCTGGACCATATAAATCAACCATGGGTCAAGTCCCTGAAAGCTAATAGTTTTTTTGTATTTCAGGAGCCGTCCTCTCATTTAAACCCACTGATGACACTTAACGAGCAAATGAATGAAGGCACATTGTCCTCTGCCGATCAGGCTCCAATCTTAAAGTCTCTGTGGCAGGGGGAGCCTCAAAGCAAAATTGATGAAATACTGGCGCTCTTCCCTAAGCCATTTCGTCCCAGCGGGGGTGAAAAACAGCGCATTCTGCTGGCAATGGCTTTTAAAAAGATACAACAGCTTATGGACAGTAAGAGTGATTGTCAGCCCAACCTGTTCGCGTTTGACGAACCCACAGGCAGCCTGGACAATGCTTATCGCAATCTTTTTATTCGTATGCTGCTGAAGTATTATAAACAAAAGTCTTTCACCATTCTATTTATCACTCACGATTACTCAGTTATCAGCCAGCTGCACGAGCATCATCAGGATTTATGGGAGCATTTTAATTTTAAGGAATTATATAGAAAACAGGATGCTCAGGTAGCACTGCGCGATTTTTCCCCCGACATATACCTAAGCTGGTTAAAGGGTATGAATGTAAAAGCGGAAGTTCCAAAAACCGCCACAACGCCAATAGTTAAGGTTGAAGAAAATTTTTCCATTTTTAATCGAAGTTTTCGAGTTTTACCTTCCGGCAGCGGTGAATGCGGACTCTGTATCCGCAGGGGGGAGACCGCATATCTTAAAGCTCCCAGTGGTACTGGCAAAACAACTCTGGCTAAAATTATCATGGGCCTGTACCGCCCGCAGGTTTTTAAAATGGACCTGGGGGGTATAGAGGTTAATGAAAAAACCAGTACGCAGATTTGGTCCTCCAGAATATGGGGCAAGAAAGCCGGTATGGTGTTTCAACATGCCGATGAATCTCTAAATCTGGAAGCCACCGTACAGGAGACTTTCAGCGGCCTTCCCATAAAACCAGCACTCAGTCCTAAGAACATCCAGGAGCATCTGGCTTTACTTTTTAAACAGGGAGCAGATACCGCTTTCCTCAATAAAAAAGTAGCCCACCTTAGCGGCGGGCAAAAGCAGCGTCTTAATCTTTTGCGCACCCTGGTGCTGGGTACGGAGTTTATTATCCTGGACGAGCCTTTAAATGGCCTGGACTTTGACAGCATACAGCGGGTGCTGGATATTTTGGCAAGGATGGGCAGGGCGGGGTGTGCGTTTCTAATGATATCTCACAACGAGGAAATATTCGGGAAATTTATCGCCCCGGATAAAGTCTATCATCTGGAAGAAACCCAATAACGATTCACATATTTTGACAGTTTTTAAAACAGACAATGAACACGGCCATATTGTTTAATATAATATAGGGTCTTATGCATAACAGGTTTCACTATATCCTCACTCAACTAACTTCCCTGTTTTTCAATAGTGCATTTATTCTGATATCATTTTCGGTATTCATTTCCTCTGCTGCCTGGGGCGGGGACACTGCCTCATATGTTAACGGCAACATATCCTATGGCAGGTACTACCTTGAAGAGCCTGAGGGCACATACGGCCGCAGCTTTTTCCAGTCAGGCAAGGCCTACTTAAGTATATCAAAGGCACATTATGGGGTTATCGGTTCTTATTACTATTCAGACATACCCGACTGGCGCCCTGTCAGTTATAAGCAGTACAGCCGTTTAAGTCTGGCTCATGCCTATTATTCAGCACCTTCCGGTTCCTGGGAGGCCACTGTGGGCAGGTCTTTTCTTCCTGTTATCAATGGCAGTATGTATTATGACGGCGGCAGCTTTACGCTGCGCAAGGGTTACAAATTTAAAGCCGAGTTATTTGGCGGGTGGCAGGCCCCATCAGACTTCGATAATGATTTAATGAGCTTTAAGGCTCAAAGCCAGTTCGGGGGGCTCAAGCTGCGTTCTACACCCAATGAGGCCCTGGGCTTTATGGCCGATGCTATTTTTTCCGAAGATGACAACCGCGCGGGCCTCCAAGCCCAGGCAGACTACCGGCAAAAAACCGGCATTGACGCTAACGTTGTATATTCCAGCCAAAATGGTCTTTCTCACAGTCAAGCAGGTACTTATTATCAATTCAGAGTCAAAGATATTCTTAGAGCTCAGTGGAGTTGGGATGCCACCAAACTGGATTCCTCCCGTTCCTACGAGTATTTTATCCAGAGCTCTCATCAGCTTATTTCAGCCGGCTATTATTTATCTCTGCATAAGTGGGTGCAGGCGGCTGTGGACGGCGGCATCTACATTTTTGATGATGGCAGTGGCCAAATGGTTGAGGGGCAGCTGTTTATTCTGGACGGTGTAGCCAAAGTCCGTAAGGAGTGGAGAACAGAAACTAACGTATGGCAATCCACCATATCATATGGTCTTCGGCCCTGGGGGCCTCTGGTTATTAATGTTCTGGCCAGCTACTGGCAGTACGATTCTCCCGTTAGCAGCAGCGAGGATGCCGTTCATTTGGGGTCCAGTATAGAGTATGAGATGATTAGGGGTCTGGAGATCAGAATTGACAATGAATTTGTCCATAATCATCTATATTCTAAGGATTACAGGTTCTATGTCAGCCTGAAATACCGTTTCAGCAGGGCTTATTAATATGTTCCGGCTTATATTATTTATCATTTTTACGGTTTTCACAAGTGCAGGCGCTCAAATTTTACCCATTTCCCATAAGCTTCATGTAATACAAGAGGAAATGGAGTGTCTGGACTGCCATGGTGCTGTGGAGCATTCAAAAACTCTTAAAGATATCCCCGAAATACACCCTTCTAACTGCTGGGAATGTCATGAAGGCCGCAACTTCCGCCAGGCCCAGGGTTATAAACTGGCAGATTCCAGCTTTTTTATTCGCAAACCTATGTGGCCAGGGGAACTCAAATTTTCTCATCAGCTTCATATGGAAAAGGGTATGACATGCCAGCAGTGTCATGGTGATATCAGTCGCAACAATGTAATCGAGTCCCCCACACCTAATATGGCTTTATGTATGAAGTGCCATATAAAGGAGCGGGCCGGGGTCGGGTGCCGGGTGTGCCATCGTAAAGACTTAAAGCCTCTTAATCACCAGAATGCTTTCTGGATACAAAAAAGCGGTCATGGCAGCGATGGCGCCATGCACCCCGAAAAGTGCCGTTTATGTCATTTCCGTACAGATTTTTGCGGCAACTGCCATATGGGTAACGATTACCGTGATGTGCATCCTGTACATTATCGCTTTACCCATGGGACAGATGTCCGCTTTAAGCGTTCTAACTGTGCTGTGTGCCATATACCTGTAAAACGCTTCTGCGCAGACTGTCATGAAAATAGGGGAAAATAAAAGAAAATAAAGGTAAATAAGAAAAAGAAATACAAAATTAAAAATCCCAAAAGCCAAACAATAAATGCAAAATTTTAAAATTCAAAACAAACAGCCGCGTCTAAATTATACTACAGTTTTTATCTGTATATTTACGCTGTTGGTTTTATTTTTCCTTTCTAATTGTGCTGACGTGCCCCAGCCAACTCGGGTGTATGGTGACCATTGCACTTTGTGTCATGGAGACGCTCCCCCCGCCACACCATTACATCTTAAACTAGCCGTAGACTCTAACTATGTTTATAACTGTAATGTTTGTCATCAAGGATATACCAGGGCCAACTGGTCTCTCAATCAAGAGCTTCACAATAACGGCATAGTAGATATCCAGCCGGACTCCCAATTCTTTGACAGTGTTTTTACGGACTCCCAGTATACCAAACCACTGTTGCCTATGGCCTATACCGTAGACGAATCTTCCGGGCAAGCTATAAAAACATGCAGCAATATCCCCTGTCATGGTGCGGGTTATCCGGGCAAACTCAATGTGCAGTGGGCCACCTCAGCAAATGTTGGCGACACACTCGGGTGTATGGGGTGCCATAATACCGCCGCCCACTGGGGGGGCAACAACTACTGCCAAAGGTGTCATGGCCGCAGGTCGGCCACCGGCGTGGTAACTCTTACCGCTATAGGTGATTCCGTTATTTATCATGACAGCCTTCATATTAACGGTAAGGTAGACTTATACCCATGACTCAGCTGAGTGTTAATCTCAATAAAATTGCCCTTCTACGCAATGCCAGGGGTAAAGATTACCCAAATGTTATAGATATGGCGCGGCGCTGTCTAAAAGAGGGTGCCCATGGTGTTACTATACACCCCCGGCCCGATCAACGCCACGCCCGGTATAGCGATGCCACCGAGCTTAAAGCTTTTTTAAATGAGGAATTTAAGGACAGGGAGCTTAATATAGAGGGCAATCCGGTACCAGAGTTCATGAAGATTGTAAAAGAGGTTAAACCCCACCAGTGTACGCTGGTACCGGATGCTGCCGGTCAAATCACCTCCGATCATGGCTGGGACACTCAAGTCCACGAAACTCTGCTTAAATCCATAATCCGTCAGCTTCACGACTGGGGTGTGCGTGTAAGTGTATTTTTGGACCCGGACCTGGATATGATCGAACCGGCTAAAGCCGCAGGCGCAGACCGTATAGAGCTGTATACAGAGGAATACGCTGCAACTTATGATGCACCCTGGTCAGAAAAAATCCTGTCCAAATATGCCAAAGCCGCTATCAAGGCCCAGCAAACGGGCCTGGGTGTTAATGCAGGCCACGACCTTAATTTAAAGAATTTGGCCAAATTTTTAACTATCCCCGATATTCTGGAGGTGTCCATTGGCCATGCGCTAACAGTGGAGGCCCTGGATCATGGCTGGGGCACCGTTATAGGCAAATATCTCTATATAGTCAGTAAATAGTATTTCCCTGAGTTTCACAGTTAAAAATTAAAAAGCCCGCTTTAAAGCGGGCTTTAATTTTGAACTTAAATCATCCTATTGACGGGTAAGCGTAACAGTGCCTTCAGTATCTGTAATAGTCATGGTATTACCTGCAAGAGTATAAGTGGACGGCGTTGGCGCATCGCAGGTAGAGGTCCCCATTACACCGGTGGCCATGTTTAATTCCTGACAAGATGTGCCCGTAGCTGTAATAGTTGTGGCTGTTGATGTATAAGTGCCGCTCTCTGTGGCGAATGGTGTGAGTACTTAACCCGCAAGTAGGCCAAAAGACATAGTGTAGGTAGCATCGGCATTAAAGGTAACATCTATTTGAGCTGTAACACCGCTTGCTGCATCTACAGTTTGACCGCTCCAGCTACCGACAATAGTTGCTGCAGCTGCTTCATCATCATCAGACAGACAGCCGGATAAAAATAAAAGACTGCAGGACATTAAAATCATTGTGAGTTTTTTCATTGAGTAACCTCCAATTTAGGTGTAGAAAACGTTGTTAAGATTCTACAATACTGATTTAGCAAATGACAATCATTATTTTATTTCTGCTCACCTTTTACAGATACCCGAGCCTGAGTGACTCTTTGAATAACTGCGCGCACCCTTTTATCTCCTGCTCAATATAAGGAAAGTGCGTATTGGTTTTCTACCGAATAAAATGACCCGGCTGAAGTAATTTGACTGGAGTAAAGGCAGATATGATCCACACTAAACGGGCTGGTTGTAAATAAAGCATTAGCAGCTGTAAATAATTCCACATCATGAGGATTAACACGATTTTTTAAACGCCCGATAGTTACATGGGGATGGAACTTCCTTTTTTCGGGCTTTATGCCCACTGACGAGGTAACAGCCTGCTCGATAGCTCTTTGCATACTTAAAAGTACCTGATTACTTTTAATACCTGCCCAGAGAACCTCGGGGAGGCCCCGAAGCGGAAAATAACCAATACCCCGAAGCTCAACAGGAAAAGACGAAAGAGCCAGACACTCAACAGCTTTATCCACACACCGGTAAACTGATGGTGACATGGAGCCGATAAAGCGCAGGGTTATATGGAACTTGCTCTCTTCCTCCCAACGGACACCCTCCAGGCCGTATTGAAGCATGGAAAGGCTCTGGCGTATATCGGGCGGCATGGGTAAGCCAATAAAATACCTGGACATAAAGTAAATTATCTCTCTTCCCTCAGAAGTTAATTAATCCCAGCTAAATGTCGCAGTAAGATTTCAATGTGACCTGTCAAAAAAACCCCGTTGGCAGGCATTAGATGGCAGAAAGCGGGCCTTGAAGGTTGGTTATGGTTATTTGATAAAAAAGACGTTGGCAGGGATAAATTGTTATATAACATTATAAAATATAGAGACTATAGACACTATAAACTATAGACACTATAAGGTATAGGCACTATCTGCATAATCCTGAAATTTTGTATTCAAAAAGGAGAATAAATGTTAAGATATGAGAAGAATCCTGTTATTACACCCGATATGGTGCCCCCCTCACGTGAAGGTTACAGGGTCCGGGGTGCTTTTAATCCTGGCGCCATTATGCATAATGGTGAGGTTCTGCTCCTCCTTCGTTTAGCTGAGGATTGTGAGGCCAAAGAGGGTATGGCCGCCGTGCCATATTACAGTTTTAAAGACGGCAAAGGCACAGCCGAAATCCTGGAAGTCAGCAAAAGCGACCCGGACGTTCAATTAAAGGATACCAGAGGTGTCGTATATAAGGGTCAGGATTACCTTTCCACCATGAGTCATATCCGTATTGCCCGCAGCAAGGACGGCTTTAATTTTACCGTAGATCCCAAGCCATTTATATCTCCCGTTAATGAGACAGAGTCCTTTGGTGTAGAAGACGCCCGCTGTACTAAGATTGGGGACACTTACTACATAAACTACACAGTTGTTTCCCAGGACGGCTTCTGTACAGCGCTGGCCACTACTAAAGATTTCATCACCCTGGAGCGGCAGGGCATTATCTTTCCTCCTCAAAACAAAGATGTCACCATTTTCCCAGAAAAGATAAACGGCCTGTATCACGCTCTGCACCGTCCCCACAACCAGGGTTTTGGCCTGCCGTCTATCTGGTATGCCAACAGTCCCGATCTTATTAATTGGGGCGGCCACAAATGTATTGCCCGTCCCAGGGACATGATCTGGGAAGAAATGAAAATCGGCGGGGGAGCCGCACCCATCAAAACAAAAGAGGGCTGGCTGGAGGTCTATCACGGTAAAGGCCGCGATCAAATATATTCGCTCTTTCCCATACTCTTAGACCTTAACGACCCCAGCAAAGTTCTAAAACGTGCCAAAGAGCCGTTCCTTACCCCTGAGGCCCCCTATGAGACTTCAGGGTTCTTTTCCAATGTAGTTTTCAGTAATGGGATAGTAGAAATGGGTGGCGGTAAACTACTGGTGTATTACGGCGCCTGTGATGAATATTCCTGCGTCGTAGAAACATCCATCGACGAATTATTGGGAAAACTCTAGACCACTGGTAGGGACAGTTCATGTAGGGCCAGTTCATGAACTGGCCCTACATGAACTGT
>CAZRWX010000061.1:4809-15447 GCA_964603925.1 uncultured Bifidobacteriales bacterium | reverse complement strand
CTTCGTCCAGCCTTGCAGTACTACGCCGGACAGGTTGGTGAGTTTCCGTTCTAATTTTATGATTTTTGTTGCTGCGAGGCGCAAACAGCATAATCTAAATGTGTAATTCTTAAACGCTTTTTTCTCAGGAATATGAGAATATTTTACGGGCTCGTTATAGGGCTCGTTAAAATCAAATCCAACTATTTCCCGGTGGGTAAAGTCGGCATTTTCTAATCTGGAGGTTAAGTCAATGTCGCAATTTTCACATACAACTCAGGCTGGGTAAAACAACATGATTTAATTCGCTATAACATAAATGTGTGAAACGAGGATGATGTCTTTGCAACCAAAAGGACAGACTCCTAGCGCAGACGTGAGCTCTGACTGCAACCGGTTAATCCCACCGTTTTCTGCCTAATTCAGACAAACAAAGCCCTCGCAGAACCTAAAACGGGGTAAATGTTCACTTTTTACGCCTCCTGCGTTACCCCTTAGAGCTATAATCTTTATATTTACTTAAAAACAGGGAAGCAGGTTATTTTAAAATGGTAATGGAAGATTCAAGCTTAAAACCAAAGATAGAGAAGGCCATAATAATTGGGGTAGCAACCTCCAGTGTTAGTCTGAGTACCCTTAAAAGCCACCTTCATGAGCTCGCGCGGCTGGCCTATACCGCGGGGGCGGAGGTTTGTGAAGAGGTTATTCAAAGGAGAGCGGTTCTCGACCCGGCCACTTTGATTGGGCAGGGCAAACTTGAGTTTGTGAGTTCCAGGGTTAAGCACCATGGGGCTGACCTGGTTATTTTTGATGAGGATTTGTCCGGGTCACAGGTTAAAAAGATTGAATCGGTGCTTGCCACTAAAATTCTGGACAGGAGCGGGCTTATTCTGGATATTTTTGCCCGTAATGCTAAAACCGCTGAGGCTAAAATACAGGTGGAGGTGGCACAGTTGGAGTATATGCTGCCGCGCCTTACCAGGGCGTGGACACACTTGTCCCGGCAGGTGGGTGGTATTGGTACCAGGGGGCCCGGGGAAACTCAGCTGGAGGTGGACAGGCGGCTGGTTCGTAAGCGTATTTCTGATTTAAAAAAGCGTCTTAAAAAAAACGAGGCCATAAAACAACGCCAGCATGAGCGCCGCTACCCCACCTTTCATATATCACTGGTAGGGTACACCAATGCGGGGAAGTCCTCTTTAATGAACGCTATCACCAAGTCAAATGTGCTGGTGGAGGACAAACTTTTTGCCACACTGGACTCTACCACCCGCAAACTTTTTCTGGGCACCCAGGCCAAGGCCGTGCTTTCTGACACTGTGGGCTTTATCCGCAAACTGCCCCATAACCTTATCGAAAGTTTTAAAAGCACCCTTAGCGTTGTAAGCGAGTCGTCCCTTATACTGCATGTAATAGATGCCAGCGAGGAAGATGCTTTAGAACACATGGAGGTAACGGCTAAAGTTTTGAGAGATATGGATACTCTGGATATACCCAACCTTACGGTTTTTAACAAAATTGATTTGATACCACCCTCTCAAGTAAAAATGATGATGGGCACCTACCCCGATGCAATTTTTATATCCGCACTGAGTAAAAGCGGTATCAAAGAGCTGCTGGGGCGGATAACAGAATATTATCATGATATATTCCCATACCCTTACGAACAAGGCACGGGCTTTAAGGCCCCCACCCCTGTGGATACATGCGATTAAATCAGGCATTATCTCAGGAGTACCTCTCCCAGATTAAGAACCTGCACATCAAAGCTAAGATAATACTGCAGGGTACAATTGCCGGGCTGCATAACTCCCCCTTTCATGGTTATTCTTCGGAGTTTTACCAGTTTAAGAACTATACATGGGGCGACGACATTAAATACTTTGACTGGAAGGTGTTTGGCAAATCAGAAAAAACCGTTATTAAACAGTTCCGGGACGAAACAAACGCCAACGTTAATCTCATTATCGACAACTCCGCCTCCATGGGTTTTACCGGAGGGGGCAAAGTAACCAAACTGGAATATGTGAGCGTACTGGCTGCTACCACTGCCTTAAAAGCCTTTCAGCAGCGGGATCCTGTTTCTCTTACCATAGGCGCCCGTTCACCAGAAACTATTATACAGCCTAAAAGCAGCGCCTCCCACCTGCACCAGATATTTAATTTACTGGATCAGCTGCAGCCTCAGGGGTCTACCAATTTAAACGCCTTCTTTCAACAGACAGCGCCGTTTCTTAAACGCGGCAGTATGACTTACATTTTTACCGACCTGTGGCAGGATGCCCATGAAATCGTCATGGGATTAAGAAATATATCCCATAAACACCAGGCCGTTACCCTTGTATGTGTGCTGGCGCCGGAGGAATACGACTTTTACTACAAACAAAATCTGGAGCTTGTAGACATGGAGAGCGGCCTTAAGCTTAAAATTGCCGGTTCCCAGTACAGGGAACAGTACCAGGAAATTATGAATGGGCACCGCGCCCAAATAAGGACAGAGTGCCGCAAGTATAAGATAAAGTTTATTGAATTGAATACACTTTTACCATTTCACAAAGCCATGCGCCAGGTGCTTTCACTTACCAGGCCATAAACTGCTTATGTTTTCACTGCTTAACCCCATTACCCCCTGGCTGCTGCTGTTAGTGGGTGTGCCCATTATTATCCACTTTATTGGTAAAATGAGGGTGACCACTATTAAGTTCCCCTCCCTTTTGCTCCTGCAGAACCTTTTTGTCCAGGCAGCCAGCCGGCAGCGGCTTAAGAATATTTTATTACTAATACTACGTACGCTGTTAATATTAAGCCTGCTGGCGGCCCTTTTATTTCCTGTTATTAAAATTATGGGCCCGGAGCTGGCTCTTAATAAATCTATAATGGTTATACATAATGGCGCCTGGGGTAATATGGTCAGGCAGGATGGTAAAAGCCTGCTGGAATGGCAAATGGAGATTGCCGCTAAAATTGACTCACTCTCCAGTCGGGAGTTAGTTAAAGTACCTTTTTTTAAATACCCCCTCAGACCCGGGCCCAACCAGAATACAGAAATGCGCTATGGGAACTATGATGATGTCTTTAAAAATCTGTTGGAATTACTGGAATTAAAAAAAGGCGCTTATTCCAGTATTTATATACCCCTGTTCCGCCAGGAGGATGCGCAAACCATTACCACTAACCTCAACCTTATACAGGAGCTCTTTCCACATTTGGGTATTAACATCCTGGACTTTACCCCCCACCCGCCTTTGAATTTAATTTACAAAGACCTGAGTATTAACCCGGACCTTAAAAAGCCCATTTTAAATATGGATGTTACCCTGCACCATGCCATATCCATGTTCAAGCCCCACAAACTTCAGTTGTTTATAAACGGCAGTCTGCTCAAAGAGCTCCCTCATACCGGCGATTCGGACCTGGATAATGTCTACAGCTTCTCCATCCAATATTCTGAAGGTGTCCCCATAACGGGGTGGTTTAACCTGGTGACCAGCGGCATAAATCACCCCTTTGCCCGTTATCACTTTTATATTAATGTGCCCGCCAAAAGGAACGCCCTGCACCTTGGAGGCACCCTCACCACCCTGCCAAGCCTGGGCCGCTCCGACCTGTTAACGGCCGTTGAGCATTACAACTTTATTGAAGAGTTACCCAACCTTAATCAGTACCACCTTATAATGATTTCCAATTTCCCGGCTAAAGGTGAAAAGTTTTATCCCCAGCTTCTGCAGTATATCCGGGGCGGCGGTACTCTGGTAATTTGCACCGGAGCAAATAATGATGTAAACAAGATTAACACCCAGCTGCTGGAGCCTTTAAGTTTTGGCTACCTGGGCAATAACGTAGACACTGACATCCCCGACAACGGCATCGCCGCCGATGAGTCTCAAAAGCTCAAGTTTGACGGCTCTTTTTACAGGGAAAATCGGGTAGATTTCAGAGGGCTTGTACCGGAGACCTATATAAAGAGGCAAATGGCCTTTACCCCCGGGGAGGGCACTTCCACCATATTATCCAGCAGCAAAGGGCCGCTTTTATCCTATAAAGAGTATCAGGGGGGCAGCGTGTATTTATGGTCTTCAGACCTTGATAACCCCGCCTGGTCAGGGCTTGGTACTACAGCCTTTGTACCGGTTTTTCATCAATGGCTGCTGTCAAAGTGGAGGGGCAATAAATGGTTTAATGATATGGTGTGCTCAGATTCAACCTATCAGTATCCTACCTTAGTTAATCAATCCTCCGTCACTGTAAAAGACCCGCAAATGGCTAATTTTCGCAGATTAGAGGAAAATTATGATCACATTAAAATTGGCCCTTTTAACAAATTGGGGTTATATCAGATAATGTCCCCACAAAATTCACAGGCTTTTGCCGTAAATATATGTTCATTTACCCCCCAGGAGCCCCAAACCCGGGACAATGTGCTTTTACCTACCGAGAATAAGACCGTTAACACCGTTAACTATATAAATCCGGAAGATTTGATACTTCAGGCAAACGAGGGTTATTATTCAATATGGAAATTGTGTATTTTATTAGCAATCTTACTTTTACTCCTGGAGGGTTGTATCTCTTATTTTTTAATGCGCCGTAGCCAGGTCATAAGCAAATGACAATTACAGGTTCTACTCGTTTAGTCGGTCTTTTTGGTAATCCCGTTGAGCACACACTCTCCCCCGCCTTGCATAATCCCGCTTTTAGGAAGCTTAATCTCGATTATGTCTATATACCCCTGCCCACTCCTAAAGACAACATAGCACAGGCAGTAGACGCCCTCAGGGTTTTTAATTTTGTTGGTGCCAATGTTACCATACCTTTTAAAACCGCTGTACTTCCGTATTTAGACGAAATTTCCCCTGTTTCGGAAAAAATTGGCGCAGTCAATACCATTGTAAACCGCAATGGGCACCTTTACGGCACCACCACAGACCCAGAGGGCTTTATCAATGGTTTCGGGGAAAAAGGGCACAGTTTCCGCAACAAAACCACAGCCATAATTGGCACCGGCGGGGCGGCCAGGACCATAGCCTTTACTCTGCTGCTTCAGCCTGAACCCGGCCAGCTTTATATATCAGGCAGGAACACTCAGGCCTTAGCCACTTTATCTGAGGAAATCAAAAATAAAACCGGTAAAACAATTACCGCTGTGCCTCTGCACCAGTATGGGGACATCCAGAAATGCTGTGATATTGTTATCCAATCTACCTGTGTTGGTATGCATCCAAATGTAGACAAAAGCCCCCTGGAGGTTCATCATTTAGAGCCCGGTCAAATATTGTATGATATTGTTTATACCCCGGAAGATACCGCCATTATTAAAATTGCCCGGGATAAGGGCCTTAGTACCGTGGGCGGCCTGGGCATGCTGGTGCATCAGGGTATAGCGTCTTTCAAACTCTGGACAGGCATCACCCCGGAGGTTTCAGACTTTTACCTTAACATCAGAGGGGCATTGTCCAGCCGGTAGTATTATGAAATTTCAATTACCAAAAAGAATTTACTTCATCGGCTTTATGGCCACTGGTAAATCACGTATAGCCCAATTAACCGCAGCCGCACTGGGGTGGTCACATTTTGACACCGACGTTTATGTGGAGCAAAAAGCCGGCATGACAGTTTCTCAGATTTTCGAGGAAAAAGGCGAAGGTTATTTCCGCGAGCTGGAGCTGGAGTCATTACTCGAAATAAGCGCCAAAGAAAATATCGTAATATCCCTTGGCGGCGGCACTCTGAACATACCACAGGCCCGGCAAATCATATCCCGGGACAGCACCATTGTCAGCCTTTGGGCGCAGCCAGAAATCATCCTGAATCGCGTTAACCGTAAAGACACCCGCCCTCTCCTGGCAAACCTCAGTTCCGAGGAAAAATTCACCACCATTCAAACCATGCTTAAAGAACGCGAAGAACTCTATGCATCCGCTGACTTTAGGGTGGAATCCCGGGAAGATGTCCCCCACCATGTACTCACAAAAAAAATAATTCAAAGAATACAACTGGAGACATTAAGCTATTTAACTGTGGACCTTGGGTCCAGGAGCTACCCCATATACATTGAGGAGGACCTGAGCCGTCATTGCGGTATTATAGCCGAAAAATACGGCACAGATCATCAGTTTATAATAGCCACAGACAGTAATATTAAAACTCACCATCCAGATCTGATCCAGCAAATTTCCAACAGCCTGGGTAAATGCAAAGTCTTTTTTTTCAGGCCCGGGGAAGAGGAAAAAAACCTGCGGTCCATCAGTAAATTTCACACCTTCCTGTTAAAGCATAATTTTTCCCGGAAAACTACCGTTCTGGCTATTGGCGGCGGCGTTGTAGGGGATATGACCGGGTTCGCGGCCTCAATTTACCTGCGGGGCGTAAATTTTATCCAGATACCCACAACACTGCTGGCCATGGTAGACAGCAGCGTGGGTGGTAAAACAGGAGTTAATCATCGGCTGGGCAAAAACCTGATCGGTACATTTTATCAACCTCAAGCCGTTATCATAAATATCAACACGCTTTCCACTCTGCCCCCTCAGGAGTACCTGGCAGGTTTAGGGGAGGTCATCAAATATGCCATAATCTGGGACAAACAATTCTTTGATCTCCTCATGCACAACCATGAGGCTGTTCTAAGCAGGTCACCGGATCTTCTTAAACAAATCATAACCAGGTGCTGTACCATAAAGGCAGAAATTGTAAGTAAAGATGAACAGGAAAACGGCCTGCGTGCCATACTTAATTATGGGCATACATTTGGCCATGCTATTGAGACCCTGGCCGGGTATGGTGCTATAACTCATGGGCTGGCTGTAACCCTGGGCATGAGGGTGGCCGCTCGCCTGGCAGTATCTCAAAACATACTTAGCCCATCCCAGGAGCAGGAGCATAACCAGTTATTAGATTTATATAACATGCCCAAAGTTTTTAAAATTGATCCTCAAGATGCCTGGCGTGTAATGGGTGTAGACAAAAAGGTTGCAGGCACAACCAGACATTATATATTGCCAGTGGCTATAGGCCAGGCTAAAAAACTGAGCAACTTCAGTAAAGAAAGTGTAATAGAAGCATGGAGCGCTATATCATCAAGCAGTGAATAATTTTATATTGTAGTTTATGAGCGTTTTAGTTACAGGGGGCACTGGCTGCCTTGGTCATCATCTTTTAAGTGTCTTTACCAGGGCTAAAGGCGAGCTCATTTCCTACAGTCAGCATCTCAGCAAGCCATTCCGCAGCCTCAATCATGTAAAATATTATCAGGGCGACCTCCTGGACTATAAAGCCCTTTCAGACGTTATCTCCGAGCATAAACCAGAGGAGATTTACCACCTGGCGGCTCAAAATTCTGTAGGTTTATCTCAAAAGAAGCCCTACCTCACTCTGGAGACTAATATTCTTGGTACCCAAAACCTGTTTGAGTGCATTAGGAAGATAGTACCCAAAACCAGGGTGGTTTTCGTGAGTTCTTCAGAGGTTTATGGCGGCGGCAAGGGCAACATGGACATTGTACACCCGGAGTCTGACCCCGTTATCCCCCTTACACCATTTGCCACCAGCAAAGCGGCCGGGGAGCTCCTGGCCCTGCAATATTCCAAATCTAACCAGCTCGATGTAGTTATTGCCCGTCCCTTCCATTTTACCGGGCCGCTGCAGTCTATTAATTATGTCCTGCCCTCGGTAGCCAGCCAAATTGCCGACATTGAGCTAAATGATGGCGAGTTATCCATCTACGCGGGTAATCTGGATATTTCCAGAGATTATGTCGACGTCAGGGATTTAGCCCGTGGCATAGTGCTTCTGATGAACTCCGCAAAAAACGGCGAGATATATAATATCTGCTCCGGCAAAGCGCTTACTATAAGAGATCACATAAATTACCTTATCAGACTTTCCAAAAAGCCTATTGAAATTCACATAAACCCAAACCTGGAACGGCCCATAGATATCCCCATGCTGGTTGGTTCTCCAGAAAAGATATTTAATCTCACAGGGTGGAAGCCCATAATATCCATAGAAGACAGCTTAAAAGACCTTTATGCGGAAATTAAAATACGCATACAAAAGGATAAGTAAAGGCCTTTACTTCTAATCCATGCTGTCTCAACTACTCTACGACATCACCAGCCTGCCCATATTCCAGGGCCGGTTGTTCCGCGCGGGGGCCGCATCTCTTTTTTCCGCTTTCCTGGTATTTCTGCTTATGCCGGCTTTTATTAAATGGACCAGAAAAATGGGGGCATCTTCAGATTTTAACCATCAGGGCACAGAGTCCCCTTCGGTTTTAGGCGGTGTCATCCTTGTACCCATTGTTATTGTATCCTCCTTATGTTTTACCCAGGTTAATGCTGATGTTATTTCCATCCTGTTCATAATGGGTATTTTCTTCATTATTGGCGCTGTAGACGATTTCGCTAAAATATGGAATAAGCATAGAGTTGCCAAAGGCCTTATCACCAAAAAAGTTTATCAGGACAAAGCCGATGGTATATCAGCGCGCCTTCGTCTTCTGCTTTACTTTTTATTTTCTTTTGGTATCGCCATATTTGCGTATAAGTTTATCCCCGGCATGGACGGTCATCTTACCATTCCTTTTGTAAAACCGGCCATATGGTACCCCTATCTACCTAACTGGGCCTTTATTATCCTTATATGTATCGTTATTACGTCTACAGCCAATGGGGCTAATTTTACCGACGGGCTGGACTCCCTGGTTTCAGTACCCATCATCACAACATCAATATTCGTGGGGCTGGTAGCATATATATCGGGCAATGTTGTATTATCAAAGTATTTCCTTATACCCCATTTGCCTGGTGTAGACGAGCTTTTCCCCTTATGCGCGGCTATAGCCGGCGGCCTTGGCGCCTACTTGTGGTTTAACAGCCCACCGGCCCAAATATACCTGGGTGACAGCGGCTCCATTGGTTTTGGCGGCGCCATCGGCATGATGTTTATCCTGATTAAGGCAGAGTTATTCCTGCCTATTGTGGGGTTTATATTCCTTTCGGAGGCTATGTCAGTGTTTATGCAGATAGGGTGGTTTAAGGTTACCAGGGCCTTCAGGTCAGACAAAACCGGTCAAAGGCTATTTTTAAGAGCGCCCGTTCATCACCATTTTCAATTACTGTGGAAGGACCGGTTCAAGAGTAAACATGAGCTTAACTCCAAAATAATATGGCGCTTCCATCTTATTTCTATTTTCTCCTTTATTCTGGGTATCCTCATTTTCTTTAAAATCCGCTAATCGTTCAACTCCCACTTTAAGTTTTATGAAAAATATTCCTTCTGATATTATTACCCATACATTACATCAATATGGCCAGCAGCATCTTTTAAACCATGCACACAGTCTGCCAGGCAACCTAAAAACCCAATTTTTAAATACACTGGGGTCCATCGATTTCGAGCTGGTACACACACTCAGCACAAATTTTCTAAAAGAAGATAATGCACTGGTAGACTTTGCCGCGCTATCACCCTTAAATTCACAAAGTGTATCATCATTGTCTTCAGCTCAAACTAGGGAGCTTACACAACTTGGAGTATCCCAAATTTCCCGGGGGAAAGTTGCCGTACTGCTGGTTGCCGGGGGGCAGGGTACACGCCTGGGCTTTGACGGCCCTAAAGGGGCCTATGACATCGGGCTGAAATCGGGACGCAGCCTGTTTGAACTGCAAGCCCAAAGGCTCAAATACATATCCTCAAAATTTAATGCCCTTCTCCCCTGGTACATAATGACCAGCCCCGCAAACCATAAGGATACATTAACCTTTTTTGAAAGCCACAACTATTTTGGCCTTAAAAAAAACAGTATAAAGTTTTTTACCCAGGGCACTATGCCCGCCGTTGACAGCAAGGGCAAAATTCTCATCTCCAGCCCGGGGCAGCCGGCCATGTCTCCAAACGGTAATGGTGGTGTTTTTAAAGCTCTCAGCGACTCCGGCTCCCTTGAGGATATGGCCCTTAGAGGTGTAGAGTGGTTGTTTTTTTATACCGTGGATAACGCCCTGGTAAAAATAGCCGACCCCCTCTTTATTGGTCATACACTAGCATCAGGGCACCCTGTGGGCAGCAAAGTGCTGGATAAACTCTCACCTGAGGAAAAGTTGGGTGTGCTCTGTATGTATAATGGCCGGCCAGCGGTTATAGAATATTCCGATATGCCCGAGTACCTGCTTAATGAATATACTCAGGATAATGAGCTTAAATACAAAACTGGTAACATAGCCATACACCTGTTTAACCGTAAGTTTTTAGAGGACCAGGCCCACACGCCCCTACCCTTTCATAAGGCCCTTAAAAAAATTCCCTATCTTAACACCAATGGGGAAATTGTTAAGCCTGAGGTTCCCAACGCTTACAAGTTTGAAATGTTTATGTTCGATATATTTCCCCAGGCGTCGGGCATGTCGTCTCTCTCTGTAATACGGCAAGAGGAGTTCGCCCCGGTCAAAAACAAAACCGGTGATGACAGCGCCCAATCAGCGCGAAAACTTCTGGAAGAGCATTACCAAAAAACAAAATGGGGCTGCCTCATTTGAACTTGAACCGCAGAGGGCGCGAAGGACGCGGAGAAAAGGGGGAAATAATTCACCACAGAGGCGCAGAGGACGCAGAGAAAAGGGTAATTAAATAAACGCGAAGGACGCGGAGGACGCGGAGAAAATG
>CAZRWX010000061.1:2659-4709 GCA_964603925.1 uncultured Bifidobacteriales bacterium | reverse complement strand
ACAGAGGCATAGAAGCGCTGAACCGCAGAGGGCGCGAAGAGCGCAGAGAAAAGGGGGAAACAATTCACCACAGAGGCGCAGAGGACACAGAGAAAAGGGTAATTAAATAAACGCGAAGGACGCGGAGGACGCGGAGAAAATGTAAAAAAAATCACCACAGAGGCGCAGAGGACACAGAGAGAATAACAATTCAACACAGAGGCATAGAAGCGCTGAACCGCAGAGGGCGCGAAGAGCGCAGAGAAAAGGGACTAAATATTTGTTGATAGGTCTACCTTTCTTTTTGAAAACAAAATTTTGATACTATTTATGTTTGAACTTTTATAAATGTGAGACCTTTTTATAACATCCGGTGTATGTCCGCTGCACGTTACCGTGCGGTCGCGCTCCCGTTTACAATTATTATCCTTGCTCTAATTTTTATTATTAGCCCGGCGGCAGCGCATACACCCATTAAAGTTTACCCAAAAATCCTTCGTGTTATTCCCCATAATTCCCAGGGCTTTACCCAGGGCCTGTTTATTGATAAGGATATACTCTATGAGGGTACAGGCCTGTATGGTCAGTCAGCAATATTCTCCATAGGTTTAGCAAAGGGCAATATTATAAATAAGGTGGAGTGTCCAAATTATTTTGGTGAGGGCATAACCATATTTAAGGGTAATTTATACCAGCTTACCTGGCGCATGCAAAAAGCCATAGTATACACCATACCCGCCCTGAGCGCCCGGGATACCCTGGAATACAAAGGTGAAGGCTGGGGGCTTACTGCAGACTCCACAAATTTGATTATGAGTAACGGCAGCAGCAGTATATATTTCCGCAGCCCCAATTTTAAAATTACACGCACTCTGCCGGTAACCGTTAACGGCAGCCCCGCCGATAATATAAACGAGCTGGAGTATGCCCGGGGCTATATATATGCCAATGTGTGGTATAAAAATTATATCCTGGAAATTTCCCCTGCTACCGGGGCCGTTAACCGTATTGTGGACTGCGCTGCATTGATAGAAATAGAAAAGCCCCTTAAAGAGGACAATGTTTTAAACGGTATCGCCTATAATGACCAAACCGGCACATTCTACCTTACCGGCAAGAGGTGGCGCTTTATCTTCGAGGTCAGCATCCCCGGCTTATGACAGCCAAAGTCATAATGACCCATGTTGCCGGGTACCTGTGCATTATATTAATACACCTTTTCAGGCTGATACCCCTTTACATTAGTAGATATATCTGTTTAAGCCTGCTTCCCCTTTACAGGCTTTTAAGATACCCCCATACCTCCAGAATTAAGAACCTGTGGCAGCGCCTGCCGTTTTCCAAGCAATTAAAAATTGGCACCTATTACCGGCAGCGTCTTAATATTTATTTAAACCTGCTTTACAGCCATGGTAAGGGGCCTTCAGATACTACTCTTACCATAGTGGACGGGCCTTACTTTCAGGAAGCTTTTAAAACAGGCCGCCCCATATTACTTTGCGGCATTCATTCGGGACCTTTTGAGTGGTTGTACAAATCCCCCCAGGCTCCAGAGATAAAAACCGGCCACAGGCCTTTTTTTACTTTAACCGCGTCGTCATTTTCCCCTCCATTAACCCGTTATATGCAAACTGGCAGGCTTCTGGATGGTAAACGGGCCATTCTTAATAACAGGATACAGGGCGTCCTGCCTGTCATAATCCGGCAAAAGGGTATACTTGCCGTAATGGTTGACCAGATGCCCGGAGAGGATAAGGACTTTATCACCCTCTGGGATCAGATAAAAGTACCCGTTCACCTTAAACTGGTTAGCTGGATGGCACAGCAGGGCGCACTGATATTACCTATTACTTCATATTTAGATGACAATGGTAAGCCAGTAGCAGCATTTCACCCTCATTTAAATTCAGGCACAATCAACAATAAAGCCGGTCTGGAGAATACCCTAAGGCAATTCCTGGAACAGGCTATAGAGGAACACCCCTTACAATGGAACTGGTCTTACCCGGGTTTACGCTCAGTTGGTACTGGTCTAAAATGGTAAAAAAAATAACCGCAGAGGGCGCGAAGG
>CAZRWX010000061.1:0-2559 GCA_964603925.1 uncultured Bifidobacteriales bacterium | reverse complement strand
TTAGATAAACGCAGAGGGCGCGAAGGACGCGGAGAAAATGTAAAAATTATTCACCACAGAGGCGCAGAGGATAAAGAGCCAATAATATTTGGTTTTTTTCTCTGTGTCCTCTGTGTCTCTGTGGTGAATAAATCTATTTTGGACAGGAGAGGCCTATACCTTATCAATGGGGAAGGATATTACATCCTGGATCCGGTTTTTACCAAGGGCTGCCATAATAAGCCGGTCAATACCCAGGGCCACCCCCGCGCATGGGGGTAGACCTTTTTTCATGGCCTCTAAAAATTTGTGATCTATAGGAAGAGCCTGCTTACCCGCGAGCCGGCGGAAGCGATTTTCCTCTTCAAAACGCCGCTGGTATTCCAGTGGGTCCTGTAATTCTTCAAAACCATTACAAAGCTCCAGCCTGTTATAGTACACCTCGAACCTGTTGGCGAGGGCGGCATTTTGGCTGTCTTTTTTAGCCAGCACAGCCTGCTCCACCGGGTAGTTGTATATAGCAAAGAGAGTGTCTGCCGGAATATTGGGCTCTATATATTTTGTCAGCATATAATTGAGCAGATCGGTTTTCTGAGTAAAAGGCAGAGGACCATCCTCACCTTCTTCAGCCTTTTTTAAAAGCTCCCTGTAGGAAAGTGTAAAGATGTTAACACCCGCAAATATTTCAAAGGCCTCACCATAGCTGAGAACTTCACACTTTTTGGTGCCAAGCAGCAGCTCACATATTTTAAAGACCTCTAATATGAGCTTGCGATAACTGTAACCGCGCCGATACCACTCTAATAACGTAAACTCGGGGTTGTGGCGCCCCCCTCTCTCGCTGTTGCGGAATACCTTGCAGAATTGATAGATAGAGGGGAAACCCTGACAGAGGAGATTTTTCATAAAAAGCTCAGGAGAAGTCTGCAGATAAAGCCTGTTGCTTAAATCTCCCTTTGAAAAAAGTTCCGTATGAAAATAATCGATGTGCTGGTCAATGCTGCAGGCCGAAGACAGAATGGGGGTTTCTACCTCCAGTACACCCTCTTTGTCAAAATAGGCCCGGATTTTACGAAAGGCTTCAGCTCGAAATTTGGCTGTTTGGATATCCATAGGTTTAAAATATGTTATAAACCCGGGATTTAGCTAGATAGATCTTGGATAAAATAACCCAGTAGGGCTGCAGGGCCAGTTCATGAACTGGCCCTTCCAGCCCAAGGAGGCCCCACTGGCCCAAAAAGGAATTGGCAATCAGCTGTAGAGACGCGATTGAGCGCGCCTCTACAGCATGTTAAAGAACCTCCTCCCCTGTTTCTGCAGTCCGGATACGCAGGGCAGATTCAACATCCATGACAAATATTTTTCCATCGCCGATCTTACCGGTTTTGGCATTTTTAGAGATAGCGTTTACAGCATTTTCTACAACCGAGTTCTTTACCACCAGTTCCAGTTTGATTTTAGGAATAAAGTCGGTTTGATACTCGCTGCCGCGGTAAAGCTCGGTATGACCCTTCTGCCGGCCAAAGCCCTTTACCTCTGTAAGAGAGATACCCATTACGCCGACCTCGTCGAGGGCATCTTTTACTTCGTCCAGTTTGAAAGGCTTGATATAGGCAATAATTAATTTCATTTTAAACTCCTTGGTTACGGTTAAATTGATAATCAGAATGAGAATATTATTTCTGAGCCGAAGAAGTACTGAGGGTCACCATCAGGTATTACAGCCTGGGCCCAAAGCCACCACTCAACATTTTCCGCGGGATATACATAAAGGGTAGGTACCACCCAGATAGACTGATCCTTGTCTACATCCATATCAGGTTCATGATACTCCAGGGGCAGCCCAAAGGCAAGCTTATCATTTATGCTGATACCGGGTTCTATATAGAGGAACATATCCTCATAAGCCGCTCCGGTTTTGGCCGCGATTGTGTTACTGGCTAACAGGCCAGTGGTTGCTGCGGTATCCGCAGTGCCTTTTGATTGAAAAAACACAGCGCCGGCGATAGAAATTTTCCCAAAGCTCAACGAGGGCTCTACCAGTACCGTTATAGTGGGATCGTTATTATCTCCACCGTCCATGCCAAAACCCAGGTCAGCGCTTAAACCCAGAGGGCCCAGGGGACCGTCAAAACTGACACCAGCGGTAATGGGTGTAAGACCCGGAGCTCCCGCTTGATATATAAGAGATGGTGTGAGTGTCATTTCTTTACTCAGGGAGAGGGAATATTTAACAAAGGTCTGCCAGGTTGGTACACCCGCTGCCCCCGGGGTGTCCATACCAGTATATACACTGAGGCCCTTATAATCTACACCCGCGCCCCGCAGGAATGTCTCCGGTATTATGGCATAAGACCTTTTATAAAAGTAATACCCGAAACCCCCGGCACTGGCAACTACATCACCCATATATAGCGTGGCCTCGTTCAAGTTCCAGGTAACAGCAGCGCCGTCAAAGGCAACCGCCGGCCAGGTTGCGCCTGCCCCGGCAGCGGGCACAACGCCATCAACCATGGTAGTATATATTTGCGCGCTTACAGCTTCGGTGAACTTAATGTTGGTAGTAAGGTCTATTTCCAG
>CAZRWX010000060.1:8654-15653 GCA_964603925.1 uncultured Bifidobacteriales bacterium | reverse complement strand
TTGAAGTGCATTATGTACTTGGTCCTGGTTTACTTGAGTCTGTATATGAGGCTTGTCTTGCTTATGAGCTAACAGAACGTGGCATATGTGTTGAACGGCAGAAAGCAGTGCCGGTAAAATATAAAAAAGTTTATCTGGATTGCGGGTTTCGGCTGGATTTGCTTGTAGAAAATAAAATTATAGTAGAATTAAAAGCAGTAGAAGACTTTGCACCAATACATCATGCTCAGGTTATTACATATTTAAGGCTTTTTGGCTGCAACCTAGGACTTTTACTCAATTTTAACACCGTGAAACTTAAAGATGGAATTAAAAGAATAGTTTATAATTATCTGGACTAATATTAATGGAGAATCATAATGAGCTTTCAAATAAATAATTTAATACTTACTTCGCGCCCTTCGCGCGCTCTGCGGTTAGTATTCTTTTTATTCCTTATTCCTGTGCTGGCACAGCAGGACATGGAGGATAAAATCCGGGAGGCCTCCCTTAAAATACAGCAGATTAAAAAGGAAAATAGCAGGTTAGACCAAAGTATAGCGCGTGTAGATTCTCTAACTGCCGACGAAAAGGCCCGGTCTGAAAAGATGGCGGCTAATTATATTAAAGACCTGGCCCGCAGGCAAAAGGAACTGGCAGAGCTAAGCGAAAAGCTCCTTGATGCTGACAAAAAAATTCAGCGGGAGGTTGGGAAAAAATCCGGGTATCAAAACAAAATTGACGAGTTGAATAAGCAGCAGGTTAACCATATGCGTATTCTGGCTGAGCAATGCGGTCAGCTGGAGTTAGCTGTCAGCGGGTCTATACCCTGGGAGCTCCCCTTACGCCTGGAGCGCATCCGGGTTTTAAAACGTGATTTGGAATCAGGGGCAGCGTCTCTGGAAGAGGGCTTTAACCGCCTTAACGCCATTTACTCAGAGGAAATTAAATTTGGCGATGAAGCGGCCTTTTATCAAAAGCCTGTTACTCGTAATAACGGGGATGTAGTAAACGCCCGTATATTAAAAATTGGTAACCAGTGGGTTGTGTATGCCGATGAAGAGGATAAACATTACGGTGTTTTGCAAAGGACCAAAACAGCAGAGGGCTTTGCCTACAGTTGGAGGGAAGACCTGGATTTTAGTGAACGTAGCGCTGTTCGCAATGCTCTGGAGGTTAAAATGGCAAAAACACCTCCCAGTCTGGTCACCCTGCCTCTTACACTGGCCCTTGAGCCGGTATCAGACCAAAAAGGAGAAGAGTAATGAAACACACAGTAACCTTCTTTATAATTATTTCGCTGGCTGTTGCCGGCTGGGCTAAGAAAAAGGACGACGACCGGCTGGAAAATGTAACCCGGGAGCTGCAAAGTCTGGAACAGCTTCGTTTGGAAAAAACAGAAGCCCTGGAAAAAGCAGAAGCCAGCCGCTGGGATATGCGCTACCGTCAGGCCGCTCAGGCCCGGCAGCACGAAGATCGCACCCGCAGTCTGGAGTCCCGCTACAACAGGCTGGCCAACGACCTGGGCCGCAGGCAGGAGGATCTGGTGCGTGCTACTCGGGAAGCGGATGATAAGAAACTGGAGTTAGAGGAGTCACAAGCCAGGGCTCAGGGGTTTCAGGGTTTATTTACCCAAAGCGTGGACAGGGAGTCTGACCAGGCAGCAAGTGATATACCTGTAGGTATTTCAGAGCGTGTTCTACTTATTTCCAAATTGCAGCAGGAGTTGGAGGGCAACAAGGCCAATGTCTCCGGGGCTTTGAGCAACTTCTTTGGCTACCGGGCACAGCGTTACGCGCTTACCATGACCCAGGAGCTGATAACGCGTCCAAGTTTTATTGAAGGTGTGGAACACCCGGTTTGGCGGTTACGGCTGGGTACTGTTTTTACAGGGGAGCTTGCTAAAGACGATATGACCAAGTCTCAACTGCTGCTATATACAGGTAAGCTTCAAGGTAAAACATTTGCCTGGCGCAGCAAGCTGGCAGAGGGCTTTAATAAAAAGCTGGCATCATCCATAAAGGCCGCTGTAGACAAAAAGACCAGTATCAGTCTCACTATAGACGTACTGCAGAATAAAAGTCTGGGCAGCGGTTTTACAGCTGAAGCAAAACAGAGCACCTTCAGGAAGGTTAAAGTATGGTTTGATTCTGGGGGCATTGTAATGTACCCTCTTATCACCCTGGCTTTTATCGCGTTATTGTTGTCATTGGAGAGGTCGTTTTTTCTCAGCCGGAAGTCTAATCATGAAAAAAGCTTTATGAAACATCTTCGCCCCCTGCTGGACCAAAAAAAATGGGATCAGGCTGTTACATTGTGTAATAAGTCTAAAACAAGTTTAAGTGGAGTGCTGGAGCGTATATTAATACATGCTGGCAATCACAGGGATGCTGCTGAAAAATCCGGACGTGAGGCCATGCTTAAAGAAATGCCAGCCCTGGAAAAATGGATGGTTTTAATTGCCGCCATTGGCGGGTCAGCGCCATTGCTGGGTTTATTAGGCACTGTGTCTGGTATGATAACCTTATTCAAGGTTATTACAGATGTGGGAACCAATGACCCCCGCATATTGGCCGGCGGTATTTCCGTGGCTCTGGTTACCACCCAGACAGGCCTGGTTATAGCTATCCCAATTTTACTTATACATGGCTATTTAAGCGATAAATTAGACAGGATACAAACCACTATCAGTGCCGGCAGTATGGAGGTGCTCAATAAAATCTGGCCAGAGGGTAATTAAACAAACTACCACAGAGACGAAGATGACACCTGGAAAACGATTAAAACAAGGTATTAAATAGAAGAAATATTATAATTATGAAATTCACCATAAATGTATACATATATTGTCCAAAAATTCTCTGTGCCCTCTGCGTCTCTGTGGTGAAAATTAAGGCCTAATTATGCTGCTGGACTATTTACATGAAACCATGAGTAGCGGGGGTTGGGTTATTTTCCCAATCTGGCTGGCTGGTGCTTTGGGGTTTTTCCTGGGTATTACAACTTATATAGATATGCGAAGAGACATTTATAAAACTGACTACGCAGGTTTTTTTGACAGATTCTTCGGGTTGCTGCACAAAGACGATATCAGCGCTGCCCGGCAGCTGCTTAAGGACAATAGTGACAGTGTAACCATGAGCCTGGCACTGGCACTGGATTACCGGCACCTAAAGGAGGGGGCTTTCCGTAACGTCATTACCGAAAAACTCAGCCTGAACGTATACCGTATGGACAGGCATTTACCCCTTATGACAGTGCTGGCAGCGGTGGCACCCCTTCTAGGGCTTTTAGGTACAGTTACCGGTATGGTGCATACCTTTCAAATTATTACCGAATATGGTAACAGCAATCCCATACTTATGGCCGGCGGTATTTCTGAGGCCCTTATTACTACGCAGTCCGGGCTGATTATCGCCTTCCCCCTGGTTATTATGAAACACAGGCTTCAGGACAAAATCATATTTATTAAAAAACAAGTTGAGCTTGGTTTAACGCGTTTCATAAACAATCACTACGCCAGCTGAGCTAAAACAGAGGAATATTACATGGAATCATTTGAATTACCATCAAAAAAAAGGCAGGGAGTTAATGTAGATATTGCTCCGCTCATGGATATGGTATTTATTCTCCTCATTTTTTTCATAGTTACCTCTACCTTCACCAGGGAGACCGGTGTAGAGGTGGAAAAACCCAAAGCAAAAAGCGCCTCTGAGGTAAACAAACAGAACATTATGATAGCTGTGACCCGGGAGGGCACCATACATGTAAATGAGCGTCAGGTAGAATACGCGGCCCTGCAGGATATTCTTAAACAAATGCTGATTAAAAACCCCGACAGGGAAGTGGTTATTATAGCCGATAAAAATTCTGTGACCGGGCGATTGGTAAATGTAATGGACGCATGTAATTTGGCCGGGGTGGCTAAAATTTCCGTGGCGGCATTATCGGATTAAGTATGTGTATATGTACCATTAGAACGAAAAGCGAAGCTTTACGTTCTAACAAGCCGATGGAGCGTGTTTCACTTTGTGAAAATGCTCATCGGACATTATATGAAAGTATATATTTGAAAGCCTTTAACTGCATAAAGACAATCAGGCCAAGTGGGGCGCCGCTGTCATGATCCGCCGCATTCTTACAGGCGCTTTTGCTCTTTTGCTGAGCGCTTTACTTATTATATCTATCCCCCTTATCAATTATCTGCTGGAGGGGGGGGCTATAGGCAAAAAAGAAAAGACTATAACCAGCATTCAGCTTAAGCGTATAAATATGGAAAAGCCCAAACCTAAACCCCAAAAAAAGCTGCGACGCCCCGAACGGCGTAAACCCACCCGTACTCAGCTTAAAGCCGGCCCCCGCTTTGCCATGGATTTGGGTGTAGCTGGTTCTGGTGGTGTGGCTGTGGATATGGCACTGTTAGCTGAGCGGGGGCAAGGGGGGTCTGAGAATGAGGGCGTAGACGAATTGCCTACGGCTTCTTTTCGAGTGGAGCCTGTAATACCCGAAGCTGTTCGGGAGAAAGAAGTTAATGTATTCGTGATGGCATCATTTTGTGTAGATGCCGGCGGCAGGGCGTTTGATATACGTATAGTGGAGGAAAAGCCCCCGGGCCTGGGTATGGGTAATGCCTGCCGGGAGGCTTTGCGCAATACCACATTTCAGGCAGCCAGAAAAGGCGGCGCCGCTGTGCCTTTTTGTGGGCTGGAGCAGCCTTTTGAGGTAAAGTTTGATGATTAGATCTCGTGTATATTTGTTCTTATTTCTGACTGCAGGCATTATAAGCCTTTGGGGCCAGTCACAATTCAGTCAGAATGAATACCGGCTGTTGGAACGTGCCAATGATATATATCAAAAGGGGCAATACGCCCGTGCTATCATACTTTATAAAAAAGCCCGGCAGCGGGGCGCGGACCCGGCTATTGTATCGTTTAATATTGGTAACTGTTACTACCGCCTTAATAAGCTGCCTGAGGCTGCCGCGTCTTTTCGCAGCGCTGTAAGGCTTTATGGCAATCAGCCCTCATCGGCTCAGTTTAATCTGGCGGGTGCCTTGTTCCGTCTGGAGCAGTACGGGGAGAGTATCGCTGCTTATCGGCGGGCGCTGAAAAAGTCCCCTGACAATATCAGTGCCTGGCTATACCTGGCCGAGGCTTATACCCGCACCGGAGACAGGGTGGGGGCACAAATGGCTCTTGAGCGCGCTCATATTATGGAGCCTGAGGATGTTTCTGTGCTTTATCAGCTGGCTGAGATCCATGTTGCCATGAAGGAATACGATGCTGCCATAAGTTTAATTAAGGACGCTTATTCCAAAAAGCCTGATGAAGTTGATTTCCTTTTTTATATCGGTGACCTTTACCGCAGCCAGGGCGACCTGGATCAGGCAGCGGCCTCATTTCGTCAGGGGCTGGCTCTCAAACCCGAAGATTACAATGTAATGTATAAGCTTGCCGATGTGCTGCATGCCGGGGAAAAACCTTTTCTGGCTATGGACTATCTGCAGAATGCCCTGAATCTAAAAACGGATTTTGATGACGCTGCCGTATTCCTTGGCAATATAGCCTTTGATCAAAAGTGGTGGGACAGGGCGGAAAGCGCCTATCTTATAGCTGTTAAGAATAGCAATAAGGAAGGTTTAGAAGGTATAAGAAATCTGGCCTATGAGTTCGGCAGCCTTAAACAGCCTGGGAAATCCATGGAGTTACTCGAAATCGGGCTAAAATATTTTCCCAATGACAGGGAACTAAAAGACGAAATTAAAGTTTATAAAGCTCTGGTGGATTGATTTCTATAAAAAGTCATCCGGCTTCCGAAGCCGAAGGCAAGCGCCATGACATGCATATGCTGGATTCTGACTCTGTTAAAGGCTACACTCATTATGTAGTCTCAAAATGCTCTGTACAGCTTCAGGGGGTATTGGAGGTGTATTGAGGGCCGCATTCTGGATCGAATTCAGATTGGCAATGCTACTGGTAGCTCCTACTGTAGTCACTACATTAGGGATGCTTTTTATAAAGGCCATGCTGAGATCAAGCCAGTTGTCAATTTTTAAGTCTCTGGCCAACATACAGAGATTCTGCAGCCGGTCAGCCTTCTCCTCTGAACTTTCGTTTGTTGATAAGTCCGGATAGATGCCCCCTAAAGTGCGCAAAGCTATGATTGGGACTTGTTTTTTTTGAAGCAGGCTGTATAGGGCATAATTTACTTCACGTTCCATTAAGTTGTAGTAGAATATACAAGCGTCTGCCAGGTCGTTTTCTATAACAGATATGGCATTATCAGAAAATGATGAAAAAACCTCTACAGCAAGATTTGCTATTTTGCCTTCTTCTTTCATTTTTAAGAATGCCTGAAATCTGGGGCCGTGGTTTAAGAAATCTTCAGCGTAATCGGCCCAGCAGCATAACTGGGCAATGTGTATGCAGTCCAGGCCAGTGGCTTTTAAAATATGTTCTACATGGGTGCTGGCCTTTTGGGCGTCGGCGCAATAGACTTTTACTATACAGGGAGGACGCTGACTGGGTGACTCTTTGAAGGCCATTTGCAATAAGCGCAGAGCGGGGCTTGTACCATAGGTGCCGCTTTCATGACCGCCTTTACCATAGTCCGAGCTGGTGTGGAACCATATGCCCAGGTCCATGGCCTCACGTACCAGCTTTATTTCATCATTCTCATTTTCCAGTAATCCGGATATTTTGCCCGTGCCGAATGTATAAGGGCTTATTTGAGGAAGTGGTTGAGTAATTGAAATCGGTTTGTTCATTTATATGTGGGTCCCCCTTAATAACCCCTGGCCAGGGCCGCTTTGTTAACCCTGTCTACGGCGATAATATAAGCGGCTGTACGTAAATCAACTTTATATTTCTTAGAAGTGTTCCAGACATCGTTAAAGGCTTTTTTCATAATTTTGTTGAGCTCCACCTTAACAGTCTGACTGGCCCATGGCTGCACCTGTATGTTTTGGGCCCATTCAAAGTATGATACAGTAACACCACCGGCATTGGCCAAAATATCAGG
>CAZRWX010000060.1:0-8554 GCA_964603925.1 uncultured Bifidobacteriales bacterium | reverse complement strand
GCCATAATATCCCTATGCTCACCAATTATGTGATCCAGACTGTGCATGAAGCGTATGGTTATGGAACGTAGCTCTCTCTGGGAAAATTTCCGGGGGTCAATAGTCAGACCGCCTTTTGCCCCCCCAAAGGGTAAGTCCATAAGAGCGTTTTTCCAGGTCATAATTGAGGCAAGGGCGCGGACCTCGTCCATGTTAACATCCTGATGAAAACGAACACCGCCTTTATAAGGGCCCCGTACACCGCTATGCTGTACGCGGTAACCCTCAAATACCTGTAATTTACCGGAGTCATCAGTAATGGGTACAGCTACTTTGAGCTCCCTCCAGGGAGTGGTATATAGCTTGCGCTGGTCAGTGGGAATATTGAGCAGGTCGGCGGCTTTATGCATTTGAAGGTTAACGGTTTCAAAGGCATTGGGACTTTTACAGGTCATTAAAGACTCCTAAGGAAGTGGCATTAAAATTATACCATAATTAAATGCTTAACATCAGCCAAAATCAGCAGAATTTGACACTACTTAATTAGAAGAAAAATGCGTTCTGGCCAGAGTGTAAGTGGTATTTCCATGTTTTTACCATCGCTGTTGGTAAATTCAAAATAATATTTTTGGCATGATAATGCCGCCTATAACTTCCGGGAAACAAGCTCAGTTTTGCCTTTTATATTCATAGGTACGCTCATCTCCATAACAGTGTCCTGTGCGGGCATGGACATGTGCATGGTGCCGGCAACCTCCTGGGTGAATGACATGGAATCGTACCAGCAGGTGGCGCTGTCCAGGATGATGATACCCTGCTGTGTCCCCTGCATTTCGTAGCGGAATTTCATTGGACCCATTTCGACAGGCTCTTTATTATTACCACTTTCCAGGCTGGAAGTGAAGGTCAGGTAAATGCGGCCGTTTTCAACTTTAGCGAGTTTATAGCTGACCAAAGTGTTTACCGAGGCCAGCCCCAGGTCGGTAGTGCCATTATGGGACCAGGTATCGCCAATATTAACGGGCTTTGGCGGGAAAGCGCCGGTTATATTCTGTAGTATATTCTGTAAAGCTTCACGGGAGAAGTTCTTTTTGAAAATTTGCTCTATCATGGGCTTAATTCTCGATGCATTTTTATTAAACACATCTATCTGCAGCAGGGTATCAGACATCTCCTTCATCAGGCCTTTAAAACCCTTAACCTCTTGAACTTTAAAATCGGAGGAAATATGCATGCTCATTATTTTGCCTTTAAAAACCTGGCCCAGTATACCAGAGAAATCATGCTGCGGGGCTGCGGGCAGGCCCTGCTGGGATTGTTCGTTTTTAATAGAATCGTATTCAAAGGATAAGAGAACTGAACCATCATCGTAAGAAGAAATAACCTTTTGAATAGAGGACATATACATGGTATTAGTAAGCTGCATATTGCGCTCACCCATTTGCTGGTCTACTATACCCGTGGTTGTCAGTTTTACCTTGTAAGCTGTGCCGGGTTTAAGGTTGAGATGAATGTCAATGTCCCCCCCCAGGCAGGAAAGAAAAAAAGAACATGAAATTGTGGTTAAGATTATTTTATTAATCATTAGGAGATCTTCCTTAAGGTTGATAGAAATATTTAAAGCAGATTAGCCCGATAGATGACAGTTTTAGAATAAATCGAAAGAAAACCCCGCACCCCCGGAGAGTGAATAGGTGAATAAAGCGGTGTTTGCGGTATTAGTATAAGAGCTCAGGTTTAAATAAATATGCCTGGTTTTGTGAAACCTGACACGCAGGCCGGTATTAATTGTGAGGAAAAAGGTGGATGCGCCCAGCTCGGGTCTAATATTCATGCCCTCAACCCTGATGCCCACAAAGGGTGTAATACCATAGTCCAGGAAGACATTAAGCCCGGTGTTTACAAAGGGCTCAATATTGGTTTTGCCCATATTCTGTGGGCCGCCGACACTTGAGGGAGTGCTAATTTCCGATTCTGTATAAGTGGACTGAATGCCGTAATCTTTGAGCCCGAAAGCGATGTCGCTTGTGACGATAAATGAGCCTGTACTGATTTTGAGACCTGAACCCAGGAAACTGGAGAAAAAATAGGTGGTTTGATAGCTTGAGGTGGAATAGGTCCAATACATGAAAATGTAATCGTTAATATATGCGCTAAGGTAGCTTTGAAAAAGCTCCTGCCCGGTCTCCAGTTTAAGGTTATTGCTGGAAGTTGCGTTAACTTTAAACTTGCCCTCATCACCGGATGCCGTTGTACCTGAAAATGGTTCATCAGATAGGAACTTGCGCCCCAGGCTGAGGCGAATTTCATCAGTTTCAAAATTGCTTATGGTACTGGGCTGGGCGGTATTAATGGAAGTGGCACCCACCTGCCTTTGGGTAGAAACTGAAGCACAGGATGTAAAAATTATGAAAATGCACCAGCAGGCGAAAATATGGAAGAATTTCATTAGTTTACAGAAGTTTTAAACGCTTTATAGAATAATATTTTCTTAAAATTACAGCTTAAGGGCATCTTAAAGATAGAAAAACTCCCATCTGGTAAAAATAAATTGATTTTAGATAATTACTAATTATGGGGGTCCAATTTGCCGCAACCAGTAAACCCAATAATAAAAGAAATTGTGCACTTTATGTAAAATTATGGCTTACGTAAATGAGATAAAAATCACAAATTAAAAGCTATGGGGCTTGGACTGTATAATTTGAAGACCTTAAAGAGCTAGAGTGGCATGATATTTGTTAAATAAGTAGTATTGAGTGAACCGTATCTCATATAATATGCGTAAACCGTAACAAGGGCTGTTAAATGGAAATAGGCGTTGTCAGGCATTTCCCTGTACCCCACCGGCGTTACAAATGGGTAACCGGCAAAGGGTTTGATGAATGGATCAAATGGTACGACAATGAGGCGGAAGTCAAGGTTTTACAAAGTCCGGAAATTACTGATAGCTGGGATTATTGTTACTGCTCTGATATGAGACGAGCCAGGATCACTGCTTCTACATTATATAAAATGGATATTGTGACCAGACAGGATTTAAGGGAGGTGCCATTTGCCGTTTTTCCATTTTTTCTTCCATTGCCTGTCATGGCTTGGAAGGTACTTTCCCGGCTTGGCTGGTGGGCGTATATGGGGTTTCAGACTGAATCCAGAGATAAAAGCCTTAAAAGGTCCAGGGAGGTTATTAATTCAATTTTAAAATCCCATAGCGGTGATAGGGTGCTTCTTGTAACCCATGGTTTTTTTATGCAGTATATAAATAAAGAGCTACTCCGGTCAGGGTTTAAGGGGCATATACCAATTCATCCTGAAGGCGGTTCGGTCTATATTTTTTCGAGGTAAATGTGAGCATCAGTTTGGTTTTTATTTCCGCAAGTATTATTGCTTATATTACAGGCAGTCTTAATTCTGCGTATTACATAACTCTGCTGGTTACCGGCAGGGATATTCGCAATACAGGTTCAACTAATGCCGGGGCCACAAATGCCGGGCGTCTGCTGGGTAAATGGGGCTTTGTTTTGGTATTCTCAGCCGATTTCCTTAAAGGGGTTGCAGTAGTGTATGCATCCAGATTATCAGGGGTACCTGTCAGCTGGCTGCCCTGGGTGCTGGTTGCTATTATACTCGGTCACATATTTCCTGTCCATCTAAGGGGCAGGGGTGGCAAGGGTATCAGTGTATTTTCTGGTGGGCTTCTTCCGTGGAATCCAGTGCTGTTTTTTGTGGGTCTGGGGGTGCTTATGGCACTGGTTGTTATAACCAGGGATAAACTCAAATCAGGAATGATAGTATATGGCGGTTTGTGGTTTGGGGCATTAGCATCAGGGTCAGGTTTAATTGAAACATCAGGTTTACTGGTTGCCAGTGCCCTGGTTGTGTTTGCGCACCGGAGTAATTTTACTCGAAAAATTTTGAAATCTGGAGATTGATTTATGCCTTATGAGTATAAGCTGGCGGATCAGGATTGGGAATTTGAATTGATATCCAGATTAAATTACTGCACCTTTGTTGAGGAGATACCCCAGCACAGAGCTATTGAAGAGGGAACATTAATTGACGCTTATCATAAGGAGAATAAATATTTTATTTGTTTAAATGGTCGGGAGCTGGTGGGGATGATAGCCGTGCGTGATAAACGCCCATTCTCATTGGATCATAAGCTGGGTAATGTTAATAATTATTTTCCTCCTGACAGTAATCTGATAGAGACCAGGCTGCTTTCAGTAGCTCCCGGTCACAGGTTCGGGGCCGTAAACCTAAATCTGATGGTGCTGGTTGCAGATTACGGGTTACATGGCGGGTATCATGCCATGATTATATCAGGCACCACCCGTCAAAGCCGGCTTTACAACAAGTTGGGTTTCCTGCCCTTTGGCCCGCTTGTTGGCTCAGGTGGCGCTTTATTTCAGCCAATGTATAATACTCCTGAACGATTCAGGCTATTTGCTCCTCCGGTAATTCAACAAAGGGTTGTCTCTCTACCGGAGAAAAAAGTTATAAACTTTCTGCCAGGGCCTGTGGAGCACCACCCTTCTGTTACCAGGGCCATGGGTTACCCCGCTATTTCACACCGTAACTTTGATTATCTCATGCTTTTAAACCGGGTACACTGGCGCTTAACTCAACTTTCTGGAGCACGCTTTGTACAGGTGCTTTCTGGAACAGGTACTCTGGCCAATGACGTTGTAGCCGGTCAGCTGCTGCAGCTGCGCAGCAGGGGGCTAATACTTACCAATGGAGAGTTTGGTGACCGTCTTATTTCCGCGGCACAAGGTTTTGGTTTGGAATATGAGGTTGTTCGGGCGGATTGGGGCGCTAACTTCAATTATGCAGAGGTTATAGAATACCTGAAGAAAAACCCCGGAATAAAATGGCTCTGGATGGTACATCTGGAAACTTCCACAGGTATACTTAATACCCCCGAAGAGTTTGAGCCTCTAACCCGCAATGATAATTTAAAGGTATGTATTGACTGTATAAGCAGCTTTGGAAATACCAGTATAAACCTATCCTGGGTATATGCTGCTTCAAGTGTCTCAGGCAAGGGTCTTTCGGCACATACCGGTCTTTCCATGGTATTTTACAACCACAGGCTAATTCAGCCTGTTATCCAACTTCCAAATTATCTTAATTTGTATAACTATCAGGAATGTGATGGTATACCTTACAGCTCAAGCTCAAATTTGCTGCATTCCCTGTCACAGGCACTGGAGAATCTGGATGTAGATGCCAAATCTGCTGCCATAACTAAAGCATCCTGTCATTTTGCCATGATATTAACACGCGCGGGTTTAAGCGCTGGTAAAGTATCTGATAATGGCAGTATTATACTAAACATTGCCATACCACAGAGGGTGTCCTCTCTGGAATTAGGTGCTAAACTTGAAAGGGAGGGGTATCTGCTGCACTACCGTAGCAAATATTTGCAACGGTGCAATCTTATTCAGGTTTGTTTTATGAGTGAAGTAAGCCGGCAATACTATGAGAATATGATTGAAAGGCTTAATAGCCTGATTACAACAAAAGATGGCCCTATCCCAAAGCACATTATTAAAGGTAGCAAACATTAATGCCTGAAAAGGAAAATAGAATAAAGTCCCATTTATTATGGCTTTTTGCTTCGGCGATGGGGTTTGCCGGCATGTATTACTTTTCTCAATTATCACTTTTCAGAGTTCCATACCTGCTGTCAAGTTCAAGTACAGATAAAATAATTCCCTTTATTCCCTGGACATTGGTAATATATGCTACTCATTATCCCCTGATACTCACAGCGTGGTTGTGCGCACTTAAAAAAAGACCATTGCATTTTTTAGCCCCGTTTATAATTTGCTCGGGCTTAACCTTTATATTTTACGCCATGTTCCCTACTATTATATCAAGACCGGTCTCGGGTGCTGGCTCATGGCAAAATGCCTATGCTATTCTTCATTTAATTGACGGCCCCGGCAATTGTTTGCCTTCGCTGCATGTCTCACTGGCACTATTGGGGGGTCTATCAGTATTGGGGTGTAGCTCCCGGTTTAAGTTTTGGTTTTGGGTATGGGTGGTCAGTGTTTGTGTGTCGACACTTACAACTAAACAACATGTTTTTGTAGATGTATTGGGAGGCTTTATTATGGCGGGTGTTTCCTGGTATACGGCCAGACATTTATCAGGTCATGTTAATAAATTTTCCGTCCTTATATTTCTGGCTTTTCTTGCTGCCTGCACACAGAGTGATAACAGCATTCAAGTCGTTAATCATTTAACAGACCCGCTGTCCGGCCCCCCCGGCTGGCAATTCAGATAACAGTTGCAGCATACAGGCATTATCCATCTTTTTCGGAAACCCCTGCTTCCCCAAAGGTGGCCATCTCCTGCATAATGCGGCAGGATGCCTGTACCAGGTTTATGGCCAGGGCTGCCCCTGTGCCTTCGCCCAGGCGCATGTCCAGGTTTAATAAAGGCCGCAGATTCATGTGAGCGAGAGCGGCCTTATGAGCAGGCTCTACGGACTGGTGGCCGGCTATTAAATAGCCCTGAATATCGGGATTGATGGTGTGGGCTATAAGACCCGCGGCAGTGGATATGACACCATCCAGTACCACTGCGGTACCTTTAGAGGCTGCAGCCAGGATAGCGCCGGCAATTCCTCCAATTTCATAACCACCAATTTTACATAAGATATCAAGGCCATCATCGGAGTTGGGTTTATGAAAATCCAGAGCTTTACTAATTATTTCTGCCTTGTGGTTAAGGCCCTTATCATCGATACCAGTACCCCGGCCCACGGCCTCTTTAACAGGCAGACCTGTAACTGCGCTTATTATGGCTGAAGCTGAGGTGGTGTTACCAATACCCATTTCTCCCAGACCAATTATGTTAATGTTTTTGCTGTTTTGAGTATTAAAAAAAACCTCCATACCGCCCTCCAGAGCTCCTATAGCTTCATTGGATGTCATGGCGCATTCTACGGCAAAGTTGCGAGTGCTCTTGCGGATTTTTTTATTAATGAGCGCGCAATCATTGGGAAAGTCCATGTTAACACCCATATCCACTATGCTTAGATCGATATTGTTGTGGCGGCTGAGTACATTAATGGCAGCGCCGCCTCCAAGAAAATTCAGCACCATCTGTCCGGTAACCTCTGAGGGGTAAGCGCTAACACCTTCGGCGGTGATACCATGGTCACCGGCGAATACAAAAATGGCGGCTTTATCGGCGGCTGGCTTTATGGTACTTTGAATCAGGCACATCTGAACTGCTACTTCTTCCAGACGTCCCAGAGAGCCTAGAGGTTTAGTTTTGCTGTCCACAGCAGCCTGTGCCTGGGCAACCATTTCCCGGGATACAGGCTTGATTTCCCGAACTACATCGGAGTATTTTATGTTTGATTCTTTATAGATACACATTTTCCATTATCCTTTCATTTAATTGATAGATAGCCGGAGACAGTTTATTCCTGGAGCATAATCCGCACCCAGGGGCATGAAGTAAACGATTTTTAGGAAATTAAAAATGCCAACACCGGTACCTTTGTAACCTTTAAGATTAAAAGATACGGGCAGCTCCCAGTGGGTGTCCGAAACTTTGCAGGCAAGGCTTTCTGGCTTTTGGATCTACCTACTCACCGTGTCTTCCCATGTGGCTTTTCTACCAGAAATCTAATAGAGGAGTCACGCAGTGACATAATACGGCTTTTGTCCCCAATTACAGCGATGACTGGCTCGCAGCGGAATTTAACCGCCTTTCCTATTACACGCGCCTACCCCAAAACCTGGGGGAGACTCGTCACCTGCAATTTTTTTAAATGGTAGCTTGATGCAGTGTTCTTGTCAATGTAGAAACCGGTGAGTGGCTGAGCTCACGTTAGGGGAGCTGATCCGGCTGCTTGTGAGTGAAATGCAGGATGATGCCACGTAATAACATTATGGTAATGCCTGTGGTAATTGCCAGATCGGCTACATTAAAAATACCCGTGCGCAGCCAGCCGATACCCATGTTCAGGAAATCTACCACAAAACCATGGGAGAAACGATCGATAAGGTTACTGAAACCGCCGCTGATAATGAGGCATAAAGACGCAAACTCAACTGAAGATAATGCCTTTGATGCCATGGTATAGACAGTTAGAATTAATAAAGTTACCGCTACTCCAAGGGTAAAGATGATAAAGCGCGCTCTCTCTGGCAGAGATGAACCCAGGCTTAGCATAGCGCCCCTGTTTTCGGCATATTGCAACCTGAGTGTGTTAAAAACATAGGAGGCAGCGGGTTTGAACTTAAGGTTTTTTTCTGCTGTTTTTTTAGTAACCTGGTCACAGGCGATAACAACCAGCATAGTAAGGATAATAATCATAAATTTTGATTTTAATCCCCTAATTGAATGTGACAACTCATTCATGATTATACAGGTGGTTCCTTTAAATTTTGATATGATAATGTATGGTTAGTTTCTGTCTAAAATAGTCATTCCGGCTTGACCGGAATGACATCAAACTAAAATAGCGCATTTTAGACAGATGCTAGTGTACTATATCATAAGTTTTACCTTCCATATTGGCAATTTAAGTTCTTCTGAAGTTAACCCA
>CAZRWX010000059.1:0-15700 GCA_964603925.1 uncultured Bifidobacteriales bacterium | reverse complement strand
AAAATGCCCATTTTTATCAGGAATCAACAATTTTCTGGTCCGACCCTTTTATAACCCCCTACGGACTGACCCTTGCAGACCTTAGAAAAGAGCATAGCTCCCGTCCCCGTAATCCAATCATCGCCAATGCCTGCTTTTTAGGCGGCTACATTGACACCTGGGGCCGTGGAACACTGAAGATTATCAATTCATGCAGAGAGGCCGGTTTACCGGAACCGGAGATCAAAGAGATGAATGGCGGTGTTTCCATAACGCTCTTTGCTCACAATCTTTCAAATGAGACCGGTAAAATGAAAAATGATGCATCGGTTAAAACGCCGGTGGAAACGCGGGTTAAAACGCCGGGTGCTATCCTTGCGGAATTGAGAGAGAATAACTCATTAACGCTGACAGAAATTGCTGAACGCATAGGGAAATCTGTCAGTGCAGTTGAGCGCGCAGCTAAAAAGTTGGGCGAGCAAGGCAAATTAAAATATGTCGGACCTCAGAAAGGCGGCCATTGGAAGGTGATGGATGATTAAATTCACCGAAGAAAAGCTCGAACAAAAAGAGGTGCTGTTTTACATAAATCACACCCTTGAAAACGGCTGGAGCCGGGACATTCTGGCATTGCAGATAAAATCGAATCTCTATGCAAAAGAAGGGGATGCCATTACCAATTTCAAGCTCGGTGAAGGCATGAAAAAGATGGGAAGAAATTTCTAAGCTGCCTATGCGGCAGTGAACGATGATATCCAGGAGTTTATCATACTTAGACTTTATTAGAATGCAAAGCAGAGCTTTCCATTCAAATAACTATCTTCATGGTAAGATACCAGGGTGGCCGGCGTACCTGCCAAACCTCTACCACAACTCGATCCCGGATTCCCTGTCTATAGTGCGCTCGGCCCCCGCGTTAAGGGCTTCCACAGTGCCGCGTATGACTACGCTATCTTTTGCCCTGGTGATACCCGTGTATAATATCTCCCGGCTAAGCATGCGGTGCTCAATATCAGAAGGCAGTACCAGCAGTACATGGTTGTATTCTGAACCCTGGCTCTTGTGCACTGTGATGGCCCAGGCGGGCTCCCAGGCAACCAGTGACTTGACAGAAAAGCTACGGTACTCGCCTTCGCAAAAGAACCAGGCCCGATATTCTCCGTTTTTTTTAAGGATAACGCCTGTATCACCATTGTACAGCTGGTTATTATAATCGTTAGTGGTGATAATAATGGAGGCACCGTTAAACTCACCGTGAAAAGACTTACCACTGTCCAGCTCCATGAGCATAAAAGCATTTACTATTCGGTTAATCCAGCGGTCCCCCTCCCGGCCGCCATGAATCAGAGTTAGTATCCTGGCCCGGGCGTTAGTTGTAAATATATCATCGAGGGCTTTTTCGTACCCTCCTTCAGGCGCGCTGTTAAAAGCCCTAAGCAGGCTCTTATACCCACCTTCGGGGTTGCCCAGCCTGTAATGGCCAGCCGCCCAGTCATAAAGCTGATTTTGCCAGCTGTCCATTTTATTAACTGGCTCTAATAAAGTAACGGGAGTAACGCCCTTACCGGTTATTGTACCAGGCCAGGGTATTTTACCTTCAATGGCACTTAGTGGTGCCCCAACCAGTTTAGCGTCTACCTTACCGTGATTAAGGCTATTGGCAAGATCCAGTATTTGCTTTACGCTTCGATAAGAATGTTCCAGGATAACAACATGATCCCTGCGAATGTCATCCTTTTCCTTAACCGCTTTTAATTTTGGAGCCATTGCCCGGGCAATGTCCGCTGTATCACTATATAATTTTATAAGCTCCGAGCTGAAACCATGTTCATGGCCTTCGGGGATAAGGTCCTCCAGCACAGCGCCTGCATCCACAGATGGTAACTGGTCCTTATCTCCCATAAATATAATTCTTGCGTTATCATCAACAGCGTCCAACAGACTGCCCATTATGAATACATCAACCATGGATACTTCATCCACCACGATTACCTTATGCTTGAGCTTGCGTTTTTCTCCATAAAAGAACCGATTATAAAAGGGACTGAATTTAAGAGCCCGATGTATGGTCTTACTCTCCAGCCCTTTTAACAGCTCATTTTCTTCCAGAGAAAGATTGGAACAGCCCTTAAGCTGCTCCTGTATGGATTCTTTTAACCGTTGTGCCGCCCGGCCAGTGGGAGCGGTAAGCAGAATATCTTCTGGTTTAGCGCCCAACCGAACCATGCACCTTAAAACAGCCGCCGCTGTAGTGGTTTTACCTGTCCCCGGCCCCCCGGAGATAACGGCTAAAGGCTTGAATAGACTGGCCATTACCGCCAAAAGCTGAAACTCATGGAGATGATGGGGCATAGAATTAAAAACATCCCTAACTATAGACTGGATTTTAGTTTCCTGATTTTCGGGAGTTTCTGATGACACCCGTTTACCCTCAAAGGGTTTTAGCATATTCAAATTCAGCAAGGCCTTCAGCATTAAACGCACTTTTTTTTCAGCCGTATAATATTTTTGAAAATATATGTATGTTCTCTTTTTATCCTGGTTTTTCTGTACAATAAGTGGTACAGGGGGGACATCTTCAATAGTTTCACCACTGGCTTCAGCCAGGATACCCTTCTTTTTAAGCTCAGCAATCAGCTTTTTAACAGTTCCCTTATCCAGAGAAGCAGCCTCCTGCAGCCAGGACGTACGGCTCCAGACCTCAGGGTTCATATCCATGCACAAGCTGCCATCAGCCACATGCTGAAACAGCCCGATAAGGAGCCCATGGGCATTGATATCAGAGGACAAACCCGCCATCTTCAGCAGGTCCCTGATTGTCTGGTAGTCGGCTGCAGTCAGATCGGAATGTTCCAGGGCCTTCAGGTAAAGGTCCTCACTCTCTTTGGTGGTAACTTCAAGATCCTGAAGAGTTTGAATATTTATCATTATGCCCATTTTTCACCCACTGCTGCTTTCACTATTTTTTCACTTATACTTTCGTCCATTTCCATATCAAAGTATATGCCTGGAGACCCAGCCTTACCAGTCATACCCCGGAGAAAGAGGTAGTATACCCCACCGATATCAGCCTTTTGCCCACATTGGGTAAGCCAGCGTTTAAGGGCCAGCAGATAAATGCGGTACTGCAGGCGGTAATTAGACTTTTCCATACCTTTGTCCATGGCCTGTTGCCCATAGCCATCCTTGAGGGTATTACTCTTCCAGTCCAGCAAATAATATTTGTCATTGTGTTTAAATACCAGATCCATAAAACCATTAAGGTATCCCCTGGTATCATAACGAATACCCGTATTAGTTATGGGGTTTAAATCATTATCCGAAGGGTATGGGTACCAGAACTCCATCTCATGAATTCTGCATTCCTTTTCTAAATCACAGAGTTTTAAACCAGAATCATTAAGGGGCGTAGTAAGGGTATTGTATACAATTTTTGCTGTGACCTTATGGTAAGCGGCCGCCAGATCTTCCACATGTTTATAGAATCTGAATTTCTTCATCTTATCATGGATAAGCTCCAGGGCTTGGGCGTTATCTAAAAGATCCTCCCACTTGTTACAGACCTTAACAGTCTTATAGTCTATCTCCTCCAAAACCTCATGGAGCATGGAACCAGTGCGCTCGCCGGGCGGCAGCTGGGAGTATTCTTCCATTTCCCCTTCATCAACATATTCCGATACATCCTGCCCGGCATCTTCATCTGATTCACGAGGGGCGCTGTCACCAAAATGGGTTCGGGTTAAGGTTTTACCCTCTGGAGAATTACCTTCTGCCGTATTTTTTAATTTTTTATGATGCATACTGGAAAAGGAAGACATAATAATTTGACGGGGCCAGAGGCCTTTTGGAGTAATGGGGAAGCGGTCTTCGGTTGATTCACTTTCCACAGATGGCTTATTGTCTTCATCATGGCTGTTGTCATAATCCAGCTTTATAAGCTGTGGTTGGTAAGGTTCCCATGAGGGAAGGCTGTTTGCATCGGTATCGGTCTTTATTTCATTGCCGTCCAGAGTAATATGGCGAATTATCTGGTTACAGTTTTCGCTCGGCCAGGCTTTTTCTAAAGCTTCATGTAAAAGCCTGGAGACAAAACCACACTTTGCATCGATATTCCCATCACCCTTATTATGCTTAATAAACTTAGGTATGTACAATTTATATTGGGCCCTTGTAAGGGCTACATAAAGTAACTGCCGCTCTTCCATGCCAATTTCTTTTGTATGCATTTCCAATTTTTCTGAATCATCGATATTTAGATTATAACAGACTCTTTCATTTTCATAATACTGTAAATATTCCGGGGACCGCGCCTTCTGTGATATACCGCCTAATATAAATACAACCGGGAATTCCAAACCTTTAGCTGCATGCATGGTCATGAGGCGGACCTTTGGCGACTCGGTCTCCGATCTGTGGTATTCTTCTTCACCTGAAGATATGACGTTCCTGTATTTTCGGTCCAACCAGTCTGATAAACCTCTCACATCCAGATTTTCAGAATGCGCCCATAACTCCATTGCCTGAATAAGATGTGTATAGTTTGTAATAACACGCTCCCCGTCAGGCTTATGCATGGCTCTTTTTCGCACCTGGCTCCCCTCTAATAATTCCTGAAATAACCCCGACCAGTTCCGCTCCGCAGCCAGCTCCATCCAACCAGTAAGTAATGTTTCAGAAGCCCTCCTGACAGGAGTAATTGAATAATCATCTAAATCTTGGGGACCAACATTGAAAAATACTGTTAACAACGAAGATTTGACCAGACTTTTATCTGCAGGAAATGCCAGCGCTTTAAATAAATAATTAAGATTCATGGCAGCTGCAGATTGCCAGATACCAGGCTGCTTATAAAAGGTATAAGGAATATTTTGCTGAATCATTTGTTTTTCCAGATAAGAAGCCTCACCACGTGAACGTATGAGTATACAAATATCGTCTAATCTTAAGCCCCGCCACCCGCCGGATATTTTAATTTGCATGGCGGGGCCGGCCAGCAGGTGTTTAATTTCCTTAACTATAAACCTGCTGAAATCAGCCCTGGCACTGCCGGGGTTTACGTCGGTTTCTTTAATGGTCATGGCAGTGAGAGGCGCCCGCCCGGTGGTATCTTTTAAAAGCCCAATACGGGGATTATAGTCAGGGGGCCTTATCTGTGTATATTGAAGATCCTGGTAACCCTTAAACAGCTCACCCTCCACGAAAGTCATGTTCAAACCCTCGATCATTCGTGATTCAGCTCTCCAGTTTTTTTGAAGACTTCTTTCACACTGCGGATCATTTGCCCTTAGCAAATTTTTAGCCTTGCTGTAAGCGTGAACATCCGCCCCCCGGAAGCGGTATATGGCCTGCTTTGGATCTCCTATCAATATAATTTTATGAATATCATCTTCAACAAAGATAGTCCTGAAGATATCCCACTGCAGGGAATCAGTATCCTGAAATTCATCAATAAGAGCATACCGATAACGCTGCTGTAAGGTGGCCAGAAGGCTATTTTCACCTTTCGCATTATTTAGGGCATCCCACACCCTGGTCAACATATCCTGGTAACTCTGATAACCGCCATGAATCTTATAATTAACTGCTAATTCTTTTATTCTATTTATGTTAACGATTTTAAAATGGACTGGAAAAGAACTCATGAAATTTAAAAAACCTGTTTTACACTGTTCCATAATTTTAGAAAGCTCAATTAATAACGGGCAGCAATATTCCAGATTATTACCACTCTTATTCCATTCATTTTCTTCAGGCAGCAAATCACATTTTTCGCTATTATTAAAACGATTAGACCTTATCCAGCTAGACCAGCATGTATCCCGGAATTCCAAAATAACTGCAAGACCTTTATCAGATTTTTTTATTTTGGCCCAGTTAAGAAAAGGCAGTAATATTTTTTGAGTAATTTCTTCAATTTTGAACATGTTTTTTTTAACGTTCAACTCACCAAGCCCCGCAATCAGGGCCTCCTGCCCACCAGCAACGTTTAATATCCTGCAGACATTATCCGCAGCAGCCATAAGTACCGAGTATACATTCTCTGTAAATGACCCATCACTAAAACTCGACATTGAAGCTTTTGGTAATAAGCAGTCCCCCGCCTCAGGCACAAACCTTGCCGCCATGCTTAAAACACTTTGTTCCCATATACTATCACCCTGTATTTTGTCAGGATAACGTGCAAGGAAGAGAATATCAGAAAGGCCGCTGCCAAACCATTTGGGCCATTCCCTCCTCTGAATTTCTTTTAATACAGATTTGTAAACATCACGTTCATCAATAAGTACTGACTCTCCAGTTTGCCTGTTTTCAAAGGCATATTGCTGTAAAACTCTCTGACAAAATGAATGTATTGTAAATATGGAGGATAACTCAAAATTATCACTTGAATGTTGCAGCAGTAACTGCCGCCTGCTGCATTCTTCACTCTCTGTTTCATTATGGACTGCATCAAGCCGTTCTTTAACTGCCTCCAGCAGGCGCTGCCTTAACTCCCCGGCAGCTTTATCTGTGTATGTTACGACCAGTACCTGATCGATTGTTGCCAGGCCTCTTTCTATAATAGATACAACCAGCCTTACAAGACTATATGTTTTGCCTGTACCCGCGGAGGCCTCTATAACCCTGTGTCCGTCAAAAAAGTTTGGTTCATCCCAAAAGTTCATTTTTATTTTTCCTTCTGGTGTATAAAGTTTCTTAAGGGTGACAACCTCTGTCTGCAAAGTTCCAGTGCATCATCAGGTACAATAACATCTGTTAAATAAAGCTGGTTCAGCCTGGTAAAAACATTGTAATTGTCCGCAAGTTTCTCCTGAATTTTTGTATTAAGCATATTATTAAAAGTAACCCCATCGACTTCAAAATCTTCATCTTTTAAGGAGCCAACAATACTCCAGGGAACCCAGTCGAAACTTTTACGGAAAAGGAAGTCACGCAGAAGTGTTTTAAACCATTCATCACGTTTTTTAGAACTTTCCCATGTATATTTCCAGGAAGCAGGTTTATCGCCATTAATGAACAGGGTTTTGCTGATACCGGGGTCGCCACCCTCTGCCGCCCCCAGCGCAGTCTGGAACAGGAAAGTATTTAAATGTATTTCATTTGATTTAGGGCCAGACATTTTCCATGCCAGGCATTCTACTATGTTGTACTTTTCATCAGTCCATACATTTTTTAAATCACCCGTAATCTCCACCAGTTGGCCGTCCAAATTTATAACCACACTGCTCAAGCTATGGCTTTCATCCCTCCAGGATTGCCCAATAGACAAAGTCTTATTATAAACATATGACTCTTTAAGTTTTTGCAGGTTAGGTTGTAATGTTTGCCAGAAAATTTCAGCCTTATTGATTATTTCTGCAGTGTCTGCTTCCAGAAAAGCGAAATCTGCCCCGTCACCAGCGTCATGGCTAATTTTTGCCAGTTTTTGGCATTCCTGGCGTACATTAGGTGATTCATTATTTGATAATATTTCAAGGCACTTATCCAGTGTACCTGTCAGCAATTTATAATCTGCAGGAAAAACAGAAAAGAAACGTTCATCCTCTATTTCAGCAGTGTCATCAGTGGTATCTTCTGAAATACCAAGCCGGTATCTCATCTGCCCTTCTGCAGGATTTAAAAGGAAACTTCTCAAGTCATATAAATTTATTTTTACAGGTTTTTTCTGAAGTTCGTTTTGTTCTTTCACCAAACCAGTTGATGTAGTAACGCTGGCATTTTTGTCATCTTCCTGGCTTTTGATTTTACTTTTTGCCAAACCTTGATTTGCATCCTGTTCATCAGTATAAGACACTGATATCCCGTACAACTCCTTATCCTGGTTGGAATAATTCACCATCAAATCGAAATAACCTGGCACATTCTCCAGATAACGCCGGCTGAAACCATGCAGCGGCATATTAAAGCCCCTGTACTTAACATCAAAGTCTACTGCCCCCGGAAAGCCGGGTGACTCACTTAGAATTGGATCCAGGCAATATAAAATCTGCTTTACGGCCGATGATGGCTGGAATATTTCGTCCTTCTGCAGATCCTGACCGATATAGGTGAGGTACAACTTTTGGCGGGCCGACATGAAGGCCTCCAGGAAACGGAAGAGGTCGTGATCCCTTGGTGTGATATCGCCAATTTGAACTTTGCGAGTGCGTAAGTCCAGGGTACTGCGAACGGAATTAGCGGGGAAGGAATTTTCCTCCAGACCAAGCATGTATACAATTTGGAATGGAACCGGACGGGCGTTTTTAAGGGATGCTACTGTGACACCGCCGACCCCGTATTTACCTATACGGCTGGGGATATCAGAGAGCCCGGCCAGCACTATTTCGCTGGCCACACCCGATGTAAGTTTAATACTCTGCCCGCTGCTTTGCGCACAAAGCTGCGTGCTGTCTTTTTGTAAAGCATCCAGAGTAACCATTAAACTATTACGCACAGCGGCTTCTTCTACCCTGTCCCGGGGTATGGCCAGAAAAGCCTCGAAAATTCCCCTGAACTCCTGCGCCCATTTGGCTGGAGTCATGGAGCCCATTTGAGAGAACCCACGAATACGGCGGGTAAGGCGTTCTGCCATGCCGCTGAAAGCGCTGAGCAAGGCACTATTTTTACTGTCCATGTCTGCGTATACTGGTGGTATATCAGGATTGCCTTCACCAGAACCCATAATGCGGCCCAGGCGCAAGCGCTTAAGCCCCCACTCCCAGGTGTAAAGGCCCTCGGTAAAACCATCGGCAGTATCTTCTTTTTTATGTCCCGCGTCCGCCCAGCGGAATATATTGAGGGCCCGGGCCCAATTGGACCAGATATCAACCTCTGCCCGTGTAACACCCGCCGCCTGCATGAAACAGGGATTGTAAAAAACACTGAACAAAGCGCTACGGGAATAGGCACCGCCTGCCAGGCCCAGGATAGCGCGGACCCCCTGAGCGTATACACTGTCCCTCTCCGCGGTGGAGTCTGATAGATTAAAAGGCACGACCACACCCCGGCGACTGAACACGGATTGTATAACGGGCTTGTATTTAGCCATGTCTGAAACCAGTACGGTGATATCGGTAGACTTTAGTTTATTGTCCCTGCCCATGTTCCAGATGATACTATTGTATACGGACTCCACCTCCCGGTAAATGTCTGAGCAAGAGACGATTTGAATGGTATCATCCTGAGGGATAATGTCTGTATCACCCTCACTTTGACCAGGAACAAGCCTGTCCAGCACCTGGCCCTGAACACGCATAAGGGTGGTGGAACGGCCGCCCTTCCAGTTATCTACATCGGGATGTTCTGCTATGGTATAAACTTTACCCTGGAACTTTTCTTCGGCCTCGCTATAGCCTTTAATAAGCTCCCGGCCGGGCTTACCCCAGGCCTTAAGCAGAGGATTGTCGTCAATGCCTTTACCAGTATCGTCCCGCAGGATTAACTTCTCCTCATCTGCCCCAGAGGATATATCCATGTTCTTTTTAATGCGGGCCAGGAACTTACCCCTGTCTTCTTTATTTGTGGTGATATCCTCCCAATACTCTCTGCACACGTTGAATTGATAGAAGTTAATGTCGTAATACTGCCCCAGCTGCCAGATGAGATCTATATGAAATTTAGAAAGCTCGGAAAAGCCGAAGAAATAGACAGGGCCTTTAACACCCTCGCACTTCTTTTGAGAAACCAATTCTGAAAGCTGCGACAAGGTATAAGTGCCGCTATTGGCACCTGCTTTTATAGCCCTGCGGTAAAGCTCGGCCTGGCAGGCCTCCATAGCATCACCTTTAAGTGATAGCTTGCCGTTAACCCAATTTTTAATCATAGCCTGCCGGTGATATTCGTAATCCTGAAACAGCCCTGCCAGCTGCATGGCCACCTGCCAGATACGGCGGTCGTAATCGGGTAATTTGACCTCAGACCCGGATTGTTTATTTGACTCGTACAAGTAATTGCTAAATGGGGCTAAAACCCCTGCATTGCCCGGGGTAATAGCCTGCAGCACGCCCAACACCTGCAGGGCCAGAGTATTTTTATTAAGTAGTTTTGCCCCCTGGTGCTCCCCCGGAGCCAGGGCCGTTAACATACCCCAGAGGGAAGACTCCATATACTCAAATTTGAGATTGGCGCTGACCTGCTCCGGGCTGCCAGCCGCCAGCTGCAGAGGCAGCCAGGTGCGGAAATGATTAACTGGAATGCTAATATTGACAGGCTTAAACACTGAGCGGCCTTTAGTCTGGACCTCCTTGCCAATATCTTCGGCCAACTGCCTGGCCAGGATGGAAAGATCGTAATGGAAGTAAATTTTTACTGACATTTATGCCCTTCAGACCCCGGCCAAAAATGACCCGGCCTGGTTAAAACAGAACCTGGCAGACTATAAACCTGCTGCTTTTCAAGATTATACCATGAGGAAATGCCATTCGGTGTCATCTTTTTAAAAATAACCTCCAGTAAGTAAAGATGTGCCCTGAATGTGATAATTCCATTATGTTTTAAGATTTAATTGGTTTCGGTCTAAAATGGCAATAATTATTCACCGCCGAGACGCAGAGGACACATCCTTGCTTCGACTACAAGTCCGCTCATCAGACAATATCACCCCGGCTTATCTTAAGGCTCTTCCAGTTGTACAACAGCTGCGCCCCGTACTCCCTGACCAGCTTTTGGGACTGGGAAGCAGATAAATAGATATAAAGATTGCCGTCTGAGTGTGGCGGCAGGCCGGGGGGGCCTCACCACGCTCCGGGAACAGGAGAAACAGGTACTCCCGGATATTGGGGGGCATCAACTGGCAGAAACACAACGAATTGCTGGCTTTTTGCTTTTAATTTCAATAGAATTAATCATTCCTTTAACTTAAAGAGCATCCATGCCATTAATTATTCCACCCATAATGCTTGAAGAACCACCGGAATCGGAAAAGGCCGTTTATGAGGCCCTGTGCAATAGCATGGGCGATGACTGGATTATTTTTCACAGCCTTAATATGTTTGTGCGCGACCAGCAGCAAAAGCTTGTGGATGGCGAAATAGACTTCCTGCTTCTTTCACCCAAATTGGGTATCCTGGTCATAGAGGTAAAGGGCGGCAATGTTAAGTTTGACGGCAGCACCCGTCAGTGGAGCCAGAATGGCCATGCTTTAAAAAAATGCCCCTACAGTCAGGCCCGTAAAGCCAAGTACGCTGTAAAAACTTTTCTGGAAAAATATCTTAAAGCTCCACGGGATATACACATTTCCTGTGCCGTATGCTTTCCCAATGTTTTTGAAGAAATTAAGGTCCTCCCCATGGAGGGTGATCACGAAATTACCATAAACGGTGATGGTGTACGTTACATAGACAAAGCCGTTAAAGCCGTAATGCTATCCCAACTCCGGCAAAAGCACTCCAAAGGGGATACCGGCATGGATACCAATACCTATGAACATGCCCGCAATGCGCTCTTACCGGTATTTGAATATGGGGTATCTTTAATAGACCGTATGAGCTCCGATGAAAGGCATTTTTTTAAGCTGACCAACGAACAGCTCAGGCTGCTCAATATATTCGACAGGCAAAAGCAGCTTCTTATTCAGGGCTGTGCCGGTTCTGGTAAAACCCTTATGGCTATAAAAAAAGCCCAGCAGCTGGCGTCTCAAAATAAAAAGGCCCTTTTGCTCTGCTACAACATACCACTTGCCGAGCATCTTAAACAGGAGCTTAAGCAGTGGGATAAGTTTATTACTGTATCCACCTATCACGCCTTCTGCATGGGTGTACTAAAAAGCGCCGGCATAGACCCCGGGAGCGATAAGCAACCCGGGTTCTGGGATAAAGTTGTGCCGGAGCTTTTTTCCGGTCACATTAAAGATAACGCCGTAAAATTTGACGCGGTGATTGTAGATGAAGGCCAGGATTTTAAAACCGAGTACTGGGTCACAGTATCTGACCTTGTAAAAGAAGACGGTGATTTTTACATATTCTACGACCCGGATCAGAACTTGTTCGGCGGCGACCTGCAGTTCCCCATTGAGGGTGAGGCTATTGTACTGCAGTATAACTGCCGCAATACTCGCCGCATTTGCGAAGCCGTACTGCCCCACACCCAAAACGACCTCATACCATTTGACGGCAGCCCGGAGGGCGCTGAAGTGGTAGAAGTGCGCCCTGCCGACGACAGCGCAAAGCGCCGGGAACTATCCCGGCTTCTTCACCAGCTTATACGGGAGGAGGGCCTCAAACCGGGTAATATTATAATACTGGGCGGTCACAGGTTCGGGAGTACGTTTTTTAAAAACGACCCCGTCCTGGGCGCCTTCAAAGTAGTTAGAGAGTTCAAGGGGAATAAAGCCGCAAACGATATAGGCTATGAAACCCACATGCGCTTTAAGGGCCTGGAGCGGGATGTGGTAATTCTCTTTGATGTGGACTTAGACGATGACCGCTGGCAGCGTCGTGCTCTGTATACGGCAAAAAGCCGGGCACGTCATGTGCTGTATGTAGTGTATAAGTAGTGTGGGGCGGTTGGAGCTCTCAGCGTTCAGCTGTCGGCTGTCGGCTGTCGCCCAAGCCCCCTGTGATTTGGGACGCCCCCCGACCCCCTAAGGGGGTGAAAGGCAGTGAGTGAGAGTGTGAGAGTGTGTTGGAATCCCCACACCGATTCGCCCCTTCAGGGGGGGCGGGGGGCGTTGCCACACTTAAGAGGCCGAAGGGTATTGCCTCATTAATCAAACAAAAGCCATTTTGGTATATATATTTTTGTGACATCAGTGCCGGAATAGTTAATAACTGTATCCTCCGACTGGTCCATGGTTAATATATAGTTACCCTTTGGCCCCTGATGCTTATGAGCTATACAGAAACTACCCAGCTCCCGTTCTTCATTTTCTTTTGTCAAGTTTGTACAAACCTGATATTTGCAGAACTCCCGGTTTTGGGATTTTACAATAAAGTCTATTTCCCTGCCATTTGGAAGCGCACCGTAATATATTGGACCTCCCGCCCTTTTAAGATGCAGGTATACAATATTCTCCAGCAAACTCGGGTATTGATTAACAACACTGTCGTATAAATTGACAATGCCGGTATCAATAGAAATACATTTTTTGCTGGTAGAAAACACCTTATCGGCTTTCCAATCAAATTTGCTGGTTGGAAAAAGAGCAAACGCGGATTCAAGGTAATCAATATATGTGGATACCGTATCACCTTTAAGAGTAACATCCTGATTCCGTATAAGATTGGTAATTTTTTTATAAGAAACAATATTAGCATTGTTGTTCATTAAATAATGAAAAACATTCTCCAGTATTGCCACCTGACGGATATTATAACGCCTTACTATATCGTCCAGTATGATTTTACTGACTATGCCCTCCAGGTAAGAATATTTAGCCTTATAATTAACAATGTCAAAGGTTTCGGGTAAACCACCAAACTGTACAAAATTACTGAAATGTTTTTCTACCTGCGCAATGCTTTTGTAAAACTCCGTCTCTGTCTTTATATGTACATCGTGGTAGGCCAGGTATTCACAGAAATTAAAAGGCAGGATAAAAAACTCAATGTATCTGCCTGATAAATGAGAACCAAGTTCAGATGATAATAGTGACGAATTTGAACCTGTTATTATAAAATCTGTTTTCTTCTTCTTTTCATATAAAGTCCTTACCACCCTGTCCCATTGTTCAACATTTTGAATCTCGTCTAATATTATCAATTGCCTTTCTCCCTGAGCAATATGAGTTTCAAAAGTGGTAACGACGTCATAAAGGGCTTTAGGCGTAGTAATATCTAACAGCCTGAAATCTTCAAAATTAAGGTAGAGGATGTTTTCCCGGGAGATTGTACTTGTATCGATACACTGCCTGGCTACCTGCTGTACGCAGAAGGATTTACCCGACCTCCTGAAACCGGTGACAATTTTTATGGGCTTAGAACCCATTTCGCTAAAAATTTCATCTATATAGGTTCTGTGGATACCTGAGGTGTTGGCAATTTCATTTTGCCACTCATTTATTAAAGATATAAGCTGCATTTTGTCCATATTATTACCTTATAAGGTGAGTATGTAGTAATATTATACCCTTTATAAAGGGCTTTTACCATCATTATTTACCCTTTATAAATTGCTTATTTCAGTTTTATAAACAATAATTGCCTATTTTACCCATATTTGCATGATTATTAAACCACACTGTTGTTAACCTGGCCAAAATACTTTCGGCCCTGCCATAATCCCCATAAGCCCATTTTTCAAAACATGCAAATAACCGTACACCGCTGTGCCACCGGCCATGCCCACGCCATTACCGATAACATACAACTTCTGGAAAAGGACGGCGTATTATATATGGTTAACGATCATCCCGTAGAGCTGGTACACGAGGAGCACGGCCCCCATACCATAGAGCCTGCCGCCGAGTCCGCTGTTAGAACTCTATATGCCCAGGCAGGCCAGGCCAAGCCGCGCATTATCTGGTTACCCTGTCCGGTGTCGGGGTGTCTGGCCAATGTTTTTTTGCAGTCCGCTTATCAGTGTACGGCCACCGATGTTGCCCGCAGTGCTGTTCACGGCACAGCGTTCCCCTTCCCGTCCATATTGTACCCATGCTTGGGGATAGCGCCTTTATTACCACTGTAGGCCGGTCGGTTGAAGGCCGCCTTGCCCATGTTCACGACTTTATGAACAATGTAGTAGACTCTGTAGGCAGCAGTTTAACCAGTTCCCCCTTCATCACCTCTCTTGACAGTACCACTATATCTCAAATTTTAGACCTCGTTCTCCATCTCTACAAATCAAGCCTTATTAGTGATACCCGGCATAAGTCAGCTCCTCCCGGCTACTATTTTACCAACAGCAAAGGGGGCGTCAATAGCCTCTACTGCGGTGGCTCCCTGTGGTCGGGCTACTCTGCCCCCGCAGACTTTCTTAATAATGCATCGGGCGTAGAAGTAAACGCCCCCTGCCTGCAGCTCATGCGCTCCTGCGGCTACTACTGGTGTTTAAAGGACTACGCCATTTTAACTGAGCGCCCCAGCGTGTTATCGGTAAGATCGGGCGCCCTCCATAACGACAGCGGCATGGCGATAAAGTACCCATCCGGCTGGGCCAACCGGGCTCTCCCTGGCTCAGCGTCATTTCCGAAGAGACGGTGGTGCCGAAAGCTACCTTGTATGCCTGGCTATCCAGCGCGAAACGCTTGGCTTGCCTCGACCCCTCATCCAAAGGCCATCTTGCCATGACCAAACGTTCCAAAGCCAGGTCTCCCTCCGTCAAATAGGATTAGTTGCGGATAGCCGCAGTTTGCAGAGCGATGCCCTCGTGGCATTTTGCCATTAGCAGGGTGTTACCGTCGAGGAATTGCTTTCCTGGCGTGATCTGGCACTTTCCGGTATTGAACTGGCCGACCGTGATGGGCTTGGGGTGACCCGCAAGGAGCACGATCAAAAGGTCACCAGTTTAGAAACGGAACTGCGCCGCAAAAATGACGCCTTGGCCGAGGCTGCGGCGTTGCTTATCCTTCAAAAAAAAATTTCGGACATATTGGACGGACAAAAGTGATGCCGGGGCTCAGACAGCAGATCATCACAGCCATTGATGTGGCTGTATTTTCCCGGGCAAGGTTGTTCAAGGCTTGCAAGGCCATCCAGTTGTGCCCCCGAAGGCTTAGGCGCTGGCGAAAGAGCGAGGAGGACGGGCCTAAGGGCGGATATCGCGCGATGAACCAGAGGCTTTAGGAACCGGAAAAGGACGCCATTGT
>CAZRWX010000058.1:0-15787 GCA_964603925.1 uncultured Bifidobacteriales bacterium | reverse complement strand
TCCACAAATTTCAGTGTTTTGTGGACTCCGGCTCGGAGGCCGGAGTGACGGTAGGCGGCAGACAGCTAGTCCTGAACAGATACTAATTAGTTGCTGTTCAGGATAAGAAGAATTTACATGCCATACTTCGACTCCGCTCAGCATGACATGCAAATTTTTCTAAAAATGTCATCCTGAGCGGAGTCGAAGGAGACATTTTTGGTTACGCTGAACAGAAACTAACTAAACAAAAAACTACAAGTATAGCGGGAGCGGAGCTTAAATCCGGTTTATTTTAAATCTTACAGTTTTGATATGACTACTTACTCCAGACACTTAAGCCAAGGCGTGGAGAATTATGGCCTTCAAAAATAGTGTTTATCTGATAACCAAAATCAACTGCTGCCACAGGCGCTAAGCCCCCCCAATTGCCAAAGGGCACCCTTAAACCAGCCCCAAAGGCAAAAAGATAAGCGTCATCCTTCTCAAACAGAACCTGTGAATAACCTGCCCGCAACAATAAAAGATTCTGCAACAAGGAAATACTGGAAAAGGGCAAAAATGGTCTGACCTCCAAACCCGCGTAAAATTTATTTTTTGTATCGGAAAACACCTCAAGAAACGGCAGTTTTAATGGCTTGGGCATACTGTAAAGGCCCGGCTCCATATCCATGGAAAAGCGGATATAGTCTGTGATAACCGCCTCCCCGCCAAAACGAGCCGACATGGGTACAAACTCTGTGTAATCGCCTTTAGCAGTTCGGGCGTCGTTTTCCGTACTCCAGGCTACAACAGACAATACGTCTTTAACTACTACTCCGAATATTAATTTTTCATTAAAATAAACTGCCTTGGCACCAAAATCAAAACCAGAAAGCCCCAAACCGGAACCGGAAACCCGCCTGTTAGAACCTTCTATAATAAAATCGGTCCCCTCACTGCCAGTAGAAGAATAACGCAGCTTCCAGGTAGCGCCCAACCGATAGTTTTTCCATGCCCAGGCTCCAGCCGCAAACAGCTCATTTTCACTATATACATCATCACCATTCTGTATATAAGCGCCTGCTACTGCCCAGGGAGAACCCGCAATCCTGTAGCTGCCCGCGCCGTTGTTGTAACTAATTAGGCCAAAAACATCGGAATATGCGTAGCCGGTGCTCCAGGCAGCATCATAAATAGACGCCGGGTTAAAAAGAAGGGCCTCCGCAGGAGAGGGATTTGCAGTTTGAGCGCCAGCCAACCCCGAAGAGCGGGCGCCAATATCCACAGAGGCAAAAGCCCCTGGAATACCACTGTAATCCTCAGCTCTAACGCCGCTCAATACAATTAACACCAAAAAGGGCAACACGAAATAATTCATCAAATGTTTTTTCATCAAACAAGTCATTTTAACAGCACCACCTTCTTCAAATAGGTTTTAATGTCATCTGTATCGCTCACTTTAAGTTTTAATATATACCTGCCGTTGCGGCAGAGTTTGCCTTCGGTATTCCTGCCGTCCCACATATAGGGGCCGTACTTATTACCCAGCCTTTCCTGCTGACTCATAGGGTATTCAGGGGTGATAGTGCCCGCCTTAATCATTTTTTCTTTAGATATGTAGTTCTTGTATGTTTTATACACCAGATCACCCCTCATATTGTATACTTCTACTTCCACCCCCACCGAACTGGTTATACTGGAACTGGGATCATATTCAAACTGCAGGGCCCAGGGGTCGTTGGGTGTAAAGGGGTTAGGCATCACCTCAAACCCGTAAGCGCCCAGCGCCCTGCTGGACATAAGCAGGCCAAAGGGTGAAAACGAGGTAGCCATGGCTGCCAGCACAGTATCATTACTAAGAATACTGTCGGTCACAAGCTCATCCCATCCCAAGGTTTTTGAGTTCCAATGGCCTATATGGTAGGTATTCCCCTTCGTCTTCGACAGAAAGGGTAGAGTAACAACAGCTCCCCCTCCCTGTTTAAAGGGCTGGGAAGGATCAAGCTCAATATTGATAATTTTCCCCGATACCTCTGTAGAAGGTTTCACTGTCAGAAATTTGGATACTTCAGGTTCTGTAAAATCTATCCGGAGAGCTGATTGAAGACCGTTCAAAGGTATAATCAAACCAGCCCCCCTGCCGTTACTCACGGTAACAGAATCTGAACTTGACGGATAAACTTTTAAATATGTCCGTATAATCTTGCTGAAAACAAGACTATCACTACCGTCTACTGAAATAGTTAATGTGTCCTCAGATGCCACTGCCGGATCTGTAACCAATACACCTTCACTTAAAAGATCCGCTTGTGTTTTAAGCAGAATGGAGGAATCGGCCAGACTCCATTTTGGGGAAATAATAATTTCCGTTTTGTCTTCCAGGACACCGATGGCACTGAACCGGTAACCGCCGGATTTCCTGTTGTTAAGATCAAGAGAACTTCCGTCTTGTTCCTGGAATTTATTGTTATCATCAAAACGAAGCCGGAGTTTGACAATTTGGGCGTCACGTACAACAATATTGATGGACTTCTGTAATGTAACAGTGCCCATACCAACGGTACAATAAATGGTGTGAGAGGCCTCAGTGCCTGCTGTAAACACCGCACTGCGGAGATTATCGGTTTTTACGGTCAGAACCGAACCGACTGCCTCCGTTACAGAGTCCGTATCCGACAGGGACCATTTCACAAAATAACTGCTGTTGGAAGCCGCATTGGCGTCAAAGTAGCTGTTTAAGTTCCTGCCGTTTTCACCCAGGAGCGCAATAGCGGCGACAAGCTTATTGTCCCTGGCAAGCAGAGTGGAATCCGCCTCCAGACGGGTCGGCACAAAACTGATAGCTTTGAGTACATTGGGATCAGCCACTTTAAAACTCCCGGGCTGAGCGGCGTTAGTGTAAATTATATCCCGGGTGAACAGGGAATCTTTGTTAACAGAGTATGAGTGAATACCAGCAGCCTGGGCAACACGATAATAATACTGAATATTGCCTGGTTTACTCAGCGCCGATATAACGCCCTTAAAGGATTTTTTCCCGGTTAAAGTATCTTTATTGAACGCCATAGTTACAGTATCCCAACTGCTGCTGCCCGTATAACGGTAGAATGCTTTAACAACAGCATCAGCCGCAAGTATGCTATCATTTGCACTCTTTTCAATGTTCAGGGTAACCCCCACATCAACACCAATTATTGTATCCTGTATGAGCACAGGCTTCCAGGGGAACTGAATACTGTCAATACTGGTTTCATTGCTTCCTAGGGTCATTGTATAAGGAAGAATGGGAAGCCTGCTGCCGTCGGGCAATGAAACAGCAATTTTATAATCACCAGCAGTGAGTTCTGCGGGGGTCATATATAAGCTGGCTTCAGCAGTATCAGCGGCAGCCGTTGTCTGATTTACAATCACTTCTGCGGGCAAAGGTGAGGTGCCATCAGTCGTCAGCTTAAATTTTAGCTGAGATGAAGCATAATTAAGAGTGTCTACTAAAGTATCGGCCCCGGGACTCAGAGAGTAAAAGGCCGTAAGTTCAGGAAAACTGTCCCGGGTAACTGTCAGGGCATAGTGCCCCGGTACACGAAGCGTGGAGAACTCCGCGGGGTTAAGGCTTAAATCGCTGGGGGAGTCATCGGGATAACTTGGAATAAGAGTAATTTTAACATTGCCTGCTGTATCCCCTTTTTGGGATACAAATACTGTTATATTACCGGTAAAAGTAAATACAGGCATTATGCGGAAATCCTGAACGCCCGCACCCAGTGTATCCAGGGTAACCTGCCGGCTGGCTAAGGTCTCATAACCGGCAGCAGCTATTGAGTCCACACTTATATACGCCCCGGGAGCCTGAGTAAAAGTTACAGTAAAAGAGCCATCCTGCCCTGTTAGTACTGAACCGGTTTCCATGGTTTGGGTAGTATAATATAAAGATGCTCCTGATACCCTCACTCGGTCATCAAGGGAGCTTAACAGCCTGCCCGTAAACCGATTACTTACACGTTTTAAAACCAGATCAACTTTTTCAAAGGCGCTTTGGGAATGATCCAGAGCCTGAGTAAAAGCCTGGTAAGCCCCATTGTTTACTGTAATAATATAAGCGCCTCCGGCTATAGCCTTAAGGGTATATTGTCCGTCTGCGCCGGAGGTAACACTAAGAGTGTCCGTACCGGTAATAAAAAGGGCGGTAGCTGATACCGGACTGCCGCCATCATCAAGAATACTGCCGTATACGCCTGTTTCTTTAGGAGAAAACTCAAACTTTGTAGGGCCTTCAACGTTTATACCGGTAATTGTGATTTTAAGTCCACCGCTTAAATTCAAAAAGCCCTCTTTTTCGGCAATAATTGAATATACTCCCGGCTGTAAACCCGGGATTGTGTATTTGCCAGCGCTGTCACTGACAGCAGTCACGATATTGCCTGTGAGGGCCTTTGTAAGGGTAATGGCCGCACCTGGTATACCCGTTGAGCCACTAGCCACCTCACCGGATACCTCAGCAAGCACTTTGACAACCGGATATACAGATACAGATTTGCCCAAAGGCAGAATAAAAGCTGTATCAACAGAGCTCATACCCGTAGTTGTAGCTTTAAGGATATAAGCTGTCTGCCCCTTTAGATTAAGAAAACCGAAATCTCCGAAGGGCCCGCACCGGGTTTGCCAGCTCTCGCCTGTATTACTTTTAAGAGTGACATTTACTGCATTAAGATTAATGAGGCTATTACTTGACACACGCCCAAATACCGATTGTTCGTACGCAGTAAACTCAACATCCTGCTTAACAACCGAGGTACTGATATTGATGAGATAAGCAGCCGGTGCAAAACCTGGCAGCCCGCTGGTTAGTGTAAAAACCCCTGCCTGAGTGCGGCTGAACAAGTAACTGCCGTTATCCTGAGTATATACAGTGTCCCTGACTTTGGAGGTAGTATCCTCTAATACTAGCGGAATATTCTTCCTGGCAGGCAAAGACCTGGTATTGGCCTTTTCTGTAACGGTACCGTACAAACCGGTTGTAATTTCTGCCAATTGGAAAAATGGGCTGGCAGTGGAATTGCCGGTACCATTGAGTACTAAAGTTGTATCTTTCGGGCTGACTATATGTTTATCCAGAGAAATTGAAACGCGATAAGTACCGGCTGGGAGGTACTCAAGTTTTTTACTGGTTTGATCTGCGGTAGTTGACTTAACGCCATTAATAAAAATATCATAACCCGAAGTAGACGCCCGTATATCTATAACCGAATTATGTTCTACCACATCAGTAGTAACAGATTGGGTTTCCTGGTTGCCCATAGTAAAGGACTTTATGACATTATCGTAGCGTTTATTATCCAGCAGAGTCTGGACAGTAATGACTTCCCCGGGAAACAGCTGGCTGATGCTGATTTCTCCGGCATTATCAGCGCTAAGCGTGTCTGCTATGGTGTCCCGGTAAAATACCGCCACTGTATCACCGCTTAAGGCAGCTCCTGAGGATGTAAGTTTATATGTAAAATTAACCCTCACTGTCTTAAGATTAAAAACCAGACCGCTTTTTGACTGGCCGGCTTCCAGAGATATGGTGGTGTCACGGGCAGGAACTCCGCTGACAGTGGCGGTAATAATCAGGCCCTCACCCTTCTGGGCCCTGAGGTTGCTTATTTCGAAGGTGCCGTCTTTTCTGGTAAATGTTGAGACTGGGAGGTTACCGGCCCCGGAGACCTGGACCCTGGCATTACTTACTGCAGCATTATCAAGATTCACAGTGCCGGATACTACGGTTGAGTAATCCTCAGCTTTTAAAATAAGGGTAGATGTGTCCCGAACAGTGACATTTATCTCCTTACATTTAAATTTGCCGGACAAACACCCTATGCGGTATTGAGCGCCATCTAACAGCCCGGCAAAACTGAAAATGCCATTACTGCCGGTAGCAGTGGTAACTTCATCAAGCCCAATGGTGACTGGCGTCAATTTAATATTTAATTGCCCCACAGCGGCGCCATCCTGATTAGCAGCAGACCCCTGCAGGTTAACAGTTTTCCGTTCAACTGTTACAGGTTCGGTTATATTGCCGTTAAAAACCAGAAACGTTGTCGAAGTTATTTTATAACCGGGATTTAATAAGGAAAGCGTATATGTTTCCGCAGGTAAAAAGAATTTAAAAGGTTCGCTATTGCCAGATATATATTCGTCACCGGTTTTATCGTTCTGCAGCTTAAAGCGCAGCTCGGAAATATTTACTACACCTGTTGGATTAAGAGTAAGAAAACCGGCGAAAGGGGTAAGTGTGAAGTTACGACCGGTCAACTGAGCCCCCTCGCTTAGCTGCTGGCTGCTGTAGGATGTATCTGTTTGATGGTCTTTATAAAAAATTCCAATAGAATAGCTGCCGCTGGGGAGCGAATCAAATAAATAAGTTCCATCTGTGCCTGTAAAAGCAGACCTGGTGAGCGCCCCCCCCTGTATGGCAATTTGCGCGCCCGCAAGCGCTCCACCAGCCGCCAGGGACGCCAGACCGGATATTTTACCTGTAAAAGGCTTTAGAGAAAGAGACAGCTGAGTGAGGTTGTCAGCGCTTACATACACATTTTGTTTGACATCATAATGGTTGCGAATGCCCGCAGTAAGACTATAGAAGCCTGCTGGTAAGGCATTAAACCGAAACCGCCCTTGAACGTCCGTTAAAACAGGTACAACCGAAACCCCGCTGCGTGTAAGAGCCACCTGAACTGATTGCAGTATATTACCGCCCTGGCTTAATACCTGCCCGGCCACATTACCCTCATTAGTAATGAGGGTGTCTTTACCAACTGGTATGGGGCCATTTGCGGATAATGTGATCTGCCGCTCTCTGTCGAGAAAACCAGGCAATTTGAATGTAAGCTTATATTGCCCCGAAGTAAGATTAAATACATAAGTACCATTAACACCCTGAGAAGAAACCAGCTGGTTTTTGCCGGTAGTAATATCTTGCAGGTTGACACTCACACCCGGTAGCCCCATGCTGGTTTTGGCTGAAATTACAGTACCTGAATAGGTAATACTGGAAGGAACCAGAGATATATTAAGGCTTTTAACCTCATTAAGTACAAGAAGCAGCTCCACAGGCGCCGAGGGTACATAGTCATCACAGGCAGCATTTAAAGCGTAACTGATGCCCGCTTCAACTTCAACCCGAAATTCACCGGAAAGCGCAACCGGTGCGGTTTTAGCCCCCTTGGAACTGGAATAGGAAACCAGACAATTTTTGCCGATTATGGAACTTCCCGAAGAACTGACGGCACCCTCTATAACACCAGTATTGCGGATAAGGCGGACATCCCTGCCCGAATAGCTTATACCGGGGTTTAGAGAAGCCGCAGCAAGTGTATCCGACAAATAGCCGTCTTTCTTAGCCCAGAATTTATAGGTACCGTAGAAAACTGAGAATTGAAACCGGCCCTGATTATCAGAGGTGACTATGGTTACATTGCCGGTATTTACCTCCTTGGCATATACCTGGGCCGCAGGCATGGGGCCCTGATTGGTAAATACAACGCCAGCCACATTGGCAGCGTTCCCCGCACCGGTAAAATTTATACCCTTTAATGTATCATTATCACCCACATAAACATTCCTCACATCCGGGAATGCGTAACCTGGCAGATAGGATGTTATGGAATAAGCGCCCTTGTCCACAGACAGTGAATAGCGGCCAAGCGCGTCAGTGGTGTCGGATTGCCCGGTTTCAGTGACCCGAACCTGGACATTAGCCAGAGTTTGAACACCCTGGGGGGTCTCCTCGAAAACCTGACCATTAACAAAAGATTCATTTTTAACCAGCGTAAACCCCACTGAAATATCCTGGCCGTATTCCAGTAATAAATTATGAACCTCCATAGTTGTATACCCGGGCTTTAACGCTTTGAGTTCCCAGTTACCAGCAGGCAGGCTTAGCCGGTAAGAGCCGTCCTGGCTTGTAGCTTTACTCACCTCGCGGGTTTGGGATATGGCTGAGATATTAACCTCCATTAAATAGCGCCCCAGATTATCTACCGCTCTACCTGATACATTGGAGGCCCCGGGCTCAAGCGAAATGGTTTTACTGATATCTGATTGAATATTTAAAAACTGGGAAACAGTAGAATACCCTGACTTCTGGCATACTAATTCAGCCTCCCCGGACTGGGCAGTAAAAGTATACGAACCGTCACCCCCGGTCCTGAAGTCACGAACAGTCCCGTTTTGCTTAATAGTTACACCGGCATCATAAAGTTTATCCAAGGTAAAACTGTTTATTACATTGCCGCTGATCTTATAGTTGAATTTGTTCAATTCAAAATTAAGATTGGCTATTTTAACAACGTCTGTAACGGTGGCCACCTGGGCGCTGGAATTCTCATATTCCGGGTGCTCTACAGCCACTCTCCAGGAACCAAAAGGTACTTCAAAGCTGAAATCCCCAGAGGAACTAGTTGGCTGCAGTTTGGCTGTTTCATCGGCGTTATCCAGAGACAATACGGTAACCAGAACATCTTTAATATCATTACCATCAACTTTATCCTTAACATTCCCGAATATTTTACCCAGAGTTGGCTGCATATTAATTTCTAAAGACTTATCCCCAAAGGTAAAATCAAACTCCCCGGAGTAAGTCTGAAAGCCACCCTTGGTAGCTGTATATGTATACGTACGATAAGGCATATTAATATGCCGTAAAAAGCCCTCTTCATCGGTGGAGCTTTCGGAGACAAACTCATGTTTAAGACCGGGAACCCTGTCTAAAAGTACTTTTACAAAAGGAACTTTATCCCCGTTATGGTCATAAAACCGGAACAGAATTGTACCCGCGGGTATACCATTATAAAACTCGTTTGAAACACTGACATTTGCCCTGCCTTTGCTGTCATAAACATATACTCGCCACTTATAAAGCAGCCTGCGCAGTAAACCACTTGGATCTGAAAGTACCGCCTCGGGATTGTTGACTTCCTTTTGCCATATAGCCACATTGGCCTGATTATCGCTGATAATATTTTCTTCAAAAAGGTCTATGCGATAGCTGACAGCGCCCTCCACACGCTCCCATTGAAATACGACAGGGTCATTAGACGTTAATGTATCGTTATGTTCAGGTGAGATTAATACAGGGGGCGCCGGGACATCGGCATTATATGTAAAACTGCTGGGGTCTGAGGCTATAGTTGAAATAATATTTGCCACAGGATCATAGTTATTTAGGACCAGCCAGTTATAAACCTTACCCGACATTAAAGGGGGGGGCTCAGTGCCGGATGAAAATTCAGTCCTCTGCCCATATCTAATGGATTTTTCGCTGGTTGTAGTCTGCCAGATAGCATTGAGACCCTGAAGCTTTTCATCTTTAATTGTAAAAGGCTCATCAGATACCAGAATTGAGTAATAGGGGGAATTTCCAGTCCATTTAAACTCAGGGGTAAGATCGGAAAGAACAGTGCCATTAGCGGGGCTTTGCGGACTGGGTGCCGCGCCGGACTCCATGGTAATAAGGAATTCAGCGGACTTTTTGCCCCTGGTATCTACAAGAATACAGTAATTTACTCCGAATTTTAAATCGCTTTCATGATACAGAGGATCTACATCGTCCTCATATACAAAGGTTTTTAAGCCTGTGGCCGCCCAACTCTCCATATGTACGGCGTTGTAATGGTTAACGTCCACTCCGCCCCCTGGAGAAGTGGCACTCTTTAGCTGAAGCCTCTCACTGGTGCCCTCCCAGCCTACTTTAATTGGATCGGAATACCGGTACATATCAAGTGGCAGAATTGTAAGCTTAATTTCCTGCCCTGCCAGGAGATTAGCCAAAAGCAGGCAGAAGACGCCCAGCCGAATGGATACGTTTGTAATAGTTTTCATTTAAATCCTGTACCTGAAATTGGTTTTAAAAATTGTCATGGGGAACGATATTACTGACACATCAAGAAAGTATTGTTTGCTCAACTCAATAGAATAGCCGAAATTAAATATGGGCATATATTTAAGGCCGACTTTATTGCTGTTTTCATAAAATATCGGGTCCCCTACATAAACACCCATATTGGTAAAAAGCCCCCACCAGTATAGGCCAAAGGCCATTTTATGTTTTAAGTCCGACCCCCAGCCCCCGCGGCTCTGTTGGGTAACAACAGAATCCGAACCATCTGCAGCTGATACTATATCGTTAAAAGTGGTATCAAAGACCACCTTTTGGCTTATATGGTCATAAGTGAGATGTAAGCCCCGGTAGTACCAGGCATAATCAAAATGAACCATAAGATCCGCCCCGCCGGCGGAGAAGGAAACCCCTACCCTTGAAGGCAACTGAAGCTTGATATTGTGGATATCATTTGTGACCCTTTTTGTAAGCGTAAGTTTAGTAAGGTTAAGTTTACCCACTTCAAAAAAACCTGCATCATCCTCAGGTATGGAGTCGGCGGCAACTACGGGCGCAGGTGCCGATGAATCTGAAGGTTCATCTTTATCTATGGCATTAAGGGTGAAGTGTTCGCCCTTAACATAGCCCATCTCCATGGACCCGTTCCAACTGGCGGCAAAATCCATAGTAAAATACTTAAGAAAAGACCAACTGGAACCAAAAGCCACACCCATAGCACTACCCCGGCCATAACCCAGATAGTCTATGCGCAGATCATCGGTATAGGGCGAACTCTCCAGGTTGAAATAAGATTCATTTTCGCTCCTGGAAATAAAGCCGTTGATCTCCCCAAGGGCGTTGAAATTGAAGTAACCCATATACTGATGAACGGCGATACCATATTTTAAATTGAGTTTGGGGAGCTCCATTGCCATACCGGCGCCACGCCGGCTGAGCCCCAAATAAAGGCCCAAACCGGTTTGAGCGCTGAACCTGGCTTTGATACTGTCTGAAGCAGGGTCTGATTCGTCCAGGGGCATACCAATACCAATACCTAAATCGTTAAGCTCGAGCTCAAGCTCAAGATCGACAAGGCGCTCAAAGGCCGCCGTAACACCCACAGGATATTTTAAGCTGCCCCAGCGGTAGGTATAACCCAACCCCTCAAAACCCGGAGTCTGCGCCATTTCTGTTTGTATGAGAGGATCCACCCTGTTCTCCCCGTCTACTTCATTTTCACCTTCGAAAAAGCCATCCAGACCAGTTTTAATCACAGACTTAAGCACACGGGACTTTTCTGTAGAAATATTAAAACCCATCCCAGGAAGGGAAACGTCACCCTCAATCTGCATCCTGTTGATGTTCATCATGGCAGCTGGATTACCGAAAATACTACCGGAATTAGCATAAAATGAACAAATATCCGACAATTCGCTAAAAGCAGAGGCCCCTTCATAAGAAAGACTGCCCCTGTAGGTAAGTTTGTTATTACCCCCAAAAAACTGGCTTATTTGAGCTGAAGCCCCTGAAATAAGCAAAAAGACCAAAAGCAGGAAGGAAATAAGCCCATGACCTTTAAAAAAGGCCCATTTTGGAGAACAATTTTTAGTTGTTAGAATTGTCATTTTATGACCATTTCATTTGGGGGTGAGAAGCGCGCGCAAATACCTGTTTTTTAGTAAAGAGGCGTATTGAGTAAACAGAATTCATAAGTAAAAATGATTTAGGATAACCCTACCATTTTTATTAAAAAGCGTGCAAGGATATTTGGTTGTTTTTTTGACCCTTATCCAGGATTCGGGCAGAAAATAATTTCGCTGGAACTGTTGATTTAAAACAGCCGAAGTAAGGTACCATGTGAGAATTGTCTTTTGATGCTATTCATAGAGGAAGATTAGGGGATTCATATTAACAATTCTTTACAAATCTGCTGTTTTTAAACAGAAAAGCAAAATTTCACTTAATTTTTTCTTGAAATCGCCCTTGATTTGGCTTAGATTTCCTTTTGATTCAAGGTGCGCTAACTAGATACTCAATAGCTCAGTTGGTAGAGTCCGCCGAAGGCGCATTAACCAGCACGAATTTTACTATATTCTGCTGGTGCGAGAAATTTAAGCAGCATACTAACTTGATGCTCAATAGCTCAGTTGGTAGAGTCCGCCGAAGGCGCATTAACCAGCACGAATTTTACTATATTCTGCTGGTGCGAGAAATTTAAGCAGCATACTAACTTGATGCTCAATAGCTCAGTTGGTAGAGCAGCTGGCTGTTAACCAGCTTGTCGTAGGTTCGAGTCCTACTTGAGCAGCCAGTTAGTATGCTGAAATTAGCATGGGATATTCAGTTTATGTTCTTTACAGCACTAATATCAATCGGTATTATACTGGATATACTGACAATTTTGAAAGACGCCTTTCAGAACACAATGACTTGACATTTGGGAAAGGCTCTAAATACACACTGCGCAATGGCCCTTGGAAATTAGCCTATAAAGAAGATGGTTTTGAAACCCGCTCGGATGCTATGAAACGCGAGAAATTCCTCAAAAGTGGGGTAGGAAGAAAATTTATTAAATCAGAACTCAAAAAATAACTCAATGTTGGTAGAGTCCGCCGAAGGCGTGCCTGGCAGTTAGATTAATAAATGATTGCAGGCACATTAACCAGCTTGTCGTAGGTTCGAGTCCTGAAAGGAATTGGAGGTGCGCAGCACTGGAAATCCGCCTCTGGCGGACTTGAGCAGCCAAAAATAATTTCCATTTTCAAATGAAAGTGGGGGTTTTTTTTGAAATGGGCAATTTAATTCTGTATTTTCTAACGATTTGCGGGTAAAAGGTATTAACCAGCTTGAACTCGAACACTACATACATCTTCATTAAATTTCATAAAACCGGAGAAAGTTCTTTCAGGGCATCGTTGTATATGCACTGCTTATAACAGCAAATGCTTTTCAAAAAAGCCTGACTCTGGAAAAATGTAACCTCTGCCAGCTTCAAATACCTTGTTATACCATATCAATGGAAAACCTTGGTATAAAAGGTATCTGAGTAGCCTTCACACTTTGAATTCTGTCAATTATGAAAGAGCATTCCTCGCCTGTATCAGATTTAACAGCCCTTAGAATCAAGTTGTTTTCTCTGGTTCTATATAGAGAGTACGGCTCAATTTGATATTGCTCTGTAGGCTTCCCAGGCTTGGTATACATCATTTCAAGACAGAGGTGGTTAAAAGCTGCAAACCTGATAGTCTCAAAAGAAAAGGATTTACCCCATCTTGCTATTGTCCGGGGAGGTGCCCAGGATGGGTTTCGTCCTTGGTAATCCTGCGGTATGGGTTGTAGCCTTGGAATGACTTTCCTGGTTTCCAGCCAATCGAATAACTCGGGAAGTTCCTGCCAAAAATGTTCGAATGGTGGTAAAACTTGAAGCTGATGCCCAAGCATGTTTTCCCATTCACTTATAAGTTCTCCTCTAAAGGGTGAACTCTCTATAAGTGACAATGTTGTTTGTTCAACACCTTTGGTTTCACATTTCTTAGTAAGAACTGATTTGATGATTTCCGGTTCCGCCCTAATGGTATGCCTGGCACGGTAGAGATTGATAATATCATATAAGTCTCTTGGGCGGCACCGCTCACCCATAGCCCTAATTTTTTCAGCAAAGACTTCTTGCATCGAGTAACACTTCACCGTAGCTGGAGGTGGAAAAGGCCCTTCATAGGTTTCAAAAGGATTGGATACGCTTTTAAATACCGGTTCGCTGACTACTTTTTCTGCATTCATTAAATCCAGTTTTACACGCGCAAGTTGCCGGGTTCTTCTAGGGCCGTTGTAATATATGCGGCATTCTACTGAGCCTGGATAACGCTCCTGATATATAGGTTCCTTAACGGTAAAATCAATACCGGACTCTTCATTAACCCGGTTTAGTACCTCTGCAATCAGAGGTTGAACTTCGTCTGGTTGAATAGGACCACCCGGAAGGACTGTAAAATCCAGGTCTTCTGAAAACCGCCAGGTTTCAATGAAACATTTTTTAAGACAAGTGCCGCCCTTAAAAACCCAGGCGTCTTTCAACCTTTCTTCAGAACCAATACCCCACAACAACCAGCCAATCACATAGTCTTTTTCAACTACATAATCACGCAGGCCCCATTCTCCCACAAGTTCTTGTATGTCTTCGTGCGATATCATCAGTAAAGTTCCTGACCTTCTACGGTTACATTAAGCCAGAGATTCCAGCGCCGGAGTACCTTGTCTTTACTTTTAATAGTTGTATCCAGCATGGAATAGCCCTTGCTCATCCGAGCCTTACAAGTTTCGATAATCATAGGAGAATCGACCTTCAAGGCTTCAACCAGGTATCCGAGTCTTTTATATGCCGCTCGGTTGCCATTCCTACCCAGGCAAGAAAGCAGTTCTTCATCATTTCGAGTATCCTGCCTGAAATATTCGCCAAGGATATGCACAATATGCCTGATCCCACCACCGAGAGATGGATCGTCTAAAAGATCAGCAATAGTTTTGGAGGGATTGGATACTTGTATTTTCGTCTGGTCCCGCCATTCAGTTTTTATACCAAATATTTTGTCCAGCGGTACAGAGCGAACCAAATACCCAAAGCCCTGGATAGAATTGTTTCTGGTCCTGACTTTTTTCCCTGTGATTACCACCACGTTGTTAAAGATCTGTTCAGTGAAGCCCCAGTGTTCGCAAGCGCTCCAGCCACCGATGTAACAGGGCTCAAACACCATAGCTGCCACTTTCCAGGGGTCTTCTTTCCTTTGAGCAGGCGCCAGGGTTCCAAGGGGAACGGTGATGTATAGACCATGCTTAACGCGGGTAAGCCAACCTCTCTCTGTAAAATAGGCTAATAGCCGGATAACCCGGGTATAGGGTAATCCCAAAATGCCCTCAGCATCCTTGATTTTAAAGGGACCTTTACAGTGTCTGTTAAGAAGATCCAGATACTGCCTTTTTGGGCCCGTAATACCACCGAGTAATGCATTTTCGATATTGTCTGGCATTGTATTATTCAATCCTAAAGAATATATTGCACTTAAAATATACCATAGTGCGGCTAAGATAGGCAATTTTTTTAAATTTTTTCGTAGATGTGAGTTTCAAAAGATTGTTCCACCAAGGGGAAATAGTGATACTCACGCTTTGATCCCATAACTAAGCCGTCATTGCAAATTTATGAGATTAGCCCAATTTCAAAAAATCACTAATCATCCTCTATTGTCGTAGTCAAAAACCTAATCCGCCCCAAATTCACCCTGTAATGATCAAAAACTCTATCCGGTTAATTTTGCTTAAAACCATCAGATTTTTAAACCACACATTTACCTGCCGGTCTATGTTGTGTCTTAGACGTACAAAATTGGGGATTCATTGCACCGCAGATGACGAGTCGCGCAAAATAGATATGTCTTTTCTGTTTTTTTCCAATATTTTAAAGGATTGTTATACGTCCTTTTGCTGCTTTTTTCAGATTTATATCGATTTTGTCCCAAATTGGTCCGCTCTGGGATAGAACAGCGTGGCCAGCCAGTTAGTATGCTAAAGCAGCCCTTTCTAATCATGAAGGGCTTTTGGGGTTCATCGAAATTTGTTTCATCACTTTACATTATTGATACATTATAATTGGATTAATGTATGATGACATTCCAATATATACCAAGGGAAAAATTATAAAATCTCAAAACCAAGAAAAATTCTATGTCCTCATCTCCTCAAAAAAATCGCAAAACTAAAACAGCTGCTAAACTAGAATGCCCTTCCTGCGGAATGTTGAGCATGAAAGTCAAAAAAGGCAGTTTTAAAACGGAAGATGGTATTCATATTCATAACATCAGCAGATGGGTTTGCGATAATTGCCAGGAAGAGGTTTTAGATTTACATGCTATGAAGGAAATCAGGCGTCAAAGGGCGTCGAAATCTGTTTTGGCAGAATAAAGCCTGATAGAACAA
>CAZRWX010000057.1:0-15958 GCA_964603925.1 uncultured Bifidobacteriales bacterium | reverse complement strand
TGCCGCCAAAACCCCATGATTATGAGTATTGAGGAGAGCGCCATCATCTGCCCTATTTCAACGCCTATATTAAACGAAATGAGATTACCCAATAGACCTTCTGAGGCAAGTTCAAATTCTTGTAATTTGGTAGCCAGGCCGAATCCATGAAACAAACCGAAAATGAGGGTGGCAGCTTTAGTATTTGGCTGAAACCCAAACCAGACTTTAAAAGCATCAAGATTGTCAAGCGCTTTGTATACCACAGAAAATCCAATAATGGCATCAATAAGGTAGGCACTGACTTTAATGTCTGCATATACGCCCAAAATGAGAGTTGATGAATGGCCTAATGCAAAAAGTGTGACGTAAATCCCCACATCTTTGAGACGAAAAAGAAAAAAGATGACACCAACGAGAAACAGCAGGTGATCATAACCCGTTACCATATGTTTGGCACCCAGATACATAAATGCCGAGATATTCAAGCCGGATACTTCCTGGATGTATCCCTGATCCCCGCCGGTTACACCATGTGCATACAATGTACTTGAAAAAAGAGTGAGCAATACACCGAATAGAACCCAAGTTGGGGTCATGCCTTTATTATTTTTTTTGAATTTCATAAAAAACCTTTTGTGAGAAAGTTGGGAAAATTCTTTGCGAATTTATATTAAGCGACTCATAAAGAACATCCATCTAGGTGAAAGGGAAAATCTCTCATCAATAAATAAGAGGATTGATGAGGAATTTGATTTATGTCTTAAATGACAAAGGATACACTGATGATCGGAGGAGGGATATTAACAAGATCAGACCAAACCAATTGTTCAACAATGGAACGAACCTGGTCTGAAAGAATCCTTTGCCGTGCGAAATGATTTGAGATATCAAATTGCCAATGAAGGTTGGAAATAATTGTGGAAAAAGACAAGACAAGCGATTTAAGCACCACAGGCGATTTAAGTAAATATCTTGCCCCAATCAGGTCGTAAACAAGTTCAGCCTTATGCTCAATGGGGAAATTGTGATGATGATGGTTACCTTCATGAACGGCTTCCTCCACATTTTTTTGTGTATCATCAAACCCATCGTGCTGATGATCCTCATGGGCCTTTTCTTCATTAAAAAAGGCATAGATATGGGAATGGAGCTTACCTAACGAAAAAGAACCTGAATCGCTCTCATGAGTATGCAAACATAGTGCTGCTGAACAGGTGTAGAAAAAGAGAGCAAAAACTAATACTTTTGCAACTAATCGTTTTTTCCTTTTGGTAATTTTTTTCATCAACAGCAATTGTTCTTACAATTCATACGTCCAATATAGGATTTGTGAAAAATATAATATAATTCCATATACGGCTTATCAAGACGAATGTCGAGTCAAAAATTTACTCTTACATTCTGTTAAAAGTTCTACATAATTCTCACAAACATCCTTCTATTTTCCCAATTTCAGAATTCTCTGCCCAATCCGGCCAACTTGACCGGCTAATCCGGTCTGAAAGTTTTCCTCTGATGGACAATCCATTTGTGATATTTTAAACAGCGATTTATATATATGCAATTCCGTCTTTCAGAATTTTTGTGATATGCTCCCCTTTAAGAGAATAAAATACAAGCTTGCCCTCATTTCTATACTTCACAATTTTCGCATTACGCAAACACCGAAATGCGGGCAAGCTTGTATTTCATCTTGCAGCATGGCCTGCATCCGAACCTCCTCTACGTTATTACGCTTGAGTTTTTTCGCACGCTTTAGATTTCGTGTTAGCCAACCGTTTTCTTCATCATCTGGTTCAGTAAAATTGCAGAGAAACAAGCTCTTTTTCTTGCAGAAAAAAAAGAAACCGTACATTTGTTTTTTCAGGGTCATTTTTAAAAACTCCCTGACTATCGCTGACAGCGGATCGAGGCTGAGAACGAGTTGCCTGTTCTTTTTAAGGTGAATGCATATCTGGATCAACTCGTCACGAAAAAAATCCAGATACCTGAACCGGTGGTCCATTTCAAACGGCTTGTTTTTTATACCGAAGTAATTCAAACCGAAATCCGGAACATGGATAGTGATAATCGGGATAAGATCGTCTCCCATCTTCATGGAACCGGGCAGGCAGAAGCCGGTTTCTAATTTGGCTAGATTCTCCAGATAGGGAATACCGAAAAATTGCGATGGTCTCGTTTTTGTTATTTCTTCCAGTCTGTCAGGCATAAACCCAAATTTAACCTTTACCTCCCAAACGTCACTATGCACCCGCCAGGATTTACTCCCTTTGATAATTCTATACTACGAAACCAAGAGTGAATTTGGATAAGAACTTCTCACTCTGCTGCATCGCTTTAAAATGCGCTTCCACCCATTGCGAGCTAAAACTGCTTCCTTTAATTGATACATAAAAAGTACTTTCTTCACTTAAACCCAGAATCGAATAGTCTTCGGATAATGTTTCTGCGCCAAGGTTGTTTAAATAAATATTGGCAATTTGCCATGCGGTGGAGAGATATCGTTGATCTCGAATTATTTGCCGAATTCTATCGGAGGTTAAAAAGACACAACATTTCTCAAGGGTCGCCATCACAATATTCTGTTCTTTTGCCGGAAAGAGCCCTTTAACCATAGGGAACAATTTATTCTGGGAAAAACGTACAGTATCAAAGCCAGAAGGTAGTGATGTTTGTTGATATCCTTTGCTTCTTTTCTTGACTTCTTTAACCAGTGCTGACATTAATAATTCATGCTGGTTTTTCAATTTCTCTACCACACCCTTACCAGGTGCTGATGTTTCCAAAATTTCAGATTCGCCAGTAGTGAGATAACGGGATATTTCATCTGCAAATGGCATTTTACTTATTAAGTGAACAGTTTTTTAGGAGAACTCCACTTTCAGCCTTAATCGTCATAACACTTGTATTTTAGAGGTTTAGCATAAAAATAGCCCCAGCTTGGTGCTGGAGCTATTTTTTCTTTATTTTGCCGGAGAGAAGACTCGAACTTCCATGGGAATTACCCCACATGAACCTGAATCATGCGTGTCTACCAATTCCACCACTTCGGCTATTTGAGTATTAAAATTGGGAATAAACCCTCAATATGTCAATAAATTATCCCCGAATAGGGACAGAATGAGCCTTTACCGATCAGAAATTCAATAATTTTGCTATTTTTACTGTTTTTAAAGGATTTCCACACCATGTCTAGGCCTGTTCGAGACGAACCCAAAGTTAAACAGTGGCTTGATGCTGTTAGCAAAGAGGGTTGCGAAATTCATGATATCCAAACTTTGAGCACAGTTTACAAAAAGAGCCAGGATCTCCTGTTTGCCTTTCTTAAAACCGATGTACGCGAGCCGGAGGGCCGGAGACTGCCAGCATATTCTTTTATCCGTGGTCACTCAGCCATTATCGTACCACTGGCAATTAATAAGGCCACAAAGCAGGAAAAATTCATCCTTATCAGGCAGCGCCGTATCGGTAATGGGCAGGATTCACTGGAGTTCCCCGCCGGTATGCTGGACCTGGAGCAGCAAAACCCCAAAGGCGTGGCGGTTAAAGAGATGAAAGAGGAGACAGGTCTGGAGGTAAATGCAGAAGACTTTGTGCTTTTAAACCAGCATCCGCTTTATGTATCTCCCGGGCTTATGGACGAGGCCCTTTTTTATTATGGATGCCGCGTTTACCTGACATCTGAGCAATGGAGCGCCCTGGAGGGCAGCACCCATGGTGTAGAATCGGAAAATGAATTTATTAAGGTGGAACTATGGGATGAAGAGGATGCCGTTAAAACTATTACCTCACTCCATGCCCGGATGGGCTTTTACCTGTTCGGGGACTACATGACAAAGCACAACAAGGAGCAAAATGAAGCTAAGTAATGATTTTCTTACAGTGGATATTATGGAGCCCGGTTCAGAATACAAAGGCCAACGCTACGACTACACAGGCTGGATAAAACAAATCAATTTTAAGGGCGTTGATCTATGCACTACAGAATCAGCTGCCCCCGATGTAGAAATGCTTAATGGTTCAGGCTTGTGTAACGAGTTCGGCATATTTGCACCAGTGGGTTACTATGACTGTAAGCCCGGGCAGCAGTTTCCCAAACTGGGCGTAGGGCTGCTGACTAAAGCCGATGAAGGGCCTTATGATTTTTCCAAGCCTTTTAAAATGGAGCCTTTCGAGATCAAGTCCCACTCAAATGAGGTCTCAGCATTTTTTGAGGTTCTACCCTCCCCCTGCAGGGGCTACGAAGCCGGCATTAAAAAGCAGATAATCATTAATGGCAGCACGATGGTAATTGACTATGAGCTGATAAATACAGGTACTATGACTATACAAACTCATGAATACTGCCACAACTATTTATCCTTTCAGCAAAGTGCTTTTAATTCTGATTACCAGTTGAAGCTGCCCTTTAACGTTAAGGCTGAAACACTGCCAAAACCAGGTATTTATAAGGATGATTACATCACCTGGCCGGAAAAAGACTTCGACACATACTATACAAGGCCCGAAGGGTATAAACCAGAGCAGATTGTGTGGTGGGAGCTCTTTCATACTAAAACCGGTGTAAGGATGAGGGAGCAATTAAACGCCCCGCTTTTGTGGATGGCGCTATTCGGCACCAAGCGGCTTGTGAGTCCCGAGTTGTTCATACCCATAAACGTAAAACCCGGTGAGACTCAGAAGTGGAAAAGGACCTATACTTTTAGCCGGGATCAAGGATGATTTATGCGCATTATCAGTTGGAACGTTAACGGTATACGGGCGGCCATTAAAAAAGGTTTTGTAGAATGGCTGCAAACCGCCAACGCCGACATTGTCTGCCTTCAGGAGACAAAGGCCCTTCCTGGTCAGGTCCCCCCCGATGCCCTAAACCCCAAAGGCTACCACACATACTGGGCTACAGCTGTAAAAAAGGGCTACAGCGGCACAGCCATATATACTAAAGAGGAGCCTCTGGAGGTTACAAACCTGGGTGCAGACGAATTTGATAATGAGGGGCGGGTACAAATAGCACAATACAACTCATTTGCCCTTATAAATACTTACTTCCCCAACAGTCAGGAGGGTGGTAAACGTATAGATTATAAGCTGGACTTCTGCGATGCCATTCTTAAAAAATGCCGCAAACTGGTTAAGGGTGGTACAGATGTTGTATTATGCGGCGACTACAATATCGCCCACACTCCCATCGACCTTAAAAATCCTAAAAATAACGAAAAGAACCCGGGATACCTGCCAGAGGAACGGGAATGGATGACCAAATTCTTAAATGCCGGATACATTGACACATTCCGCAGTCTGCACCCCGATGAACCGGGACATTATACATGGTGGTCCTACCGGTTTCATGCCCGGGAAAAAGACATTGGCTGGCGCATAGACTACCATTCTGTTAACGAAAGCGCGCAAAAACGGGTAAAAGGCGCCGACATCCTTAAAGACATAATGGGTTCAGATCACTGCCCCATAACGCTGGAGTGGGATGCTTGAGTTGAGAAGCTTCCGGGAGTTGGCACTGGATTAGGGCGCAAAGAACAGCAGGCATTAATTGGGGAAGTAGTGACAATTAATTTATGAGTTGCTGAACTGGCTGACAGAAGACAGCGGTTCTGGCATTTCCACAAGCAAGTTCTAACTTCTGGCCTCTATCCCATATCAATTCCCCACACCGACACCATCTGACTTCTAGTTTTTGGAACCTTCCCCACCCCAGTACAGGCCAACGCCGCTTCGGGAGAACGTGCGTCTTACCGGTTTTCACATTATTTAGGCTATTCTTTGTTATATTTCGATGTGCACACATAATAAAATTACATAAGAGTAAACATGCTGGAGACTATTCTTAAAAACCTGAACGAACGCAAATATGAGACCGCGCGCCGTATGTGTGTCGACCTTTTGGAAAAAGGGGGATATTCCAAGGCCAAGCTTCAGGGGCCCATGGTAGAGGCCTACCGCTGCCTTGGCGAGGTAGATAAGATCCTCGATCTTCTCAATGATGTCAAACCTAAAACTCAGGCTGAAGAGTGGCTCCTGCACGTGGATTACGCCAAAACCTATAACCAGCTTGGTTCGCACAGTTTTTATTCCAGCTCAAACGTTGGCGCTCAGGGCTACAGCGTAGATGAATACATACAGGAAAAGAAATCAAAAGCTCTGGAACATGCTCAAAAAGCAATGTTATTAGCCCGTACTTCAGAGCAGAAAGAGGAGAGCGCGCATATTGCAGGTCTATGCGGCGATAAAGAGGGTTTGAATATACTTGCAGCCCCTAAGCGCAGGGTGTCCGATTTAGAAGATACCGTGCATGACGCAGTTGAATATGGTAAGGTTATGGGCACTATTATCACAGAGGGCGGGGTTCCGGTTTCCGGGGCTAAAGTTACCCTGGGCCATCATGTTCAAGTTAAAATGCCTCATCCCCACGAATTCCCAGCCCCCAAATACTCCATGCATTGTTACCCCACAATTGGTGATCAGGTTATCCAGGAGACCACCACAGACTCTCAAGGTGCCTTTGCCTTCACCAAGGTACCAGAAGGGCGCCATGATTACCTGGCTGTCAGTCAGGATCCTTCTAAACACGCTATTTCCACTCAATTTCTGGTCCAGGGTTTTCAGGTAGAAAAAGACGAGCCTCTGGAGTTCAACCTTAAACTTAATCCCTGGCAAAGCGCATCCGCGCTCCCGGCAGAGCCCATTCCCAGCCAGCTTAACCATCAATCCTGTTCTTATTCACTGTTAAAGACAGACGAACTCAACAACCCCTTCTATTACGATTTCCCCAGGCAGGCCATGGAAATAGAACTACCGGCCGGTTGTCCCGCGGATCCTGACAAATTATTACTCATTTCCTCTGAAGACATTAACACCCCCATCCCCTTTCAATTAGCTGGCGGCAGCATACACTACTTCACAAGCCTGGGTGAGCGGGAACGTAAAACCATCGGTTTATTCTGTATTAAAGAGGGCCGGTTTCAGGCCATTGCTCCCGCTTATGGTATTACTCTGCAAAAAGAGGGGACAACGGCCATAATCAATACCGGCAAAGCCGCTTTCCGCATCCCCTGGGGTCAGGCAGTTTCAGACATACACCCCCCTCTTATTCAGGTAAAGGCTGTAGATAACAAATGGCGCGGTCACGGGGTTATGACATTACCCCAGGAGGTAAGCATACTCCAATGCACTACTCAAACAATTGAAGAAGGTCCTCTTGTAACTATAATCAAAGTTTCATACGAACTATCCAACAACCAGTCGTACTCCATCACCTGGACAGCGCATATGGATGAGCCCTATTTACTGGCTCATGAAGAGTCCCCCGGTCTGGAGGGCGCAGCCTTTATTTTTTCTTTGAAAGAGTTTATGGGGGGGCGCTGCTTCGTTCACTGGACTCCCGAGCACGGCGACCAGCACTGGCTGGACACCAAACCCGAAGACAAAGAAATCACCGGACTTTTTGAGTCGGTCATGTTTTGGCGTATTAATCAGGCTTTCGGAGCCGCTTTTACCGGGCCATCATTATCCGATAAAGACTATATATCCGTATTCAGCATCCGCCGGGGCGAATGGCGAGATCTTGATTTTGAAAATATCTGCGAAGGCCCGGGTGATAATAACCGGGAGTTGGACTGGCCATATCCGGAGATGATCGGTTCTACAATATCCCGTATCAGTGCCCTTACAAGTTCGCATGGGGATGTTTTTTTCCGGTGGAATATGTTTAGAGGTGAGCGTTACTGGGGCATTCAGGTGTCTTCAATTGATAATAATGACGGCCCGTTTAAAGAAATCAGGCAGGTGCAGCATAAGGTTTCCTCCCCGCGCCTTCAGCATTTTAAAAACTGGCGTCTGGATGAAGCTGATACCATAGAGCGCCCTTATGTCCTTATACCGCGAGACAAACTCATTCAAGCCAGAGCTAAAAAAGACCAACCCGAGTTTCGGGAGATATGGAACAGGGTCAAATCAGCAACCAACCAGGGGCAAACGTCTGCTGATGGTGTATTATTCGGCCTTAACGGCGACCCCAGGCTAGCCTGGAGCCGTAAACACTGGCTGTTGAATGTAGCGCGTTTTTATGCCCGCACCGTACTTATGGGCAGGGATGCCGGCGACTTTTACAACCCGGTTGGCGGGCGCAACATTACGCCCTGGGTAGAGATATACGACATGATAGCGGCCAGTGGCGTATTTACACCAGAAGAGGAGAGGGAGGTCCGTGCTTATTTCCTACTGATGGGGCACATGTTTATGGAGGGTGACTTCATGAACTGGAAGTACAACGGCCGCAATACCAATTTTGAAGCAGACAGAGCGGACATTGTGGGTGCAGTCGGGCTGGTATTTTACGGTAATCCCGATGCGGTTAAAATGGTGGAGCATGTTGTTAGTACCATGGAGCGTAATTTTAATACATACTGCACACCAGGCAGCGGTAAATGGTACGAGAACCCCGCCTGCTACTACCTGCACTCATACAAATGCCGTATGAATCTCTGCTGGCACCTGTATCAGCACAATATTACCCAACCCTCCGATATAGCCAGGCTTAAAGATTTCCTTACCTGGGGCCCTCTTTTACTTACACCTCCTATACCTGTAAAGTTTGAAGAGATGCGCGATGGCCTCAAAGAAGTAGACTACAATAATACTGTTAAAACCAGGCGCATACCCCCCGTTGGCGATCACGCGCATATTGGCACTTTCATGAACGAACATGCTGCCCTGGCATCACGCTTTTACAGGGATAAGGATCCTGAGTTTGCTGACATGGTATTGTGGTCTTATCAGGCGGGCAATGGCGGCTATGGTGACAGAGGCGGCTACCCTCTGCTTCTGGCAGGCCTGGAGGCCGGGGATCTTAAAACAGTACCAGCCCCAACCCTTGTAAGCCGCCGCCTGGAGGGTTTCGGTGCTATTTTCCGCAAAAATTTCGAGAAAGAAAACGAGTCCTACTTGTTATTTAAAATGGGGCCCGGCGGTTATCGTTACCATAACACAGAAGGCAGCATTATAATGTTCGCCAATGGTAAACCCCTTATTTATGATGGCGGCGAAGCCGGGGAAACCTGGCGTCACACCACGTTATCATTCTACGACAGGCATAAGCCCCTGGCACCTGGGCATATAGAGCGCTTTCAAACATTTCCCCATCTCGATTTCGCCCAGGGTGTAAATCCTAAAGCCCTTGACATGGAAGAGCCCACGTTCTTAAGCGACAGATGTAATCATACAGACGTAGACATAGCCTGGGAGCGCTTTCGCGAGCCAAACCCCCAGATCTCACGCAGCGTAATGGCTGTTCAAGATGACTATGTCATACTCCATGATGAAGTACGCCTCCCGGAGGATATCCCCAGTTACTGGCACCTCCAGGCTGTTTCGGATTCAAACACAGGCAGCGCGGCTGAGGGATTTATTTTCAAGGGCCGTTTTGGTACAGATTTACAAGTGCTTCTACCTGATCAGGAGTTTCTGGAGGAGGAAATTAAACAACTCCCTATTTTGGAATACAGTGCCAAGCCAGATGAGTGCTTTTCTACCCGCCACCTGCAGCTTAAAGGTAAAAGTCCTGACCACTATACCGCTGTTCTACGTCCCCTGGCCCCCGGTCAAAAACCGATTTCATCATCTGAGCTAAAGGTAGATGGGGCCACCGTCGGTCTAGTGGTTAAAGGGGATGGAATAGACGACCTGATATTCCTCCAGCGCTGCAGTACAATTTACCAGGATGACAAAGCCGCATTCTTCGGCAAATATGCCTCTATTCAAATTCGCCCATCTTTCCAAATAATTACGCTGCTGGAAGGGGAGAGCCTTAGCTTTGGCAATATTAAGCTTGAAAGTGACGGCCCGTCGGTCAGCCTTAAAATTGAGGGTGACAGCATCAACGTCTGGGCCAAAGGCAAAGGTAAGATTAAAACATCAGGTCTATCCAGGCCTCTGGAATTAGAGCTTACAGAGATTAAGAGCAGTATACATCTCACTATATAAGGCTGTACTATGACACCTGACGAACTCAAAGAAATCAAAGCCGTTATTGAGCGCCGTCTGGGGGAATTAAAAGGAAAATGACCAATTTTATGCAAGATGAAGAAGCCTTATCTGAGGAAATTAAGCCAAAGTCTTTGCATCAAACATTTAAATTTGAGAAGATTTAAGTATTGAGAGAACCTTTATTCATAGTAAATAGATATGCCACAAAACGAGGACAACAGGATAGATGCTCTGTCTCAAAAATATCGAGATGCTTTAAGGGAGATCAACAAGCTCAGAGATCAAATTAAAAATCGTAGCTCTAACGAGACCACTACAGAAACAATTTCCCACTCCATACAAGGGCTCGAGCTCCTCACCCTTCGAGTATCTGCCAACGGCAAAATAGAGTACATCAACAGGGCCTTCTCCCGCTTTTTCAAGATTAAAAAGGAAAGCCTGATAGGCAAAGACTTTAACATTATTTACAGGCTGAATAACCAGCCATTGCTGGAGAAGATCACTGTAATTGACAATGAAAGCACAAAAATAATAGAAACGGTTGATGAAAATGGTGATCACTTTAAAATAAAGCTGACTAAAAGTGAAGGCGTAATGGACGTCATCATAGAAAATGTAACTGACCAGCACCGGTTTAAGGAATATGTAAAAAAATACATTAGTTTGGACTTAACCTCTCTTTCAGATGAGGACCTTACCACATTTAAATTCCCCGAACGCCGTCTCATGACCGTCAGTTTTACTAATCTCCGCGGTTTCACTCAAATGAGTGAAAAATTAATACCCGAACAAGTACGTAAAATCATGAATGCCTATCTGGATACCACCATAAAGGCCATTGAGCAAAACAGAGCCACCGTAGACAAAATTATTGGTGATGAAGTAATGGCCCTTTATGGTGCCCCCAAGTACTATCGTGACCACGCGCTGCGGGCCATTAAAACAGCCCTGGAGCAGTTAGATAATCTGGCCGCTATCCGTGAACAGTTCAATAAAGCCGGTAAAACCATACCCGGGGCCGGTATCGGTATTAATACCGGTGAGATGGTAGTAGGCAGCATGGGCTCAGCCACACGCAAAGACTACACCGTTATGGGTACGGCCGTTAACATAGCAGCCAGGCTGGCCAAACTGGCTCATGAAGACGAAATACTCATGACTGAAAATACCTTGAATGATATAGCCAAAGAGCTTCCCACGGACTGGGTAATCCAGGAAGGTAAAGATACACCGCCAGATCACAGTATTTTCGGCCAGGAATCTAACGGCATTTACGCTCTCAGGGAGAACGCGGGTAAATCAATGATATTGGGGAAGAAAAACAGGGCGCTCTTATCCTTTAAGTATTTGTTCGCTTATAAGGTTAAGGGCCTGGACAACCTGATTCCTATCCTGTCGGTGCGCGAGTTGGAGGTACCAGAGCAGGACTATCTACAGGATGAGGCCCTTAAATATTTCGACGGAGTCCGATATTTCGGCAAGTATAAGCTTCAAGAGTCCCTGGGTAAGGGCGGAATGGGCGAAGTCTGGAAGGCCCAGGATCCATTCGGTAACATTGTCGCGGTTAAAACATTGCTGGCAGGCGATCAAGCCTCCAAAACTCAACTGGAGCGCTTTATAAAAGAGGCCGAGATCATGTCCCAGCTCCAGCATCATGGTATCTGCCGCATACATGAAGTCGGCGAATCAGACGGTATAAATTATATCGCCATGGAGTACCTCGATGGTGCTACCCTTTCCCGGGTACTGGAATACAAATCCAAATCATCAGATAAGCCCCGCATAGAATGTGACACCACCCAGGAGCTGGACCTTAACTCTATTATGAAGAGTATAGAGTTAAATCAAAAGGAAGAACTCAAACGCAAACGGCACAAACGCCTTTCGGTGACACAAACTCAAGAATACAACATTCTGCCCATTCAACAGGCCATATCCATCATTATAGAAGTTTGCTCAGCCATTCACTTTGCCCATGAGCATGGTATCTACCACCGGGACATAAAACCCCAGAACATAATGATCAGAAATGACGGATCTCCTGTAATCATGGATTTTGGTATAGCCAAAATGAACACCCCGGATGCCACCGAGAACGTAAGTGTGCAAGGGCAAATATTCGGCACCATTGAATATATGGCCCCCGAACAGGCCATATCCAGCGAAAGCGTAGACGAGAAGGCTGATGTATACAGTATTGGCGCAGTGCTGTACCAGATCATTACGGGTAAAAAGCATTTCCAATCCAATAAAAATGTATTGGACGACCTCAGGCAACTGGCCACTCATGAGCCTGTACCACCCAGATTTTATAATAAGAATATAGACGCCGACCTTGAGGCCGTGGTACTTATGGCACTCAGGCCAAACCCTAAGGAAAGATATGCCAGCGCCAAGCGGCTGGCCGAAGACCTGAAACGCTACCAGGCTGGTGAACCCGTCCGCGCTAAAGCTCCTACTATTGCTTATAAAGTCAAAAAAACAATCCAGAGAAATAAGATCCCCTTTGTTCTTTCCTGCGCTCTTATTCTTTTATTCATGACCATTGGGGGTCTTATCCTTTTAGAACGTCGCCTGCAGGAGGGCAACTGGGTACGCATATACGGGCAGAACTTCATGGGTCCCAAAGCCAGTATTGATGAGTTTGAATTCAGGCAAGGTGATATGAAAAAGCCAGCAGAGTCATTTTCATTAACCGCCCAAGGCCTGAGGCTGAAGGAGTTCCAATGGTGCTTGCTGAGAAATATACGCCTTAGCAGCGATGTCCGAGTGGTTATGAATGTGGTATTTGGGGAGGACATAAATGCGCTTTCAGTATTCATAAACGGCAAAGATGAACCCCAAACCAGCATGTTTCATCTTCCGCCCAGTTATTCAATACAATGTGCAGGCTATTCTGGCACACTGGATATTTTAGGCAAAAACTTTGGCGGCGCTACTATACCCACCAACATCTCCAACTCCAGTTTTGTTAAACCTAATCAACCGGTGCGTGTTGAATTACAACGTCTACAGAACAAACTTTCCCTGAAAATCAATGGAAAAGAAACTCTCGTCTATCACGATTTTCTTCCCCACCGGGAAAGAGGCCACAACCGTATAGGTTTTATATGCTATAGCGAAGGTGTATATTTAAAAAGCATCGACGTTTACAGGCTTTCTCTTCCCGAAAAAGCCAGCCCTCTGATTGCGGGGGACGCCCTTTACGCCAATGGCGACTTAAAACAGGCAATAGACGAATACCTTACCGTTGCCGAAGATTATGCAGGCAGAGAGGTGGCCGAGCTGGCACTTATGAAAGCCTACATTATAGCTTCTAAACATGAAGCTGAATTTGGTCATTACGCCGATCCAATAAAAGCCGACTTCTACAACCTGTATCCCAATTCCGTTTACAGGGCCAGAATGCTGGAAATGGAGGTGCTCATTGCCTGGGAAGTCGGCAACTATTCTAATGCCTTAAAAAACCTTGAAGATATTTACCGTATAGATCCCAATTCCAGAATTGTATCACAATTAAGGCATGATAGTCTTGATGCAGACATCGCCGGTAAGCTGGTAACATTTTTTCATAAAACTAAGAGCCTGAACAGCCTGGATATCAAGCCGCTTTCAAATATACCTCTATCGACATTAGCCGGGCTAAAGCTGGAAAGGTTTCAGGCTGCCAGGTTAGGGATAACGAACCTGGAACCTCTGAGGGGTATGCCTTTGCAGTGGCTGGCCATACCAGAAAATAAAATTGATGATATTTCACCGCTTACGGGCATGCCTTTAAGGTTTCTTTACGCTGGTTCTAACAACATTACCAGCCTGGCGGCTTTAAACGGTGCGCCTCTTGAAGTTCTGCTATTGAACAACAATAAATTAACCAACCTGGAGCCCATACGGGGCGCGCCCATTAATCGGTTGGTACTAATCTCCAACCAATTAACTGATATCAGCCCTCTGGAGGGTATGCCCCTGAAATTGGCAGATCTTTCATACAACAGTATAACGGACATTGCCCCCTTAAAAAGCAAAAGCTTGAGTAACCTCTCAGTGGCAGATAACCAAATCACCAGTTTACAACCCCTGCGCGGTCTCCCTCTAACTTACCTTACAGTAAAACGCAACTTAATTGAAGACCTGGAGCCTATCAGCAAGTGTCCACTTAAAACCTTATTAATAGACAATAACCGTATAAAGTCACTGGCACCTCTGGTTGGTATGGAGATGGACTATTTATCAATCGGTTATAACCCCCTGGAGAGTATAGAGCCACTTAACCGGATATCTGTCCGTGGAGTTAATCTAAAAAGTGCCCTGAATGGTTTACTGCCGCCTTTGCATAATCAAACCATAAAAAGCATGGACATTTCCCAAAACAACCTGAAGTCTATCTATCCTATATCAGGTTTAAAGCTGGAAAGGCTTGACTGTTCAAATAACAGGATAAGTGACCTTGCACCTTTAAAGGGTATGCCTCTTACCAATTTACTATGTGAAGGCAACAGAATAACAAGCCTGGGGCCATTCCTAAAATCCCCACCAGATACATTCTACTTCGACAGCCCCACACTGCCTTCTGCATGTTATAAGGAGGCATATGAGCGTTGGTCAGGCAACCCCGATTGGACCCATAATGTTTATTACGCAAAAGTTATGTACTATATAAAACAAAACTATATATCTAATTTAAAACAAATGGCTGTAAACAACCGGGGGCATTATTATCTGCACATACCTAAAAAAATGACCTGGCCGCAGGCAGCGCGCTTCTGCCGCAAGCTGGGCGGTCATCTGGTTACGGTTTCCTCACCTGAAGAGCAAACGGCCCTCTTTACAGCATTGCAAAATCACCATGGCGCATTTATCGGCCTGCATAAAAAAGAGGGAAAAACCGTCTGGGAAAACGGCGAGCCCCTCAGCTACACTTCCCGATTACAAAAAGGCCGCACCAATGAAATTTATTATCAGGTAATAGGTGCGAATCATAACCAGGCTTGGATTACTGTACATCAATTTGATAAGTTAAAAGGGTTTATCATTGAATGGGACAAGTAAGAGTTCATGAGCGCAGGTTACAGGTTAGCTTACCAATTTTTAAATTTATTTTTTGGCAATCTGAGGCTGGTATTTTGAACCAGGTTCCGGAATTCTTCAGCTTTACACAGCCAGTATTACATTTAAAAGCATTGCCTCACATCTATATGATTGGCCTGGCAAATAACAGGAAAGTTCCTCCAGAGCTGCAGCAGCACCACGCCTCCAGCGAAAGAGTAAACCATTGAAAATTTTATACGGAGTACCCAGCGAAGGCATGGGACATGCCACCCGCAGCCATGTTATTTTATCTCACCTTATCAGTTCCCATGATATACGTATAGTAACCAGTGACCGGGCCTATGTTTTTTTAAAGAAACATTACGGTGACAGGGTAAGGCAGATCCAAGGTTTCCATCTTGCCTATAAACACGGTAAAGTCTCCAAACTTTCTTCCATAAAAAAAATATTATCTGACGGGCCCGCAAGTTTAAGAGAGAACTTCCACAAATACAGGCTTTTACAGAATGAATTCAGCCCCGATATAGTTATCTCTGATTTTGAATCATTCTCTTTTTTCTACGCCAAACACCACAATCTTCCATTAATCAGTATTGACAATATGCAGGTTATGGACCGCTGCCGCCTTGATATACCCATACCAGCGGCCGAACGAGACAATTATCTTATAGCAAAGACTATTGTAAAAGCCAAAGTCCCCCGCTGCCAGCATTATCTTATTTCCTCATTTTTTGATGCCCCGGTTATTAAGGCTAATACAACTATTGTACCACCCATTATCAGGGAAGAGATACTTAAAGCAAAGCCATTCTCCGGCAGTCATATACTTGTATACCAAACTTCAGCCAGCCAGAACGACTTAATACCCGCTCTGCAGCAAATCAGCGGGAATAAATTTCTCGTTTATGGTTTTAACAAGGAGCAGCAATTT